>DATGWP010000216.1:0-30351 GCA_035299425.1 Chitinophagales bacterium | reverse complement strand
AGGTGGTCAGCAGGAAATTACTTTAGGCACTGCAGTAGCTGCGTTTTCTACAGCTGCCGGTGGCACTACTTATCAGGATGCAGGAACTGTGCAGTGCAATACCAAGGCGCTTACCAGGCAGAGTAATAATTCGTATATCTTTCAACCAAGCCAAACAGATGTAACAGGTATTGATTTTGGCTCGGGATCGCAGTGGACTATTGGTGGTGTGGGCAGCATTCCGGCATTTACCGAATCGTTTACCAGTTTTCCTTCGTCGCCAACTATTACCAGCAACAGCGAAACTGTTACACTGGCAAGTGGTTATACTTTTACTGTGTCAGGTATCAGCAATGCTGATTCTGTTCTTTTTATTCTGGCATCGGGTAATAGCTATGCCGAAAAGCGTGTAGGTGGTAATGTTACTTCAGTAACCTTTAGCGCCGCAGATCTTTCTGCATTGCAGGCTTCATCGCAGGGCTTATTGCAGGTAACGCCATACCGGTTTAAAACTAATACAACTGCAATTCCGGGCAAAAAGATTTATCTGGTAAATCAGGTTACCGTTTCAGATTTTGCAAAATTTGAATAAGTGTATTTGTTTTTTACACATAACAGCCCGGCAAAAAGTCGGGCTGTTATGCTTTATGGGGCACTTGTTCCTCACTTTTAGGCGCAGGGCGCTGGCATGTTTTTGGCAGCTTGTACCCAAACTACTCCTATGGCATCGCTATTTTCAAAAATCAAACAGGCTTATCAATTATTTCAAAACGTTGACATGGAAGCCTTTGGTCAATTAGCTCAAAAAGTGGATTTGCCCGAAGTGATGAAAAACGTAAGTAAGCTAAACGACCAGCAACTTGCCGGATTAATGAAAATGCTAAGTGCCGGCGGAGGGAAACACCGCGAGGCACCGCCTGTAGACGGCGACTTCTACAACCTTAGCCATACTCTCACCCCCGAAGAGCGGGAACTGCAACTTAAGGTGCGGCATACTATGGAGACCTATATTAAGCCCCTTGTAAACGATTACTGGGTACGCGCGGAGTTTCCGTTTGAAATAATACCACGTCTGGCAGAGTTGAACATATGCGGTACCTCGTATACTGGCTATGGTTGCCCGGGCATGAGTTATGTAATGGAAGGTATGCTGGCTATGGAAATGGCAAGAGTAGATACTTCTATCTCAACATTTTTCGGGGTTCAAAGTGGCTTAACGATGGGGTCGATATACCTACTTGGCTCGGAGGCACAAAAGCAGGAATGGCTGCCGGCTATGCAGCAGTTTAAAAAAATCGGGGCTTTTGGTTTAACCGAGCCCGAAGTAGGTTCCGGTGCGGCAGGTGGGCTTACTATGCAGGCAAAGCGCAATGGAAATACCTGGGTGCTTAATGGGCAGAAGAAGTGGATAGGCAACGCCACCTTTGCCGATGTAATAATTATTTGGGCGCGCGATGTAGAGAGCACTGATGTAAAGGGCTTTTTGGTGCGTAAAGGCACACCCGGTTTGCATGTAGATAAAATGGAAGATAAGATGGCGCTGCGTATTGTGCAGAACGGGTTAATCACATTAACTAATTGCGAAGTAGAAGAAGCCGATAGATTACAAGGGGCTAATACATTTAAAGATACAGCTAATGTGTTGCGTATGACCCGCGCTGCTGTGGCATGGCAGGCTGTTGGCTGCGCCCGCGGAGCTTATGAAAGCGCGCTTAAATATACTATTGAGCGCAAGCAGTTTGGCAAACCTATAGCCGGTTACCAGCTTATACAAAACCATTTGGTGGAGATGCTCACCAATCTAACGGCTATGCAAACTATGGTATTCCGGCTTTCGCAATTACAGGGCGATGAAAAACTGACCGACGAACATGCGTCATTAGCAAAAGTATTTTGTAGCCTGCGCACCCGCGATATTGTAAGCAAGGCACGTGAGGTAATGGGAGGTAACGGTATCCTTTTACAATATGATGTGGCGCGATTTGTGGCCGATGCCGAAGCCATCTATAGCTACGAGGGTACTAAAGAAATTAATACACTAATAGTTGGTAGGGCCATTACCGGTATGAGTGCTTTTGTATAAGCGCGTAGGTGAGTGTGGCGCTTGCATTTACTCCCCTTTAGGAGATTTAGGGGTAAAGCAAGGGCAGTGGTGGGTGCCACTGCCGCTTGCAATTATCCCCCTTAGCACAGTTGGATAAAAAATTAGTAGAGACGCGATGATCGCGTCTGCGTATTTATGATACGCCTCAAGACGTCTCTGCGGGTTACTCCATAGCTGCCTTTTCTTTCATCCCCAGCACCCGTATCATCTTCTCCATATTTGCATCCAGCTTATCTATCCGTGTTTTCAATTCATTGTTCTCGCCTTCTAACCCGTTAATCTTTTTCAGTAATTCCTGTGTGGCAGAAATATTAAGCGTAGTAAGCGCCTCATAATCTACGGTACGAAAATCACTTACCTCGCGGCCATACACAAACACTTTACCGGTATCGGTTGCATCTACAGTGAATCCATTTATATCTGCGGCTTTTACCTCAAAAATTTCGTTGCGGTTGTTTAGTATCAGTTTTACACGCTCCCCCGCTTTTAAACTATTGGGCATTTGCACATAGCCATTTTTAATTTCGGCTAATTGATAAATGTCCGGCACTGCATCCGTCATTTTATTTACAGCCTGCGGATATACCTGCTCTACTTGCTGGGCTATTACCTTTTTAACTTCTCTGTTGCCTTTGCCAATGCTATCTATGTACCGATAGTCGGTAACTTGTATGGCAGCGAGGGTGTTCAGGTCATTCTTACTATTGGTAATACCGGTTATGTGCTTTATACGTGCATCGCTGTAAGCGTTAAATTCGCTAGCTGCTATGCGCGCGCTTGCATAAATAGAGTAGGCATTGGTGCCTGAGGCTGTGCCGGTGTTGCCTCCGCTGTTAAGGTAACCAAATGATAAGTTTTGATTTTGTGAGCCGTTAACTACCAACATGGCCTGTGTAGGGGTAATGGTACCTATACCCATATAACCTGCGCTGGTAATAACTACCTTAGGGCTGTTGCCTGCGGTAACGGTGTTATCGGGAAAAAATGCAATACTGCTATTATTGGCACCAATACGCATCCACGAACTTGCCGTAGTTGAAGCTATAGTCATGTCAGAATTAGAGGCATACTGGCCTACAAAGCCTCGTTGAGTGGTGCCGGCATCGGCGTAAAATTCAAGCTCATGGCTGCCCCATATACCTATGTTGTTTCCGCCATTAAAAATTGCATCGTAATTGCTAGTACCCCCCGAAACGTTAGATACATATAAACCTATGTTGCGCGCACCGGTGCCATTCCAGGTTCCTGTGCTGCGTATCTCAACACTATATTTGTTTACACTGGCTGTGGAAGATGTTGCTGTATTGGTAAGCAGGTTGCCGGCATAGTTGCCGGTCTTTGTTCCGGCGGCAACGGTATGTAATATAGCACTGGGCGACATGGTTCCAATGCCTACATTTACCCTGTCATTATCAATGGCTCCCAGCACAATTATATTGTCGCCAATAGCCTCGGCATTATAGCCAATAGCCGTAGCGTTGGTAAAAGATGATTGGTCAACCCGGGCCAGGTAACCAATCACTGTATTGTTACTTCCCCGTACTTCGGTACTGGCCCCTAGAGCGGTGTTGCCACCCAGGCTGGCGGTAACAGTTGCTCCCGCTTTGTACCCAAGCGCAGTATTATTTGTGCCAATGGTAAAGTCCTGTAGCGCCTGGTATCCAACCGCAGTGTTGTTGCTGGCTTCGTTGTTATATAATGCCGATCTGCCTACTGCTGTGTTACTGTTGCCGGTTTCATTTTGGAATAATGCTTCGCCGCCAATGCCCACATTGTAATCTCCGCTTATGTTAGCTCGTAATGCGTTTATCCCCATTCCGCAGTTTCGCTCGCCGGTGGTATTGTTGGTAAGGCTGTAATCGCCTACGGCGGTACAATACCCAACGCCGGTTAAGTTAGTAAGTGTAGCATAACCGATGGCGGTATTACCTACCGGTGCAGTAGCATTATATAAGGCAAGTGTGCCCACTCCTACATTGTGGTAACCGGTGGTGTTGCTGCTAAGTACGCTATCACCAAAAGCAAAGTTATTGTAGCCTGTAGTGTTGGCGCTTAGTGTAAGGTAGCCAAAGGCAGCGTTACTATGGCCTGTAGTATTGCTTTGTAAAGCCTGATAGCCCAACGCAGTTAGGTATGGTGCGTTGTAATCTATAATACCGGCGTGTATATTGTTTACTTTAAACATAAGTTCCTTTGCATCGGTAGTGCCAATAAAGTTAGTGCCAGGTGTTGTGCCGCTGTTGCCGGCAAGCCCCCATGCAGTGGTCGAAACAGCCGCCGAAGCGCTTACCCATTTGCCATTGCCGGTAGCATCGCTTTGTAATAAATACCCGTTGGTGGCACCGTTGCTCATCTTAAAATACTTACTTATCAGGCTATCGTTTATGGTTACGCTGTTTGTGTTAAAGTTGCCATATATAAGCGGGGTAGCGGTATTGCTGTTATCAATATAAAGTTGGTTGCTGCCGGTGGCATCGGTGCTGCCGGCATCTTTACCCAAAAATACATTACCACTTCCGGTGTTTAGGTTGCCACTGTTAAAGCCAAGGGCTGTATTGTTATTTCCGGTAGAACTGGCAAGGCTGTGCATACCTATTGCAACATTGTTTGTGCCTGTTACATTGGCGCGCAAGGCATAATAACCTACTGCTGTATTGTCGTAACCGGTGGTGTTAAACCGCATTGCATCTACCCCAATAGCTGTATTTTCAACACCGGTAGTATTGGCCCGCAACGCCCAGAAACCTATACCGGTATTGCTGCCTCCGGTAGTTGTACTTAGCAAACTTTGATACCCTATAGCGGTGTTGTTTACTCCGGTTGTATTGGCACGCAACGCCTGGTAACCCACTGCAATAAGGCTGCCGCCCGAAGTATTACTTCGGCCCGCTTCATAACCAACAAAAGCATTGCTGTTGTTGCTCAGGTCGTCGTTTAGCCCGGCACCCTCACCTATAAATACCGATTGCCCGGTGTTATGCTGTTCAATAGCACCATTGGTAGTTATGCGCGTGCGCAGTATGTTATTGGTGCGCATATCTAATGCCTGATTGTCGGTAGTGCCAATAAAATTGGTACCCGCAGTAGTGCCGCTGTTGCCGGTTAGGCCCCAGCCATTTGCCGGTGTGCTCCAGCCCGGTGTACCACCGGTAATAGTTAGCAGTTGGCCGTTGCTGCCGGTGGCTATAGCCCGTATATCACCATTGGCATCGGCATATAATAGTTTATCGGTACTGGCAGTGGGCGTGGTAATAAAGGAGCCTCCCGTTGCTACACTTGCAACCCGCACACCACTGCCTGTACCGCTAACATGTAATTTTCGCGCAGGTGCATTGGTGCCTATACCAATGTCACCGCTTTTTAAAACCACCATGGCATCGCTGCGGCTACCGGTACCGGTGCCATTGCCAATAGTAAATACACGGTCAGCGTTATTTATATTCAAATTGCTGGCGGCGGTATAGGTGGTGGCATAGTTGCCTATTACAAATTCACCCCTGCTGGGTGCATAATTGTAGGTTCCAAAAGCTGTAGAGTAATGGCCGGTTACAGTGTTATTTCTATTGGCCACAAAGCTGGCATCGCCTATGGCAGTATCTATAAAACCAAGTGCCATGCTATGATTGCCTGCCGAGCTATTGTAGCGGCCGGCAGCAAAGCTGCCATAGCCTGTTACATAATTATCTACCCCAAATACCTGGGCATTATTAGCTGTTATTTTATTTCGTGCACCTACGCAAAAACTGTTTAAGCTGGTTATAGTATCAAGGGCACCAACTATCAGGCTGTGATTGCCTGTCATTTGACCGGATGCGCCAAATGTGCCATTGCCATTTACCGATAGCGCTACAGAGGGGTTTGCATCACCTATGCCTACATTACCGGCAGCCTGTACCCGCAGTCTTTCTGTGTTATTTGTTTTTATCACCCAGTCAACAGCGTTGGTAGTTCCTATAAAATTAGTACCGGCTGTGGTGCCTGTGTTACCGGTCAGGCCCCAGGCATTCAAAGAGCCATCGGCACCGGTGGCTCCCGTTGCCCCCGTTGCTCCTGTTACTCCCTGAATGCCTGTTGCCCCGGTAGCGCCATTGTTCCCGGTGGCACCCACCGCACCGGTAGGCCCTGTTTCTCCTTGAGCACCGGTAATGCCCGTAGGTCCGGTAGCTCCCGTTTCTCCCTGCATGCCTGTTGCACCTGTTGGCCCGCTACTGCCTGTTGCACCTATGGCGCCGGTGGGCCCGGTTTCTCCTTGTACACCTGTAGCCCCAGCGCTGCCTGTTGCGCCTTGTGCACCTGTTGGTCCGGTTGGGCCCGAAATAGCAGGCAATGCCTGCCAACTGCCATTACCGGCTGCATCGCTTTGTAGCACATAACCACTTGTGGCACCATTGCTCATGCGAAAATATTTGCTGGTCAGGCTATCATTAATAGTTACACTATTGGTGCTGAAGTTTCCATAGATAAGAGGTGTGCTGGTGCTAGAATTATCAATATACAACCGGTTGCTGCCGGTAGTATCATTGGCTGCAGCCCTACTGCCTAAAAATACATTTCCGCTACCGATGTTGCTCTGCCCTGCGCTGTATCCCACGGCAGTATTGCTATTGCTGTTATTTTTTTCAAGGGCGTTTTTCCCAAATGCTGAATTTTGAAATCCCGAAATATTTGTGTTTAACGCATAGGAGCCCACCGATGTATTGTCTGAACCTGTGGTGTTGTTTCTCATAGAGTTTTGGCCAATAGATACATTTTCGTTACCTGTAGTGTTGTTCGACAAAGCCCAGAAGCCAATCCCTGTATTTCCGCTACCGGTAGTATTGTTTATCATAGCGCCAAAGCCAGTAGCTGTATTATTTATGCCGGTAGTGTTTTTGGCCAAAGCTCTATATCCTACAGCTACTAACGCGTACCCGCTGGTATTAAGTTGCCCCGCCTGATAGCCTACAAACACGTTGTTATTATTTGCCCGGTTGTCGTTGGCACCTGCACCCTCGCCTACAAATACCGATTGACCGGTGTTGTAGGTTTCAATCACCCCGCGTGTAGTTACCCGTACGCGCAGGGTATCTCTGGTGCGTATGTCAAGCGCCTGGTTATCGGTAGTGCCAATAAAGTTAGTGCCGGCAGTAGTACCGCTGTTACCCTTTATTTTCCAGAATGGGAAAACAGTGTTTTGGGTTTCGGCCTGCGAAAGGGCCTGGCAATAAAATGCTAGTAGCAGTACCGGTAATAAATACTTGCGTAACATGGCTAAGGGGTTTTAATAACTGTGCGATGCAAACGTAAGTGCATGCAGACTCAAACCCACTTAACAAAAGCTAATTAAGAAATGAGCGGAAAGGAATTAACTATTTCCTTTTACCGGTGCTTATCCTTTTTCGTATGCGCGATAACGATACAGGGTTTATACCCAGGTAGCTGGCAAGATATTTTAACGGTGCCTGCTCTATCAGGTACCCGTGTTTTGCAAGCAGGCGTTGATAGCGTTCTTCCGGCTTGGCTATTGTAAAATCTTCTACACGCTCTATCGCATTCATTAATGTTTTTTCCAGCGCATCCATATATAGTTTATTAAACTGAGGCTCTTCTTCGCCCAGCTTGCGCATGGTAGGATAATCAAAAGTGATTAACACGCTTGACTTCACTGCTTCAGTAGTTTCGCTGGCAGGCTGTTGTAAAAACAGACATTTGTATGGAGCTATAGATTGTAACTCGGTGGCAAATACTACCGTTATCTGCTCGCCGTTGTCATTCATAATGTAATTGCGCAAAAGGCCCTGCATTACAAGCGCTATGCGGTTGTGCCGCTCACCTTGCTTTATAAATGTTTCTCCCTCCTGCAGCAACTGAACTTCTCCCAGGCTCATCAATTTAGATATGGTAGTATCGGTAAGATACGGGAATGCCTTTTTAATTTTTAGTATAAACTCTTCCATAAATGATAGAGTTAAATGTAGTAAAAAGCAACAAAATGGATGCGCAGGTATGTGACAACCCCTATTCTATAACCAGGCTTTTTACCTCCTTTCCAAAATGGCCTTTAAGCTGTATAGTATACATGCCTTTTGCCAATTGAGAAATTTCAACCGGTATTACCGATTTGCCTCCCGGCAGGTTCATGTTTTTTGTATAGCATATTTTGCCTACAGCGTCTGTAATTACCAGTTCCGTTTGTCCGGCAGTTGCAATATTTACACTTAAGTTAAAGTTGCCTTTATTGGGGTTAGGAAATATGCTGAATGAAACACCATTAGATACATTTTCGATGCCAAGGCATTCTGCTACGGTTATGGTAAATGAATCGCGGGATGTACAATTATTTACGTTGGTGTATTCATAATACACTGTATTGCTGCCAAAGGTGGCTGCAGCCGGGGTAAAATTATTACCCGATACACCGGTGCCCGAAAAACTGCCACCGGCTGGCGAAATGAAACCGGCAAGCGAAAAGGCTGCATCATCTGTGCAATAGGTGCTATCTGTTACATTTTTAGTAAGGGTCGTTAAATCCTGCACCAGCAAATTAAAGTTTGCAGTACTCTGGCAACCATCCTGATTTTGGTGCAGAAACGAAATGTTTGCAATGCCTGCACCGGCACTGGCTGGGTTAAAGGTAGAGTCGTCATTAGCTACTCCACTACCAGAGTATGAACCAGTAAGGTTATAGAAACCCGTAAGCGAAATGGCAGGGCTGTTGGAGCAGAAAACGCTGTCTAAAGAATTTTTTGTAAGCACAGTAGTGTCATTTACCTGTAGCGTAAGGCTGCCATGAGATACGCATTCAAACTGGTTAGTGTAAGTGTATATCACATTCGTACTTGCTCCGTTAGATAATGCAGGGTTAAACGTATTGTTGCTTACAGCAGTGCCTGAATAGGTACCGCCCGCAGGTTGTAAATAATTGTTTAACACTACCGGAGAGCTGTTTTTACAAAATGTTGTAACACCCGTGCCTGTGGTTATAGCTGTAGTATCTGTCAATTGCACATATACCGAATCGCTCATGCTTTGGCAAGCGGCGTTTTGTGTTTTACTTACCCGCACCTTATACCAGCCGCTTTGTGCAGCTGCATACTGGTAGGCCGTAGCGCCGTTTATAACTCCATTACTGTTATACCACTCGTAAGATAAGGTATCGCCTTGTAGCGCCGATACTTTAACCGGGCTGCAGCCGGTAATAGTATCCTGCAAAGAGATAAATGCCACCGGATTGCAGTTGCTGGTTTCGGTAAGGCGATAAATGCGCCCGTTGGCCCTGCCGGCTATGTATAGTTCTCCCAGGTTATCTTCTCCAAATGTGCCAATGTTATTGGTAAGAAAACCAGTAGTGCCGTTTACAGCAACAGCAGGTGAGTCTGTATCAAATGTATTGTTGCCTAAATTCCGGGTGCTCCATATACGGCCATTACAAAAGTCAGAATGCAGATATAGGCCGAATAGCTTTGAATATTGTGCCCCTCTGTAAACATAACCACCGGTTACAGAGCATATGGTACCCGTTTGTGGCGTTTCAAAAATGGGGTCTACAAAAGTAAGGCCGGCACAGCCGGATGAGTTATAGGCATGTAAGCCCTCGCGGCACCGCCAGCCGTAATTTTCTCCGCCGGCACTATTTGCGCTCTGAAAATCAATTTCCTCGTACGCATCCTGGCCTACATCACCAATCCACA
This sequence comes from Chitinophagales bacterium, assembly GCA_035299425.1. Lineage (GTDB taxonomy): Bacteria > Bacteroidota > Bacteroidia > Chitinophagales > LD1 > Bog-950. Next base: position 20,598 of record DATGWP010000216.1, on the reverse strand, counting down.
TATCGCCGGTAATACGGTCAAAGCTACAACGCCACGGATTTCGCACACCGTAAGCCCATATCTCTTCCTTAACATTGGGTTGTCCCACAAAAGGATTGTCTGCCGGTATTGTATATGCGCCGGGATTACTTACATCTATACGTAAAATTTTACCCAGGTAGGTGTTTTTGTTTTGGCCATTACCTTGTGGGTCTCCACCGCTGCCGCCATCACCTTGGGTGCTATACAGGTAGCCATCTTTGCCAAACATTAAAGTTGCGCCTTTGTGGTTTGTGTATGGGTGGGTAAACGTTAAAAGAATCTGTTCGCTTGTAGAATCTGCCCTTGTTGAATCGTTTGCCATTACCGAAAAACGCGAAATACGGGTTGAGCCACTACCACTTCCATTTATATAGTTTACATAAAAGTAACCGTCTTCTTTATAGTTGGGACTAAACGCTAATGACAGTAACCCCTGCTCGTTGCCCGTTGAATTGACAAGTGCATCTATGTTTAAAAAGGGGGCAGCCTGCTTGGTGCCATTTTTGTTAAGTATACGGATGTAGCCAGCCTGTTCTACAATAAAAAGCCTATTGTCTCCGCAATTTTTTATATCTACAGGGCTACTATAACCTGTGGCTAATGTCACCATGTTTATTGACGGCACCTGTGCCATAGCTGCCAGCATTAAGAAAAGGCTGCCGAAGAAAAGTATTGTTTTTTTCATGGTAATTATTTGTTGCGGTTATTCGCCCAGTTTAACAAAGCGCTTGCTGAATATATTTTCTTGCTGCTGCACTGTAATAAAATAAATGCCTGGAGGCAATAAGGATACATCTATTGGCGATTTGCCCGCCGGCAGGGAGTTAATGCTAATCAGGGTATTGCCCATTGCACCGGTTATAGTTACACCGGCAAGTGCGTTTTCTGTTTCTATCACTAGAGTATTTACTACAGGATTGGGGTATAACTTAATTGCATCGTTTTCATTTTCGCTTATGCCGGTTGGTGTGTCATCGTCTATTATGGTAAGTGTATAAGCAATTACACCCTTATACACCCCGCTGTCTTCGTTAAACAGGTTAAAATTTATTTGTTCATTCGGCTCTACCAGTGCATCGTTTATAATAGTTACCCATACACTTTGTGTGTCGCGCGTATTGGGCATAAAGTATATGGTAGTATCGTTAAACCTGAAATCTACGTTGCGCGTAGCATTGCCGGGTGCCAGTAAAACCCGCACAGTTGTAGTGTCATCTATTGTTCCCGATAAGGTTAGTTTAACCTGCACCAGTGCGGTGTCTTCTACATAGCTAAAGCCCGCGCCGTTAAATGAAACGGTCAGCACATCATTGTCGGTAATATGTACCCTGCGCGTAGAGTCGGCAATGAATTTTCCGTTACCGGTCATGTTGGTAAGGTACAGCACTGCTGTCTCTGTCAACTCAAGCAATTCATCTTCCAGCACGGTTACATACAGGGTGTCGTACCATATGCCGGTGTTGTGTGTGTAGGTAGGTACATCCACCGTGTAGTCTGCCTGGTAGGTAGCGGTAGACGCGTTGTTGTCGTGTCCCACCACAAAGCTAATGGAGTTACTGGTGGGGTTGATTGTTTCTACAATCACAGGTATTAACGAGCCTATGCTTTCCGGTACTGTGGTATCCGCTTCTATAAACCGCACTGTAGCCACCGGTGGCACACTTCCACAGGGGTATATGTGGTGTGCCCCCAGCGAATCTTTAACATCAGTGCCTAAATACGCCCAGGTATGTATGCCATTGCTCCAGTAATAATCGCCTTTGTATACATCTTTTTTGCGGTAATAGTTATTATACCAGGTAGAGCCATAGTCCATAGGGAAACCCAGGCCGGGGTTAAGGCCCGGTTGCCCAAATACATCTATAGTATCGGTAAAGTGCAAAAGTATAATGGCATCGTTACCATCCCAGTTAAACAAATGAGATAACGTATCGGCATGTACAACAATATCTGACCTGGAGCCTGTTTTGGCAAATACATATACATCATTCGGTGCTAGCATACCTTCAAAACCCATTATTCGTGTACTGTCGCCACCGTTATAAGAAATTATAACCCGGTACTCGCTCATATCTATACTCTGCTCAGTAGGGTTAAAAATTTCCATTGCCTTATCATCGGCATCGCCATGCTCATACTCGCTAAAAAATAAATCGGCGCAGTTGGTAAGTATCACCGAATCGTTGTTTAAAATCTGCAACAAAAACGTATCAGTGGTTAATGTTGCCCCGTTGGTGGCATTGGTAAGTTTTACCCGCACCATTTCGGTGGGTTCGTACAGCACATCGTCAATAATTGTAAGGGGCACAAACACAGTACCAAAACTATCGGGTAGCCATGTAATGGTAGTGTCGTTAAAGGTATAATCTGCAGGCTGAAGTGCTGTAGTACCTACCGGCTCTATTTGAACGGTAACACTGGTAGGATTAGCATTCGGGTTATATAACCTTACTTGCATATTTACCTGGCCTATGTTTTCGTATTGCACCAGCGTGGGCGATACAAAACCTACTGTAAGGCCATCATTATCGGTAATAGTTACAGTATGTTGTGCATTGGTGCCAATAGCGGCATTATTGGTGGGGTTGGCAAGCGCAAAAGTAAACGATTCATTACCCTCTACCAGCGCATCATCTGCCACAGTTACGGTAATAATCTGTACCAGGGGCGAGTTAGCCGGAAATGTAACCAAAATAGGAGCGTAGGTATAATCTACACCTGAGGTAGCCGTGCCACCGCCCAGCACAGTAATGTCTACGCTGGTAGCATTCGCATCGGGGTTGGCAATAGATACTGCAACGCCAAATGATACCACACCTTCATTATGGGTAGAAGAGGTAACAACAAATTCAACCGTAGGGGCAGCCTTTGCCGATAACGTTAGAAGCAAACAAACCAATGACAAAAACTTCTTCATCTAGTTATAATTTTAGAGAATGCCAAATGTCGCAAAATATGTGCAAACCAAACAATCGTTTTTCTCGTAGGTCTTTAACAATGGTTTATAACATTTTATTGATTATTACTCTAACAGTGGAATGATTTTATCTATTATAGCTTTCGAATAAAGTGATATGGCCGATAACGAAAATATCTGGAGTTACGAATTTGAAAAAGAAAAGGGGATAAGCGCCGGCAGGTTGCTGCTTTCTGAACCTTTTATGTTTGACGAAAATTTTAGACGAACCGTTGTTTTGGTCTGCGAGCATACCGAAGATAATGGCACTGTTGGGCTTATTTTAAACAAGCCTATTAACCTGCGCCTGAATGATGTCGTAGAAGGCTTCCCCCCTTTTCAGGGCAAAATATTTTTAGGTGGCCCGGTTGGTACCGATACGATGCAGTTTCTGCATTCTTTGGGCAATAAGATTGAAAACAGCCTTAAATTGGCCGATAACCTTTATTGGGGGGGCAATTTTGAGCAATTAAAGGAAATGATGGCCGACGGTAGTATTTCACCCGATGAGGTACGTTTTTTTCTTGGCTACAGTGGTTGGTCGCCGGGACAGTTAGATGAAGAGTTGAAAGACAATGCCTGGATAGTAACGCAAGCTACCACCCAGCATATATTCAGCACTCCTTACGATTCGCTTTGGAAAAATACGATGAGGGAAATGGGAGGTATTTACAACACCATGGCAGGCTACCCCGAAAACCCCACTCTTAATTAATGTCAATCTACTTTTGCCATCTATCCCGCCGCATAAAGGTTTTAGCACTTGCGCTTTTTCTTTTTCCCCTGTTTTCGTTGGCTAACGGTATAGTGCTTTCCGATTCTGCCCGTGTATCTTTACTAACCGTGGCTCCCGGCAGCGAATTATACTCGGCTTTTGGGCATACGGGCATCAGGGTTACCGATTACAAGAATAAGTTTGATGTGGTGTTTAATTACGGCACCTTCGATTTTGCCCAGCCCGGCTTTTACACCAACTTTGTAAAAGGCAAAATGCGGTATATGATTGCCTACGAGGGGTTCGATGATTTTCTGAATTCTTATTATTACGAAAAGCGAAGTGTAACCGAGCAACAGCTAAGGCTTACACCTACCGAGATGCAAAGCGTATTTGCGTTTTTGTATAATAACGCCAAACCTGAAAACAGGGAATACTACTACGATTTCTTTTGGGATAACTGCTCTACACGCCCGCGCGATGTGTTTGAAAAAACCTTAGGTAACCGCCTGCAGTACCATACCGATAGTGCCGGATTTGAGGTGAATAAAACCATGCACGATATGTTGCGTATATATGTGCACGACCGTTCCTGGGTAGATTTCGGGTTCGATTTAATATTAGGTTTACCATGCGAGGTAATTGCTACCCCGCGCCACCAAACTTTTTTACCCGAGTACCTTTTAAAGTATGCCGATTGTGCTACAGTAGATGGGCAGCCTTTTGTTACCAAAAAAGAGGTGTTGGTTCAGTTTCCACGCGCCACTGGCGATGCTGGTTTTACGCCCATGCAACTTTGTCAGCTATTGGCGCTTATAGGGTTAATGGTGGCTTTTGCCGAGCGCCTAAAGCACACTCATTACTATGGCTACGATTTTAGTGTGTTCTTTATGGCCGGCTTGTTGGGTACAATTTTTCTGTTGCTCGGTATTTTTACCTCGCACTACTCACTGCCAAAAAACATGAATATGTTGTGGCTGATACCCACACACCTGGTAGTCTCTTTCGTTCTGCTTAAAAAGCAAAAGCCGGTTTGGCTCAAATATTATTTTGTGGCCACGTTTGTTTTAATGCTTGCAATACTAGTGGGCTGGTCCTGGATGCCTCAGCCATACAGCCCGGCAGCCAGGTGGCTTATAGTTTTGTTGGGCTTCCGCGCTATATCTATTGCCGCACATTTGCATAAAGCCCATAAACAAACCCCATGAAAGAGAATCATATCATTATAAACAAAACAGCGCGGTTTTATACACTGGGCGAACTAAGTGAGAAAACAACGCATATTTATATTGTATTGCATGGCTGGGGTATGAATGCCAAAGACTTTCTTGCATCGTTGCAGCCTTTGCAAACTGAGCAGGCTTTTTATGTGGCACCGGAAGCACTTAATCGCTTCTATCTTAAAAATAATGGCGGCCAGGTAGGTGCCACGTGGATGACAAAAGAAGACCGCTTGAATGAAATAAAGGACTACGTACAGTACCTGGATGACGTGTACGATCTTTTCGATTTTGATAAATATACACACGCACACATTACAGCACTTGGTTTCTCGCAGGGTGCATCTACTGTTACACGCTGGGTAAATGCAGGCCATAAGCGTATAGATACGCTGGTGGTATATGCAGGCGAGGTAGCCCCCGAGCTACTGCCTTTGAGTGAGGGCTCCGGTTTAAAAGCAACAAAAAATATTTTCATCTGCGGCACACACGATGAGTTTTTTACACCACCGGTAGTTGCCGAAATGCGTGTTAAATATGCCGGCATGAATTTTACAGAATACGAATTTAAAGGCCGGCATGTAATAGATATAGAGGTGCTTAAAACAGCGCTGGCACATTAGTATGACTTAGTTTTCTTCATCGGGCATCACCTGCTTTTCAAATTCAAACATACTGCCCTGGTAGGCTTCTGTACCCGGCATTAGTTGTATCATACCATTAGAGTTGCGCACAGCGGCCAGCAACTCACGTTCCGACCTAAACTGCACAGGCGATTCGCCTCTGTTAATTTTAATGATTACTTCTTTCCAAACCACTTCTTTGCTGGGGTACGGGCTAATTTTGTTTACTATGCTTGCAAGAGGGGTTCCATTACCTGCAACCAGGCCACTATCGTAAATGTAGATGTTACCCGCGTTGGGAGATAGGGCTATTAATTCTGAAGCCGCAGGACCGCTATACCTTCTATACCGGATATTATACTGCCTTTTGTCAATGTACACATTCATTATATCCAAATGAAATAGTGGTCTGGTATCATCTTGCGCAGCAATCGATTTTTTCTGATTTTGCAACACCCGCCCTTTACTTGCATTTAATTCTTCTATCTCGGTTTTGCCGCAAGATTGCATTGCCCCGAACAGGGTTAGTATTGTATTCAGTATTGCTTTCATGGCTGTACTTTTTAATTATACAGGCGGTAGCGCAAATTGCATGTCAATTGTAGTTAATTTCTTACTTGCAGGCTATTGCCGTGATTTATAGCAACTATATAAACATTAGCTGCATTTAGGGGTAATTAGGTGTAGAAACACCTCCCCGCACTTTTTCTTTTCGGGATATTATTGCATCGTTACTTTGCCTTCTTTGGCAAGTAGCTTAAAGCGCACTTTACTGTTTACTTTTTCGCCAAGGTATATAGCGGGTGTAAACACTGTTTCACGCATTGCATTTACAAGCGTTATATATTGTTTTAGAATTTCAAAATCATCTATTGTAAAAGTGCGGGGCTCAAAAGCAAAATTGTAGTTGCCTGCTTTGCCTTCGCAGTTTATCTCGGCACTTATGTCGCAATAAAAGTGGCTACCGGCTGGTATGTTTACTGCGGTCGATGCCTGCTCCATAAACTTTTGCTTAAAGTCAGAATACTTTTCGGGGGTTTTGCTAAAGAAGCGCAGGTCTTCTTTGCCGTCTTTCAGGCACATATCCAGTGCAGGGGTGGTTTCTATAAGGCTGTCTACCACATCAAAATCTACTGCAGCAGTATTGCTTTGCTGGCAAAAAGATAAACTGTAAAAAAACAGTACGCATAAGGTGCTTAATAGTTTCATATTTCAATATACGTATTTGTTGCCATTGCAGTTTACATGCAGTATTTAGAAGTTTATTAAAAAAAGAAAGCCGCCCAAAAGGGCGGCTTTCAATTGTATGCTATGCTTACTTATTACTTGCTGATAGTAAGTTGTTTTACCACATTGAATTTAGCACCCGAAACGCGGATAGCATAAACACCTGCAGGTATTGAGCTTACATTTAGCACCCGGTTAAGTTGGTTTGTTTTGCCTGTATTTTCAGTCAATACCACTTTGCCGGTCAGGTCCATCAACTCTATCTTGGTATCGGTAGTTTCGGTGAAAGAAACCTGAACATTTACCATAGTAGAAGCCGGGTTAGGGAACACGCTGAACTTGTTAACCAGTTCAATGTTATTAATGCCTACAAGGTCAGCCACAGTATAAGTGCCGCTGGCTGTGCAACCATTCTGGTCGGTTACTGTTACTGTATAAGCACCTGGAGCTACGTTTGTAAGGTCTGCGCTTGTAGCGCCATTGCTCCATACATAAAGATAAGTTCCTGTTCCGCCGGTCGCAGTAGTATTTACACCACCGTTGTTTCCACCTGTGTTAGGTGTAGTAGTAGCAGTTACTGTCAGTGCACTTGCTGGCTGTGTTACTGTAGCAGTAGCAGTTGCCGTGGCATTGCCCGATGTAACAGTTACGGTATAAGTACCTGCAATTAAACCAGTAGCAGTTGCACTCGTTTGGCCGTTGCTCCACAGGTAAGAGTAGTTAGACCCACCGTTAGCCGTAACAGTTGCAGTACCTGTAGCCCCACCAAAGCAATTAACGCTGGTAGCATTAGCAGTAGCCGTTATAGAAACTAATCCGCAAGAGCCGGCTGCAAAAATAGCAGTCTGGTTAGCATCTACAGCGGGACAGGTGCCGCCGTTGCCAATCACGCGTAACCATACTTTAGTAAAGCCAAATGCTCCACCTAAAGCTGAAAGTTCGCCTTGTTGTGTACCAAGCCCAGATACGATTGTTACATAAATTAGCATCTGGTATTGTCCACATGCAGCATTTGTCGTTCCGGTCACAAGTAAGCATCCTCTTTCATTGCTGGTATATAGCGGAGGGTTTTTGCTCGCCTGTGCAGTTAAACCTGCTGGTAAGTTAACCACGCTGTCAATTCTAACCGAAGTAGCAAGAGCTGGCACTACAAAAGTATATGTTTGAGAGAAAGAAACTCCTTGTTGAATGCACGGTACATTGTCTGATGTAGGACCAAAGGTTGGGGTGTTTGGGTCTGGGGTACAAACTGTACCAGCCGCCAAAGTAGTAAAGGTTAAATCGCTACCGTTGGCAGTACCTCCACCGTTTACACCCTTCACACGGAAATGGTATAGTGTATTGGCAGTAAGTCCCGAAATGTTGGCTGAAACAGTTGTTGCTGAGCTGCCTGTTACCGGGCTAGGTGTAGCTGTTGCCGTTTGTCCGTAGGCAGTAGTAGTTCCGTATTCAAAAGTTACAACAGTAGAGTTGCCGTTGGCATTTACCGAACCATTAAGCGTTGCGGTAGTTGAAACCACGTTAGTGGCAGGCGTAGTAATTACAGTGGCCAGCGGTGTAGAAACACCCGTAGAGCAAATAGTTATTATAGGAAGAAACTCCCAGTTTTGAGTATATAAGTAGCTGCAATTTTCTGGTACACCAGGCAGGTTATAGGCAAAACCGCTGTTCTGCGGAGTTACTGTACCTGTTTGTCCTATCGAACCCCACGATGAGCTTCCTGCAAAAGGAGATGGGTAGGCAGGCGAATCGAATTGACTGCCCTGGAAGGTGATAGTTCCACATGAATCAGCATACGTATAAGAAAGGAAACAGTGAGATGAAGTATCTTTACCGCGATAATCCATGCGCACAGCAAATCCCTGCCCCAGAGTAAATTGCTGGTTGATACCTATTTGCGAATAGCCAATAAACCCCTGGCCATTAAAAAACTGGCTTAATCCATTATAGCCCGAAAATACTACTGTTTTAACAGGCTGTGCCGATACCGTAGTACCGGTTATGCTGTAAATTCTGAATAGCAAGCTATCGTTGGTCATTTTGCCGTTAGCGGCTACTGTATCGCCCCAAATAGCTACAAACATACCCAGAGAATCTAAGGATATTGTCTTGTCGGCACGCGGTACGCCCACTACGGTGCCTGTACCAAGGTCTGCAAACACCAATGAATCAAAACGGGTAGCAGCAAATGTATAATCAGTAAAGTGGTTGGCATCTGCAAAAGGAGTAATTTCCTGTATGTTGATGGCGGTACCAGTGTACCAGCTACCGTTAAATGTAAGTGGCGGGGTGGCGTTTGCTGCTTCAACCTCGTTGTGCAGGTTGTAATCCAGCAGTAATAGTTCATCACATACTAATCCACCTCTCGATTCCGAAAGGCCGTGGTGTACTGGTCGTGGTGAGTTTGGGTCACGCAGGGCTTTTTGTGGCCCCTTGGTAAAGGCCGCTTGCCCAAATGCGGCAACTCCTGTAATAAGCAGGAGCATAAATAATGTACTAACTTTTCTCATAGTGTGTTTTATTTTGTTTTAAGAGGTGCCAAATGTAACTAATTAGTTGTTTCAGCAAACGAAAAATGCCCCTGATTTTTCAGGGGCATTTTCATGTTAAAATAACGCGGGTAGAACTATTAAAGAAATATTTTTATAATATCTCCAACTTTAATAGGTCTGTCTTTCAATGTTTTATTGTCAGCTTTTAGCTTGTCTACTGTTAGTCCCTGGTATCTTTGTGTTAGCCCCCAAAGCGTATCGCCGGGCTGTACCACATGAAAAATGCAATTACAATTTTTATCCATACCAATTGTTCCCAATTGGTTGTTTGCTGTATTAGTGTCGGCTGGCACGGCCTGGTTGGTATCGGTGGTAGCTACCATTTCTTTGGTAGTATCTGTGGTTGCTACAGCCGGTTTTTCAATGATCTTATTACTAAATGCCTGGGCGTAGTTAGCTGACACAGTGGTTGATGGGGCTGCTACTACAAGCTTTAGCTTTTGGCCTGTATATAAGGCTGTGCTTTTCAGCTTATTCCATTTTTTTATACTGCTAACACTTACACCATGCTTGCTGGCCACCTTCGATATCGATTCATTCTTTTTTACCTTATAATATATCGTTTTGGTGCTCGATGCTACTGCTGCGGGCTCTATAGTGGGAACCAACAAATTGGGGTCGTTCATTATCTCTTCCTTGCGCGCCTCAAACATGGCAAAGTAGTTAATAGGTAGGTTTAGTGCAAAACCATGTTGGGTATAGGGTATTACGCCCATTTTAATACAAGGATTTAAAAATTGAAGTTCATCTTCGGCAATACCCAGAATATTCGATATATGCTTCAGGGTAACCTTGGCAGTAATCAAAACTGTATCTACTGCATACAATTCACGCTTCGGTTCAGAGGATACAAGCTTATAATCCTTATAGTTTTCCATTACATAAACCGCGGCAATAAAAGTGGGCACATAGCTGCGCGTTTCGGCTGGCAGGTAATTCATAATAGCCCAGAAATTTTTAATGCCACCGGCGCGGGCAATTGCTTTATTTACATTGCCCGGTCCCGAGTTATAAGCGGCCAACACCAGGTGCCAGTCACCATAAATGCTATATAATTTATTCAGATAATCAGCAGCGGCTTCGGTAGATTTTATTGGGTCGCGGCGCTCATCTATGTATGAGTTAATATCCAGCCCCATCATCTGGCCCGTGCCATACATAAACTGCCATAAGCCCGTAGCCCCTGCACGCGATACCGCTATGGGGTTAAAAGCCGACTCTACTATGGGCAGGTATTTAAATTCAACAGGAACACCTTTGCGGTCCAGTATTTCTTCGAATATCGGGAAGTATATTTGCGAGTTGGCCAGGCAGCGCGACATAAGACCGCGCTTACGGTAAGCAAATAAATCTATAAACGATTTTACATACTGGTTGTAGTTTAATGGCACTATAGCAGGCACCAGTTTTAGTTTTTCTCTTATTTCTGCTTCGGTGTACTTGGGTATAAAATCATACGGCATGTTTATACTTGCCAATAGCTCCTCATCACTAACAAAAAACTTATCGCGCGTAAACATGTTCAGCGCCATGCTATCCAGCTGGCAGATGATAGGGTCAATACACATAGAGTCTGCAGCTGTGCTTACAGACTTGGAAAAAACAGGTCGGGTGAATGCCGTAAAGAACAGCAAAACAGCGATAGTCCTGAAAACTTGAATTCTCATGGCTAAGGGTTTAGTGTGAAGGTAACGCATTCGACGGTCTTAATATTTTATACGCCTTTCGTTCTCAATTTTTTAACCGCGCCAAGATAACCATTTACAAGCGCCCACACAACCCCTTTTCAACTATTGTGGCCAGCTTGTGTAGCTAATAATAGAGCATTATCAGTTAATTAACACGTAAATGTAGCCAAACAAAAAGCCCTTCTGTAAAGAAGGGCTTTGGTTTTTAGCAAAATTTAAATTGTGGCCTTTGCTTTTAATTAAATTCTAAACAGCGCTGGCACCTACTGTTTTACTGTTTCTCAAACGTACGAAGTGAAGGTGCGAAAACGTAAGGGTTATCTATAACGTAAGAATAGTTAGGTGGCGAAGCCGTAAAATCGTAAACCGGATCAACAAAAGCAGCCGATGCGCTAAAAGCCGGCAGGTATTGGTCGGGCATTACGATTGTTGAATCGCCTTTAAACATAAAGAAGGCTGTAGCTGTGCCGCCTGAAGCTGCCCCCGATACGTTATCGGTTTGAAACACACCCCGTCCCAGCTTGGTAACGTTAGCCTCGGCGCCATTGCTGGTACGTGCATACAGCCCCGAAATATCAAGCGCATCGCTTATAGTGGTAACAGCTACCAGGCGCGTGGCGGTACCTTCAAACCCATATTTATTAAAGGCGCTGTAACGCACAATTACAAAGCCCTCTTCGCTGGTATTTACCTGGGTAGTAGTAGTAATGTTGCCATTATCGCCGTACAGCGTATCCAGGTAAGTGGCACCCTGGTCAACATAACTTTCGCCTACGTTAAGCGAAACTATAGCCGGGCCATTAAGCGTAATTACCGGACGCGATACGGTCATCACTTTCGATGGTGTATCTTCTTTTTTGCAACCGGTGACCATTAACAGTATAACCGTTGCAAATACCAGTGCTAGTTCAATTTTATTTCGTTTCATATTGTTTAATTTGATTGTGAAACCATAGGTTTAATTAACATCCCACCACATTTTTTCGGTAACCGGTTTTATGCCTGGGAAATTCTGATTAGAGGTTACTTCATCGCTTGGGTAAACCAGCCTTGCCGGGAAAGTGTTGCCGCCCAGTACAGATGTAGCCGAGGGTGTAAAAGCCGGTATTCCGGTTCTTCTCCATTCTGTCCATCCTTCAAAATTCTGATTGCCGGCCATGGCCACCCATTTCTGCGTAAAAATAGCTGTAAGCTTATCCTGCTGTGTACCACCCGTAGGGTAAACAACACCAGCCCCTGCTTCAAAGGTTGCCACATCACCGGCAGATGCACCTGCCCAGTTGGCCCACGATGCTTCTATACCTGCATAGTAAGCCGCTTCGTCATCGCCGCTTCCCCAGCCACGTGCTATAGCTTCTGCCTGCAAAAAGTCAGACTCAGCCACGCTGATTAACGTGGTAGCTGCAGTTGGTCCTATAATCTGCTCTGCCGGCCTGCTCCAGGTATCATCCGTTTGGTTGCCGCCCAGCAGTTTGCCCGAGCCTTGCTCTAACCCAACTACCTGGCCACCGCCATTAGGGTCAAAATAATCACCCAGCCGCTCGTCGTTAGTATTGCTCATGTAATCTACTATAGTTGCGCTGGCAAAAATATTGCTGCTGGTACCTAAAGCGTTAGCCGTGGTATACAGCGGGCTTTGCTGAAAGCGCACATCGTTGTAAAACAATTTTGCATCCTGCTCCAAAAACGGTTCGCCGTTCGCAAACATTTCGGCAATGCCTGCCTGCGCTACACTTGGCCGTATTTCGCTTTGGCGCAGCAGTACTTTCAGTTTAAGTGTGTTGCCAAATTCATACCATAAAAACAGGTCACCGTTAAATATCAGGTCATCGGTACCGGGGGTAGGTTGTTCATCATCCAGCATAGCCTGGCCCTCGTTTATAGCGGCCAGTATACCATCGTAAATTGCTTGCTGGTTATCAAACCGTGGCGATACCAAATCCTTATCGCCCTGCAGCGATTCGCTAAACGGCGCATCGCCCCAGGCGTCGGTAATTACCTGGTAAGTATAGGCCTGTAATATGCGGGCGATAGCGGCATAGTTCTTTTTAGTTACATCAGTTTGCCCTGTCTTGTAAATAAAATCAAGGTCTTTTAATGTACCTGCATATAAAGCTGCCCATGGCCTGTCGGCTTCGGTGCTGTTGTATACATACTGGTCAAGAGCAGCATATTGACTGGCATTAGGGCCCTGGGTCCAGTACTGGGCCCAAAAACCACCTACCAGCGATAACTGGTTACCTACGGTATAACCCAGATAACTCTGTGCACTTGGCAGGGCATATTTTACATCTACCTGCTCTGGTGTGGTTTCGTTGGTGTTTACATCCAGAAAATCTTTCTTGCACGATGCGGTCGCAAAAAGCATAAATGCCGCCGTGCTATATATGGCTATATTTTTTATTGTATTTTTCATATCTCTGTAGTTTACCGTTGTTATTGAAAATCTACCTTAACGCCAAAGCCAAGTGTGCGCACCGAAGGCAGGTTATAAAACTCAAAGCCCTGTGCGTTGCCCGAACCGTAAGCGCCTACCTCTGGGTCCCCGTAGGTGTTCGATTTTGGTGTCCACATCCATACATTATTGCCAAATAGGCTTAGTTCTATGTTAGCTATGTACTTTGTTTTCTCCATCAATTTTTTTGGTAGCGAATAAGCCAGCGATATTTCGCGCAGCTTTACGTTGGTAGCGGTAACCAGGTTATCGGCATAATCCTGGCTAATGAAGTTGGTCCAGTAATCCTGGTAGCTTACTGCTGTGGTGTTGGCATAATATTGTCCATCGCCACCTATGTAAACGCTGTTAGGTATTACAAAATCTTCACGGTCGTTATATAAAGTAACCGGGTCGCTGCCCACAAATTTCTGCAGGTCGCGGGTGCTGCTGTAGTATACACCACCTACGCGTGCATCAAACAGGCAGGTAAAACGCAGACCTTTATAGCTGAGCGATGTACCTATACTACCCAGCCACTTAGGTTGAAAATTACCTACTATTTTCGCAGAGGAAGTCATAATAGGCACGCCGGTAGCTTCATCAACCACCGGGTTACCATCAGGGTCGCGCTCAGATGTAATGGAGTAGAATGAGCCATAAGGTTGCCCTTCCTGTATTACTATTGCCATAGATGATAGGCCACCTATAACCAATTGCTTGGCATCATCGGCTACCTTAATTACCTTGCTGTAGTTTTTGGTAAATGTGCCGTATACCTCCCATTTTACACCTTTTTCGTTCACCGGTGTAGTGCGTACCGATAATTCAACACCTTGGTTTTGCAGCAAACCTGCGTTAACCACTCTGCTGGTAAAACCACTACTTGGTGCCACTGGTATAGTTATAATCTGGTCTTTGGTGCGTTTCCAGTAGTAGGTAAAGTCAATTCCCAACCGGTCTTTTAAGAAAGATATTTCGGTACCTGCTTCAAATGTTGTAGAAATTTCAGGTTTCAGGTTTTCGTTTCTCAAAGTGCCCGATACTGTATAACCGGTTACGTTGCTGCCATCGGCCGAAACCCATGGTGAGTGTATCTCACTTTCATTATATCCGTCGCCAATAGTACCGGTAACAAATACGTTGCGCAGCGAGTATGGCTCGGCATCTTTACCCACCTGGGCAAAGCTGGCGCGTATTTTCCAGTAGCTAAGTGCCATTGGGTCGGCCTTAATTAACTCTGACAGTACCAGCGATACGTTGGCACCTGCGTAGAAATAATTGTTTTTGCCTTTGGCAAGTGTGCTTGTCCAGTCGTTACGGCCGCTGGTACCTAAAAACAGAAAGTTTTTATAGCCAAAGTTTACATCATAATAAATTGAAGCCAGGTTTTTACGGTATACAATATTGTTAAGCGTTGGGCGGTCCTGCGAGTTTTCGAAGGTGTACAAATCATCTACTGCAAGGCCCGCGGTTTGCGCATAGGTGTTTTTGGTATTGTTTACATTCATGTTGCCTCCCACCAATACACTTATCATGTATTTTTCTTTAAAGGTGTGCATGCCCTGCACAATTAAATCGGCATTGTACTGGCCTACCCGGTAAATATCTTCGCTGTACTTACCTACAAGTGTTTTTTCGGTGTCCCAGTTGGTGTAGGTAATTTTGCGCCATTTCTGAAAACGGCTGTCGGTGTAGTTATCGCTACCAAAACGACCAGTAAAGGTTAGCCATTTAAGCGGCTTATAATTAAGGGTAATGTTGGTATTAAAGCGGTCTACAATATTGCTTGTTTTATTATTAGCCAATACCCAGTATGGGTTAAGAGCATAAGCGCCAAAGTAACCCGCCGGTGTATTAAATTTATTATCCAGGTCTTTCAACTCTGCAATAGGAATATCAATTGGAATTTGCAACAGATTATACAAAGGAGCCTGGTCGCCCTGCCCCTGGCTTACCAGGTCGCCATCGGTGCGGTTGTAGTTAAAAGTTACCAGCGATGAAAGCTTATCGCCAAAATCGTGCGATATGTTGGTACGCAGCGAGTTACGCATATAACCGGTGCCCGGTACTATACCATCATATTTAAAGTTGTTGTAGCTTAAGTAATAGTTAGTGCCTTTGTTAGCACCGCTTATTGCAAGATTGTTGTTATAGGTTTTACCCGTAGCAAAAAACTTATTCAGCGAATTTGGTAAAGCAGAGTAAGGCTTAACGCGCGCCTCACCTTCTACTTCCTGTCCCCATGGGTGCAGGGTGCCGTCCAGTTTTGGGCCCCAGTTAAAGTTTTCGCGCAGGTCGAAAGCTTTAAGGCCGCCCTGGCCGTATTCGGTTTGTCTTTCAGGTAATTTAAGCGGACGGCTAAAACCGGTTTGCGTGCTAAACGAAACCATGAATTTTTTGCCGGGCTTGTCGGTTTGCACCAGCGCTCCTTTTTTGGTGGTTATCATAATAACCCCGTTGGCACCCTGCTGGCCGTATAGTGCAGTAGCGGCAGCTCCTTTTAATACTGTTACGTTTTCAATATCCTGCGGGTTTATATCATTACCGCGGTTTCCTACGTCATATTGGTTATTAAGCACATCGCTCTTTCCGTTTAAATCATCCCCTACACCATAGTTATTGTTACTCACCGGTACACCATCTACTACTATCAGCGCATTATTATCGCCGGTAAAAGATGAACCGCCACGTAGAACAACTCTGGTAGAACCACCAGGCGCACCGGTAGCGTTGGTAATCTGGGCGCCGGCAACCTTACCCTGTAGTGAGTTTAGTGCCGAACTTTGGCTGCCTTTATTAAGGTCCTCACTTTTAATAGTGGTTGTACCAAAACCCAGCTCGCGCTTTTCGCGCTTTACAGCCAGGGCCGTTACTACCACTTCGTCAAAGGTGGTATTATCCGCTTCCATCGTTATATTAAGCACTGTGGTGGTGCTGTTTATGGGCACGGTTTGTTTACGCATACCCACATAAGAAAATACCAGGTTTTTGGCGGTGCTGTCCACCGTAAGCAAAAACTTACCGTCTGCATCTGTTACGGTGCCGTTGGCAGTGCCTTCCACTACCACCGTAGCCCCTATAACAGATTGTTGGTCAGCGGCCGAAATTACGGTACCTGTAATAGTTTGCTGTGCCAGGGTTGTAGAGCACGTAAACGCAAACACCATTACAAGTAGCTTGTACATTTGTTTCATAGAACTGTAGTTTGGTTAAAAAAAGATTATCGCAGTGCCAATTTACAGCTTTGTTTAATAAGTTAACATCATGTTAAGGGTTTGGTAGGGTCAAAAGTTCTGCACATTTTTTTGAAAAGGATTGTTTTTACCAATGAAAAACGGTAAAGGCAGGCACCCTCTTAGTGCATGTGCGTCTATATCTTTAACAAAATAAGATAACAGGCTGACGCCTGTAAAACATAAGGGCCGCAGATTTTGAGGTGGTACTGGTTAGCGGTCAGCAGGGGCCGCCTTTGAAGTATGTGCTTTCTATACGCACATAAAATATAAACACTTGCACTTAAATTACTTAGGGCAAGTCATACAACTTATAAGAACCATACATTAATCCTTCAATTTTTTGGGTACTGGGCAGGTAATATGGCCTGGTATAAGTCATGGCCCATGAAAACATTTGAAGGTTGTGACCCACACGGGTATAAGATTGATTTTCGGCAAATTACATAAGTTATTCACATAAATGCCTGAAATCCGGTTTTTTAAACGGCAAATTCATGTAGGTTTGCAAAAAAATATTTTCTTTGGACCCTAATAAATTTAGACATACTCATGAAATTTAAACTATACGCAATTGTAGCTTTAATGATGGGAGTGCTGGCAGTAAATGCGCAGGATATCCATTTTTCACAGTTTTACGCATCCCCGCTTACACTAAACCCGGCTCTTACCGGTAACTTCAATGGTTTTTACCGTATTACAGGTATTTACCGTAACCAGTACCCGGGCATGTCTAACAACAAGCCGGTGTTCTCTACACCGTCTGTTAGTCTTGACTTCTCACTTTTACGTGAAAAGATTAAGAAGGGTTCATTGGGTGTGGGTCTGGTATTTGTAAACGACCAGCAAAACGGCAAAACCTTCAACCAAAACCAGATTTTGCTTTCGGTAGCTTATAATATGACCTTCGGTCCAAAATCTAAGTTTCAGTTGGGCTTAGGTTTACAGGGCGGTTTGGCTATGACCAAAATGGATTTCAGCAAGTTTGAGTTTAACGACGGCTACAATGCCGACTTAAGTTACAACTCTAGCTACAATGCCGAAACCTTCAACAGTGGCAACAGAATGAAAGGCGCGTTCAACGCTGGTTTGTTTGCCAAGTATGAATTTTACACTGGCATGCGTTTCTACACCGGCTATGCGTTCAACAATGCTACTAATTACAAACAGGATTTCCTGGCTAACAGCACTACCACTTACCGTTTACCTTTCCGCCATACACTTCACGGTGGTTTCGAGTTCGATTACAAAGACAAAGCAGTATTCAGCCCTGGCTACTTATTTATGTATCAGCAAAAAGCCAACGAAGTTAACTTCGGTTTAACGGCTGGTGTGCATGTAATTAAAGACCCGGCTAAGCGTGCTACTTTATTCCTTGGTTTGTGGAACCGCGTAAACAACAACTACACCCTGATACCTAAAATCGGCTTCGAGTGGAAAGGCTTCCGTGCCGGTTTTGCTTACGATGTACACTTAACTCAAAAGTACAAAGGCTACAACCGTTCGGTAGTTAACAGCAATGCTATTTTGCCTATGGGCTTCGAAATTACTTTAAGCTACATCGGCAACCTGTTCCAGCCTAAAGAAGATAACTACTTGTTTAACCCAAGGTATTAATACAAACCAAACCCTTTTTTCAATTCAGAAAACTAAGCATAAACTATGAAGTATTTTTTATTAGCCCTGTTAACTCCCCTGATATTGTTTGCAGGTGCTCAGGACTCCAAGTTGAAAAACGTGGAGAAGTATCCTAAAGTGAAATGGCGCAAGAAATTAAAGATTGCACGTGCCCAAATAAAGGAAGGCAGTTTTTATAATGCTGCCCAATATCTGGAAGATGCCTACAAGGCTAAACCTGAAAAAATTGATATCGCGCACTTATTAGGCGATGTTAACCGCGAATTACGCGACTACGAAGCAGCTGAAAAGTATTACAAGATAGTTATAGCTAAAGACCCTGAGGCTTTTGTAAACGACCAGTTCCACCTGGGCCGTATGCAAAAAATGAACGGCCACTATGCCGATGCCAAAACAACCCTGGAAGGCTACGTAAAGGCGCCACTGGGCAAAAAAGATATCAGCTACAAAAATTTGGCTAAAATTGAAATCGAAGGTGTTGACTCTGCTTTGGTTATCACCAAATTCCCTACCAAAATCAAGGTAGAGAAGACCGAAGGACAGGTTAACAGCACCATTCAGGATTTTGCACCAAAGCCTTTAAAGGGTGGTGGTGTTATGTTTACATCGCAGAAAACCGATACTGCAGTTAACCTGGACGTAAGCAAAGCAGAACACTTCACTTCTATTTTTACTGCAGAGAAATCAGGTAAGTCATTCACTGGCAGAACGGAACTTCCTTCGCCGCCAAACGACCCTAAAACCAATACTGGTAATGCCGTATTGTCTCCCGATGGAAATACTATCGTGTTTACTAAATGTAGTGAAGTAGAAAATAGTGAGAACCGCGTGAACTGCCGCTTATACCGCTCGGTAAAAAGTGGTAACACCTGGGGTGAGTCAGAAGATTTGAAGAAACTGAACGGTGAGTTGGGAACTACTACGCACCCTGCTTATGGTGTAGATAAAGATGGTAATACTATACTTTATTTTGCCAGCAGCCGTGCAGGCAGCAAGGGTATAGATATCTGGTATGCCAAAGTAGATAAGGATGGCAACTTTGGTGCAGCTACCAACGCTGGTAACGAAGTAAACACTCCGGGAGATGATGTTACTCCTTTCTACGACCTTAAAAACAAATTGCTTTATTACTCATCAGATGGTCTTCCATCTATAGGCGGTCTTGATGTGTTTAAAATTCAGGGGACACCAGGTGCGTGGACCAGCAAACCGGTTAACGCTGGTGTGCCTATCAACTCACAGGCCGATGATTTGTATTTTGCATTGGATGAGAAAGCTGCTCGTGGTTTCGAGGTTTCTAACCGTATTGGTACTACTTCACCTCGTGGCGCTACCTGCTGCGATGATATCTGGACTGTAATCGTTCAGCGCGATATCACCCTAAAAGGTATCTACGTTAAACGTGGCGACCCTACCAACACACCGGTAACTGGTGTAGATGCATCGCTTTACAAAGTAGCCGGCAATAACTTCGAATTTGTAGGCAATGCTATTACCACTGCTACACCTTTCCTTTTCCCTGTTAAGCGCAGCACTTCTTACAAAATCAACGGTAACAAAGAAGGCTACTGGCCATCTATCGATAACCTTACTATTGAAGAAGAAGAGGAACGCGATACAATCGAAAAAATATTCTACTTGGACCCAATCATCCGTATCCACATCAAAATACCTAATGTGTATTTTGCCTTCGATAAATCAAACGTAATCGATTTCTACAAAGGACAGATAGACTCAGTGGTTCAGGTATTAACTGCACACCCTGGTTACTCTTTAGAGATACAGGGTCATACCGATAGCAAAGGTACCGATGAGTACAACGAAGCGCTTTCATTACGCCGTGCCAACGAGGTTAAGACCTTCTTAATTAAGAAGAAGAAAATTGAAGAAAGCCGCATAGTGGTTAAGACCTTTGGCGAAAAACAACCAGCTGTTCCTAACGAACTACCTAACGGCGAAGACGATCCGGAAGGCCGCGCGCGCAACAGAAGAGTTGAATTCAAGCTAATCCCTGATAAGCCGGAAGACGCTCCGGAAATTGAAAACTACGGCGAAGTAGTTAAACAAGTAAAAACCGGTCCAGGCTTTACTTACGGAAAGAAGAAGAAATAAAACCCCTAAATCCCCTAAAGGGGACTTAAAGGCAGAATACAGAATACCAGAACAGCCGCGCAGAAATGTGCGGCTGTTTGCATTTTAAGAAATGCAGGTTGATGATTTTTACATACCCCCGCTTAGTGCAGGCGATGCAAAAATTCTACTATTGATTTTCCTTATGCATGCACTAA
>DATGWP010000215.1:0-16639 GCA_035299425.1 Chitinophagales bacterium | reverse complement strand
ATTTTGAAAGTTACAGGTTTATTTCTAACCGCACCTTCCTCTATTTTGCCCACTGAAAGGAAATCATTAAGAATGTCGGTTAAATTACCCACGGAAGTTTTAATTCGTTCCAGGTGTCTTTCGCGCTTTTCAACATCCTCTGGTTTATTGTACTTTCCTGCAAGAAAAGCAGAGGAAAGAATAGTACTGAGCGGTGTGCGAAATTCATGAGAGGCTATAGAAACAAATTTTGATTTCATAGCACTTAATTCTTTTTGTTGATTAAGCGCCGTAATTAACTCTGCTTCCGATTCTTTAATCTTCGTAATGTTTTGAATAACTACAAGCGCCTGCGAAACCGGCTGCTGAAGTTCGTTTATAGGAACGGCAATTACCGAATAAATATTTCCGGCTACAGTAACCTCAAATGAGACGTTTTCGTTTTTAAAGACATTCTTTAAAAATGGTTCGGCAACTTGATTTGATGCTGAGTGAATCTTATCGAAAATCAGATCGCCTATCATATTGTGATGACTAAGTCCCAGTTTTTTTAATTCTGTGCCGCCTACAAACACATACCTTAAATTTTTATTAATAATCCCTATTATTCCATTAGGGAAATATTTTGCAATTGCGTTAAATAATTTCTGCTTAGCCAAAAGTGCCAGCTGACTTTTCTTTAATTCTTCAGCTGCCATCAATTGTGTAATGTCAGTCATAATTCCAACAAAACCAATATGCTTATCCTCTTTAAAAATAGGGCTTAAATCCAGGGACAGCCATAATGGCTCTCCCTTCTTTGTATAATTTAGTAATATCTCGCCGGTACAGGATGAAAGGTTTCGCAAATGTGCTTCAATTTTTTTTGCGGTTTCTCTGTTCGTACCTTTGCCTTGTAACAATTGCCCTGGTTGCCGGCCTATTACCTCACTTAGTTTGTATCCGGTCATTCTTTCAAAACTGCCGTTTACCCAACTAATAAGCCCCTTATTATCGGTAATAATTACAGAATTGTTGGTATGGCTAGCCACCCAACTTAACCGCTCTATTTCCTGTTCATTCTGCTTTTGAGTAGTTATATCCTGAACAGTGCCCACCAGTTTATATACATTTGGCTTTATCAATACAGGTATTCCTAAAATATGCACCCATTTTATATTCCCCTTTACCGTTTTGATTTGTCTTACAACATCAAATTGCTTCCCGTGCATTAAAGCACCCTCCAGTCTCTCTTTACATTCTTTCCGATCTTTGCTTGAGTAAAATCCTGCGAAACGGCTTATTGTGGGGATATAGGTTCTGTCGGCCTCAAATATGTTGAACATTTCATCCGTCCATGTTACTTTTCCCGATTGAGCTTCAATTTCAAACGCTCCAATTTTAGTTAATCGCTCAGCTTGCTGTAGCAAATCTTTATATTTTTTGCTCTCCGTTATATCGCGTACTGTTTTAATAATCAACCTCGATCCATCTGCGTTTAATAACACCTTATTGGTAATAAACAAATCCAGTAAAACACCGTCCTTTCTAACCATTTGCCGTTCAAATGCAGTGGCTTTCCCGGCAATTACTTTGTTATGATCCGCCCTTACAGCTTTAACATGTGCCGGGGCAACGTATTCAAACCAGGATTTGCCCGTAACTTCACTTACAGAATAATTCAACAGTTTACAAAAACCTTCATTTACTTTTATCATTTTCGCTTTTTCATCTACCACCGCAATACCTATATCTGTTGTGTAAAAAAAGGATTCTATCAGTTTTTCTGAAGCCCCCAATTCTGTGGTTGTTTTCTTAGCATCTGAAATATCCAGCATACCGAACGAGATGCGCTTTGCTTTTTTACTCTCATCTCCTACCGGTGTAAAATTGAAAAGAAAGGTTTTCGCTTTACCCCGTTTGCTTACTATTATTCTTTCTGCCTGAATTGAATTTCCTTTCAGAGATTTTTTAAAATCTGCCTCAAATGGGGCTAATTCTTTTTGCGTAAGTAATTTTCTAAAGTCAGCGCCTTGGGTCAGTTTTATTGATGAAATTTCTCTGAAAGCTGTTATTGCCTGTTGGTTAAAAGCAACTATTTTATACTGCTCATCTATAAGTATAAATGATTGTAGATTATTATTAAGCAAGGCCTGGGCATTAATTTCTGCCTGTCGTAAAAGATTCTCCTGTTTTTCGAGAGCAATATTGGCTGTTTTTAATTCTGCATAAGCAATATTTATTTCCTCGTTTGCAGATTGCAATTCTTCATTTGTCGTTTCAAGTTCTTCATTCGAAATTTTAAGTTCTTCGTTGCTGGACTGAAGTTCTTCGTTAATCGTTTGAAACTCGGTATTAGCACTTTCCAGCCTTTCAATAAAACTTTGAAGGTCTTCCTTGGTAGCATCTAACTCCTGTTCCAATTCTTTAATACGGTTGGCATTTCCCGTTTTTTCCATTATTACAGGCCTGGTATTTTCGCCAGCCCCCTCTTCCACCTCCTGAAAAACCACCATATAGAATTGGTTCGGGCTTTCAGCGTATAATAAGGGCCTTACGGTTATCTTTACTTTATAGCTCTTATCCTTAAGATTCAATTTGCGTGGTGTACAACTTGCTTCTTTATCCTCTTTAATTGCCTTATTCACCAAAGAACGCAGCTCAATTTTTAGATTTTCATGGGCCATTCTAAAGAGGTTTGCATTCATCTGTCCCTGTTTCAGACCGAGATACCGGCTTACATCACCGCTTATTTCTTTGATATCGGCATTATCGTTTATGACTACATAAGGGTATGGAAATATTTTATAAATAGTTTCCTTCACCATTTCAGCAACAGAAAGCTCATCGGGAGCCTTTGCTTTAAAGGTTTCTTTGGACTTTACAGGTGTATAGCGTATATTTTGTAATGAGGTACCTGCTTTGCGTTGAAAAATTTTTGCCTCGCGGTTAAGCGGTGTATATAAATCTGTAAATCGACCAATACCCTCGCTTTTGCCGAGTAACAAAATACCTTTCGGTGCAAGGGCCGAAAAAAAGACCGGGAAAACATACTCCTGCAATTTGCTGTTAAAATAAATGAGGAGGTTGCGGCAAATAATTAGGTCAAGTTTAAGAAAAGGAGGATTATGTGTTAGGTCGTGCCGCGAAAACAAGACCATACTACGCAGGCTTTTACTTACTTCGGCACATTCATTGTTCGGTACAAAATACTCTTTCAGTTTATCCTGTGGAACATACTGCAAAGCCTTATTAGTATATACCCCTTTGCGCGCAAAGTTTAATGCATGTTCGTTGATGTCTGTACCAAATATCTGCACCGGCAGTGCGCGTTTCTTCTTTTTGAGAAGCCCTGCAACTATAATAGCAATAGTATAGGCCTCCTCGCCTGTAGCACAACCGGGTAGCCAAATCCGCACCGGCATATTATTTTCCTTTGCATCAATAACTGCGGAAAGGTGCTTTTCAAGTGCTTTAAATACCGCTGGTTCTCTGAAGAAACTAGTAACCCCTATTAATACGCTATAAAAAAGTTCTTCTATTTCGGTTTGATTTTTTTCAATGTATTTTACATACTTATTTAACGAGTTCAGCCCGAGATCCCCTACTCGCTTATTAATACGCCGGTATAAGGTTTTTAGTTTGTAGTTGGTAAAATCGGTTCCGGTTTCCCTGGACAGCAAATCGATAATTTCCTCGTACTCATGGTTTTGAACATCTCTAATCGACTCAATGCCTTGTTTTTTATGGGCATTACCTATAATAGCAGCAACCTGCTGAGCAATTTTGTCTGGTGGTAATATAAAATCTGCCTTTCCCGTTTCAATAGCTGCCTGCGGCATACTATCATATTTAGCTGAACGCGGGCTCTGCACCATAACTATACCTCCGGCATCCTTAATGGCGCGCACTCCGTCTGCCCCATCGGTACCGGTACCCGATAAAACAACACCAATAGCGTTCATCTTACTTTCCTCCGCTAAAGAAATAAATAGTCCGTCAATAGATGGGTGTGGCGAATAACTACGTGCCGATTTACGTAAATGCAGCTTACTATTCTTTATGCTTATCTCGCGGTCCGGGGGAGTAACATAAATTTTGCAAGGAGAAATTGTCATCCCATCTTTAGCCTCAATTACTTCCAGTTTTGTTTGATTACTGAGAGTTGGCACCAGCATGCTTTTATAACTGGGGCTCAAATGCTGCACAATTACAAATGCTACGTTCCTGACATCTTCAGGGATATCAGAAACTAACTTTTGTAGTGCGTCTAGTCCACCTGCCGATGCGCCGATGGCAGCTATGAACAAATTGGAACTAGGCTTAGCGGTCTTTTTTTGAATCATGAATTGCTATATAACATATCTAAAATGTTCGCGAATTTATTGGTTTTCAATCCGACAAAAACATGACTATTATTAGCTAGCGAATAATAGTTGCAACGGTATAAGGCGAAACACACATTTAAAAGACGGTTAAAAGCCGAAGGTGGCTATAGTAAGATTTGATTGTTCAATACAAGATATATACGTATATCTTGTGTTGAAACCTAACACTCAGCTATTGTGGCGTGGCCTATATAAAATTTTTAATTGCTTCTATAACAAGTCTCGGTTCAATAGGTTTTACCAGATATGCACTAACACCTAAACTTTCAGCAAGTTGCAGTTCTGGCTTTTCCGAACAGGCGGATAAAAAAATAAAAGGTACGGCCTTCTTATTTTTTTGCTTATCTAATTCAGAAACCTTTTCTCTTAATTCAAACCCGCTCATTCCAGGCATTTGAACATCGCATAATATCAAATCCGGCAATTCATCCGCTAACAGATTTAGAGCTTGTTGCCCATTGCCGGCTGTTTTTACATTGTAGCCGCCCATTTCAAGAATTTCGGCAAAGTTCTCCCTATTATCTGCGTTATCATCAACTAGTAAAATCTGTTTCATGCGGTGGGATTATTAGTTGCTTACCAAATATAAAACATAATTTGAGAACGCGAAAGTGCAACTTGATGGCATAAAAAACAATGATTTAAATCACTCCTAAATTTAATAATATGAAAATAAATTTAATATCTGAAAAATGGTTACAAGCAATGTAACCTTTTTTTGTTTCTGCCATTTACGACAATCCGCCCTCCCATTAAAATTGCGGCTCAGCTTTAGATTTCATCCACTCGTACAGGCCAATATTCATTGCCAATAGTAGAAAGCTATAGATAAAATCCTCAACCGGGATAGTGCCAATCCGAACGTTGAGGTTCTCAGTATTGTCATATATAACTACCGGCAGCGATGTTAGCAGGCCATTGACAATGGCCATTGGAAAAAGACTAACAATATAGGTGAATATAAATAGTTGTAGTTGATGCGTTGTAATTATGCGAATTAACAACGGTGTAACCAACCCTGCGCCAAAAAGTACCGAGAAGGTGTATGCCTTTTGAATAAGAAAGAACGAAGCAATTAAGGAAATGACGCTGATTGCCAGGAGTATTCGGGAAGGATAAAACTTAAAAGTATGATTAGCAAAAAACCAGGATAGTGACACATATATAAATGTGCAGGAGTATGGAACGGTTATGAAGAATAGAATTTCTTCTATAGGCATTCCAAAGAATTTTAAGCCAATAATGTATTGGTCGTTGAAACCCCAAACGCCATGTTTGGTTTTAAAATAATCCCACAACAAAAAAACTGCGGCCGTAAAAAACATACCGGGGAAATAATATTTCCATTTGCCGTAGAAATTCAGCTTCTTTTCGAACGACGTAGCAAACGGCAATAGAATAGTAAAGAAGTTAATTAGTAAGTAAGTGTATTTCGCTTCCATTCCGCCGGTAAACTTTTATCCTGTTTAACCTGCAAGCAGGCCGCTGATACGCTGTTGAACAAGAGTTTCGGTTAGCAGGTAAATTTTATGAAAATCGGGAACCCTTATACGTGCTTCCGTAATTTTACTTACCGGCACTCTTTTAATACGGTTAAACAAGCCAATATAATATTTGTAAGCCAGCAGCACGCCGCCTCTGGCGCCCAAAGGCAATTGCATAATTCCTTTGTAAGCCAATTCGAAATCGGCAGTTATCTCCTGCTCAATTTTTCTTTTTGTTTCTTCTTTGAAATTTTTGAAGTCGGTACCCGGAAAATATACGCGTCCCCTTTCCTGGTAATCGCTTTTCATATCGCGCAGAAAATTCACTTTTTGAAAGGCAGCACCAAGTGCTTTGGCAGACGCTTTTAGGCTTTCGTAAGCTGTTGCATTCTTCCCGGTAAATACTTTCAGGCACATAAGGCCCACCACTTCAGCCGAGCCATATATATACTCATTATACCCATCTTCGGCATAGGTTGTTTCGGACAGATCCATTTCCATGCTTTTAAAAAAAGCATCTATCATCTCCAGCGGAATCTGGTATTCATTCACCACTTTTTGAAATGAAAAAAGTACCGGGTTCAGACTGATTTTTTGTTGGATGGCTTCGTAGGTATCCTGTTTAAATTTTTCGAGCAAATACTTTTTATCAAAATCGTGGAAGGTGTCTACAATCTCATCGGCATAGCGTACCATGCCATATATGCCATAGATAGGCTCATGGTATTTTTTCCAAAGTGTTTGTATACCCAATGAAAAAGAAGTGCTATAGGTGCGGGTAATATTTTTGCTGCAATCAGCAGCAGTTTTTTCGTATAAATTGAACATAGGTATTGTTTAAAGCATTTGCTTTTTAATTCGTTTGTTTACTTCACGGGCTACCATTTCTCCCGATATAATAGATGGTGGCACACCAGGGCCGGGCACCGTTAGCTGACCGGTATAAAACAGGTTTGTAACCTTATTGGATATCATTTTGGGTTTAAAAATGGCCGTCTGCATCAGGGTATTTGCAAGTCCATATGCATTACCTTTATAAGAGTGATAATCTTTTACAAAGTCGGTAATGCAATAGCTTCGTTTCAGTATGATGTTATCTTTAAAGGACTCACCTATCTTTTGCTCCACCCGCTTAAGCATTAGCTGAAAATATTTTTCGCGCAAAAGCACGGTATCTTTTATACCGGGTGCTAGTGGCATCAAAAAGAACAGGTTTTCCATTCCTTCGGGAGCTATAGAGCTATCTGTTTTAGACGCTGCACACACATAGAAAAGCGGCGAGGTAGGCCACTTGGGGTTGGCGTATATTTCTTCGGCATGTAATTCAAAGTCAGCATCAAAAAACAGGTTGTGATGCAAAAGGTTTGTTAGTTTTTTATTTACCCCCACATAAAACAAAAGTGAAGAAGGGGACATCGTCCGGTTATCCCAGTAAGTTGTATCGTAAACTCTACTCTCTTTATCTAAGAGAAACTGTTCGGTGTGGTTGT
Source organism: Chitinophagales bacterium (assembly GCA_035299425.1). Taxonomy (GTDB): domain Bacteria; phylum Bacteroidota; class Bacteroidia; order Chitinophagales; family LD1; genus Bog-950. The sequence goes on along the minus strand of DATGWP010000215.1, from coordinate 9,319 downwards.
AGTCGCCGCCTGAAATGACTACATCTGCGGTATAAAATTTATCGCCTACATACAGGCGGTTTGCCTTTTTATTGAGCACCTCAATTTTAGTAACTTCCTGATTCACCAGTATGGTCACACCATTTTGCTTTGCTATTGTAAGCATGGCCTGAACAATCTGGTTCATACCACCCATAGGATACCACGTACCTAAAACCAGGTCGGCATAGTTCATCATGCTATACATGGCCGGGGTTTTATCGGGCGTAGAACCCAGGAACAAAACCGGGAATTCTAAAAGACTTACAAGTGCAGGGTTGGTGAATTTCTTACGCACCTCGCTACGCAGCGACTGAAACAGCTGTAGCTGAAAACTTTTTAGAATAAGCTTAAGATCAAAAAACTCGGTAACCGAATCGGAGATGCGATGAACGTATTCATTCATCGCTGTGTGATATTTGTACTTAGCATCAGCTAAAAAGCTGCGCAACTTCTCTCCGCTTCCTTTTTCTCTGCTTTCAAACAAGGCAAGCAGTTCTTCGAAACTGGCCGGCACATCAATTTTTTCTTCCCCGGTATAGTATATTCTGTACGAAGGGTCAAGGCGCTTTAAATCGTAAAAGTCTTTCGTCGTTTTTCCAAACTGGTTGAAGAATTTTTCAAACACATCGGGCATCCAATACCAGCTGGGCCCCATGTCAAAAGTAAATCCATCTTTTTTCCAAACCCTGGCGCGGCCACCGGCATCTTCATTTTTTTCAAGAATGGTTACCTTATGGCCATCTTTTGCCAGCAAACAGGCCGCAGATAAGCCTGCAAAACCGCTTCCGATAATCACAATATTCTTTCTCTTCATAAATTAATTGAGTAAAGGCTGCTTACCTCACTTTGTATCATCAGGGTTAGAAAAGTATTTTCCTCTCTATTGGTTCGGATGGCGCCTGGGGACTATCAAAATACTTTCTGTCTATCCAAAGCATGCCGTAAGAAACAGCTGCATTTTTATCTACGTTGGCGTGATGTGCTTTGTGGGCTCTTTTAATAGCTTTAATGTATGCGCTGTCTATGCCGGCGAGCCAACGAAACCGTTGGTGAATTATAATATCGTGAACAATGATATAGGCGAGGCCATACATTGCGATTCCTGCACCCAAGAAAAACCTCCAGTCCCATCCGGCATTGGCTCCGGTCAAAATCAACAGAAAACCCGGTATGGCAAAAATGAGAAAGTAGTAGTCGTTCTTTTCGAAGAAACCTTTTCCCTTTTGGTGGTGCGATTTATGTAATGACCACAAAAAGCCATGCATCACATATTTGTGCATAACGCGGGCCACCACTTCCATACCAGCAAAACCAACCACAAGAATGAGTATATTTAAGAGCATTGGTATTTAATTATTAATGTAACAGCAGGCGATAAACAGTAAAAGGCACATGCGTGTAACACGTGCCTTTTACCGTTGCTTTAAAGCGATTACTTGTTAACTATAATTTCTGCACCCAGGGCCTGGCTTCCGCTGCCGCCAAGGAAACCCTTAGCATATACGGTGTAGATTTTACCAGATTCTAAAGTTATAGCTGGCAGAACCAAAGCTACTGTAGATGTTCCGGCCACGCGCACATCCAGGTTATAAGTACCTGCATCAAGCGGTGTAAATGCTGTATACTCTTTGAAAGCTTTGTTACCAAATACTACCGTTCCGCTGCTTGCTACGGCTACATCTACTGCCGGTGCATTTGGCGATAAGTGTACGAAACGAACATGTGCTTTGCCTGCAGCTGGTGCAGTAAGGTCATCGGTAAGTACTACAGCCGAAATTTTAGAAACTGAATCTACTGCAAATACAGAGTAGTTCTTATCTTTTTCCAGGTTCAGGTCTGCTTCTATAACTGTAGTTGCAGTACCGGTTACATTTACCTTAATGTTCCGGGTGCCAGATGTTACCTGAAGATAACCAGTGTTGTTAGGGAAAGTTAATGCGGCTGAGTTTTGCTTGGCATCATCTACCAATAAATCTACTCCGGGTGCATCAGGTGATGCATGGGTTACTAATACGTTGGCATTTGAAGCTTCATCTTCTTTTTTGCAAGAAGAAAACAATACAAATGTTGCTACGATTAAGGCAGAGGCGAAAATTGAAATTCTGTTTTTCATGACGTCGAATGTGGTTTTAGTTATTTAATACATCTAAAACAGCATCCATTCAATTTTGTTTAATATTTTAACAAATAAGTTAAACAAAATAATTTTCCCCTATGAAAAACGCAAACTGGTAATTTGAAAAATGTTAAAAAATAAGCACTGCGGGCGATAACTAATGCTTGACCGGAGAATTTAGCTGAGCATATGTCCGCCTCATCATTTCAGCAATTTCTGCCGTACATAAATTGTTGATGCTACCTTCGTGCGTGTGGTTAAATTTCCTTTCAGGTTTGAACTCACCATTATTTACTGCGTTTCCAATCACTTTATAAGCATCACGAAAAGGCATACCTCCCAGTACTAATTTATTTATCTCTTCTACCGTAAACAGGTCGTTGAACTTATCATCCCTCAGTATATCCTTGCGCACCTTTACATCCTGCAGGGCATTAGTAGCCATTTGCAAACATGCCTTCATTGTTTCTACAGCAGGAAACAAAATATCCTTCGTCAGCTGCATATCGCGGTGGTAACCCGATGGCAGGTTATTGCAAAGCAAAGTCATTTCGTTGGGCGCTGCCTGCAGGCGATTACACTTGGCCCGTATCAGTTCAAATATATCCGGGTTCTTTTTGTGGGGCATAATGCTGGAGCCGGTGGTAAGCGAATCGGGAAACGACAAATAAGCAAACTGCTGGTTCATATAAAGACACACATCGTACGAAAATTTAGAGAGTGTAGCTGCTAAGCTGGCAAACGCAGTAAGCGTGGCTTTCTCTGCTTTGCCACGGGTCATTTGCGCATAAACCGAGTTGTAGTTGAGTTCACTAAAGCCAAGGTATTGCGTGGTCAGCTTTCTGTTCAGGCCAAAAGCACTGCCATAACCTGCACCAGAACCAAGCGGGTTCTTATCAGCTATCTTGTATGCGGCTACCAGCATCTCCATATCATCTACCAGGCTTTCGGCGTAGGCGCCAAACCATAAGCCAAAAGAGGATGGCATAGCCAATTGAAAGTGCGTGTAGCCAGGTAGTAAATCATCTTTGTATAACTCACTTAACTGCTGTAGTCTTTCAAAAAGCTGCAAGGTTAAGCTGGCGGTCTCTCTAAGTTCATGTTTTAGAAATAGCTTAATATCAACCAGCACCTGGTCGTTGCGCGAGCGGCCCGTATGCAGTTTTTTACCCGCATCGCCAATCATTTCGGTCAGTGTTTTTTCTACCTGCGAATGGATGTCTTCCACATGTTCTTCTATTACAAAATTGCCGGCGTGTATACGTAGCATTATCTCATCCAGGCCTTTGCGAATGCTTTCAAAATCCTCGGCAGATATAATATTTACTTCCTTCAGCATTTCTGCATGTGCCAAAGAGCCCTGCACATCGAATATGGCTAGCTGCATATCCCAAACGCGGTCGTTACCTACCGTGAATACTTCGGTTGCCAATGATTTGTCATCTTGCTTAGCATCACCTTTTTGCCAGAGTTTCATATTGTATTGATTGTAGATTGTACGGCTAATTCTTCTATAACATTTATGTAAGTGCTTATCCCCTCTTGTATCTCGCTCAGGTAAATAAATTCGTCCGCGCTATGCGACCGGGCAGAATCTCCCGGCCCCATCTTAACCGCCTGCCATGGCATAAGCGCCATGTCGGATGTAGTGGAGGAACCAAAACAGCCAATGTTTAATTTCCCTGCAACCCTCACAAGCGGATGTTGCTCATCTATAAAATTTGCTTTTATACGTGTAGAGCGCGGAGCGACCTCAGACTTTACGTGCTGTCTGATGATGGCTAGCAGGTCTTCATGCGTGTAACACTCATTAAGTCTAATATCCACCACAAACTTACATTCTGCCGGTACCTGGTTGTGAGCAATGCCTGCGTTAATCACGGTTACATTCATACTCACCTCGTCCAGCCATTTCGATTTCTTTTCAAACTTGTAATTACGAAACCACTCCATATCTGCCATTGCCTGATAGATGGCATTTACCCCTTCGTTACGCGCGGCATGGCCTGCTACACCCTTAGCCACACAGTCTAGCACCATCAAACCGCGCTCGGCTACAGCCATTTGCATTTGGGTTGGTTCACCAACTATAGCTGCGCTAATGTTTCCCAGATCATCAGTTATGCTTTCAATGCCACCTTTGCCCGATATTTCTTCTTCGGCAGTTGCTGCATACACAAGGTTAAAAGGCAAATCTGTACGGTCATAAAAATGGAGGAACGAGCCTAACAACGCCATTAGTGGCCCACCGGCATCATTGCTTCCCAAGCCATATAGCTTTCCGTCTTCTATAGTTGCTTCAAAAGGATTCCTTGTGTAACCAGAATTGGGTTTTACAGTATCATGATGCGAGTTTAGTAACAGCGTCGGTTTAGCGGTATCATAATACTTGTTTTGTGCCCATACATTGTTGCCCTGTTGATGGGCTTCAATGCCGTGTTGCTGAAAAAAGGCAACTATCCTGGCAGCAGCCTGTTCCTCTTCTTTACTAAAAGAGGGTGCACCGATTAAAGCCTGCAATAAAGGCAGTACCTTATTAAATAAATCAGCCTGCGATACTTGTGCCATAGCCTTGCTGATTATTTACGAGTTTAATTAAATCTTTTGCATGCCCTATTACCACGCTGGCCGCACCGCTTTGCTTCGCCTTTAGGGCATTATCTACTTTCGGTATCATGCCTTTGCTGATAGTGCCGTTGCTTTTCAGCATATCAACCTCAGATATATTAAGTGTACTTATAACCGAATTATCCTCCTCTACATTGGATAAAAGCCCGGCCTTTTCAAAACAATAAATCAGGCTGGTAGAATAGGTTGAGTTTAATGCTTCAGTCACTACCCTTGCCATAGTATCGGCATTTACATTTAATAAAGTACCACCTGCATCTGCGGCTATTGGCGCTACTATAAGCGCCATATCGGTATCAAGTATGGTGCTAAGAAAACCAGTGTTTACACTTTCGCGGTTCACATCCCCCACAAAACCATAATCGATAGCAGCAACTTGTCTTTTAACGGCAGTAATGGCTCCCCCATCGGCGCCGGTTATTCCTAAGGCATTGCAGCCAAGCGATTGCAACTGAGCTACAATAGTTTTGTTTATCCATCCCGCATAGGTCATGGTTACCACCTGCAGCGTAGCCTCATCGGTAATCCGGCGGCCATCCACCATTTTAGTTTCTATACCCAGCTTTGCGCTTAACTCTGTAGCCAGTTTACCACCGCCATGCACCAATATCTTTGGTGATTTGATAGCTGCAAAATCTGACAGAAAAGAACGTAGGGCTTCTTTATCATCAATTACATTGCCTCCTATTTTTACTATTACCAGTTCTTTCATAAGGCTACAGGTTTTCAAGTATTTTCTTCAATACCGTTTGCGCCGCCACAACCCTGTTGCCTGCCTGTTGCTGTATCAAACTATCCGGCCCATCAATCAGCGCATCTATCAACTCCACATTTCTGCGCACCGGCAAACAGTGCATAATTTTAGCACCATTGGTAAGCAACATTTTTTCAGGTGTCAGCAGCCAATCTTCTTTTACAGCATGCATAGCACCGTAATCTTTAAACGATGACCAGTTTTTTACATACACATAGTCGGCACCCTTTAAGGCTGCATCCTGGTTATATTCAATGTGTGCGCCTTTGGTAAAGTTTTCATCCAGCTCGTAACCTTCGGGCTGCGCAATTACAACTTCTGCACCCGATGCTATAGCCCATTCAGCAAAAGAGTTGGGCACTGCCTGCGGCAGTGGTTTTATATGCGGCGCCCACATAAGCACCACTTTGGGTTTCTCTTTTGTTTTGGTTTCGGCAATGGCTACCATATCGGCAAAACTTTGCAGCGGGTGGCGCGTAGCCGACTCAAGGCTTACCACCGGTTTTTTGCAATACTTCATAAAGCTGGTCAGCACCTGCTCGGTGTAGTCTTTATCCCTATCCACCAGACCTGGAAAGCAGCGGATACCTACCACATCGCAATACTGCGCTACTACGCCGGCCGCTTCGCGAATGTGTTCGCTTTTGGTGCTGTTCATCACAGCCCCATCTTCAAACTCTATCTGCCAGCTATCTTTATCCAGGTTAATAACCATCACATTCATGCCCAGGTTAAAAGCAGCACGTTGAGTACTCATGCGCGTGCGCAGGCTCGGGTTCAAAAACAACAAGCCTATGGTTTTGCCTTTACCCAATTCTGAATATGCCTGGCTGTTTTGCTTTACGTGCAAGGCCTCGTTTATCAGCGAAGAAAAATTGCCGGCATCGTTTACCGAAATAAATTGCTTCATGATAATGCGTATTGATTTTTAAGGGTGATTTTAAATGCTTCTAAAAAAGTATCAATCTCTGCTTTAGTAATTGTTAATGGCGGTAATATGCGGATGATGTTTTTGCCTGACGCCGAACCGGTAAACATTTTGTGCTTATAAAGCAGTTCACTGCGCACTGGCGCAGCTGGCATATCCAGTTCTATGCCTATCATCATGCCCAGACCGCGCACTTCCTTTATGCCTTGCAGGCCTTTCACTTGTTCCATAAGGTAGTTACCCAGCGTTAAAGCGTTCTCTATTAACCCTTCCGCTTTAATAATATCCAACACGGCAATAGAAGCTGCACAAGCCAGGTAGTTACCACCAAAGGTGGTACCCAGTAAACCATGCTTTGCTTTAAATATGGGGCTAATTAAAACGCCACCTACCGGAAAGCCATTACCCATACCTTTTGCCACGGTAATAAGGTCTGGTCTTACACCGGAATACTGATGCGCAAAAAAAATTCCGCTACGGCCATAACCCGATTGTATCTCATCGGCAATCATGATGGCCCCGTGCTTATCGCAAAGAGTTCTTATCAATTGCAAAAATGAATTATCGGGCACATGCACCCCACCCACACCTTGTATACCTTCTATAATCACAGCGCATACATCTTCGCCAAAAACATCCAGCAATGCCTGCTCATCATTTAGCGGAAGGAAAATAATATCCTCGTTTTCATTAACTGCTGCCTGTATGTTTTTATCATCAGTTGCTGCCACAGCCAGCGAGGTGCGGCCATGAAATGATTTATTGAAAGCAATAATCTTTTTCCTGCCATTGTGGATGGATGCCAGCTTCAAGGCATTCTCATTCGCCTCTGCCCCCGAGTTGCATAAAAACAAAGCATAGTCGGTATAGCCGCTTAGCTCTCCAAGTTTATCAGCCAATTCCTGTTGCTGAGGAATGTGCACCGAGTTGGAGTAAAACCCGATTTTAGATAGCTGGCTATTAAGAGCCTCTACATAATAGGGATGACTGTGACCAACCGATATTACAGCATGCCCACCATACAAATCCATATAGCGTTCACCTTGCTTATCATACAGGTATATTCCATTTCCCTTTTCGGGTGTAATGTCAAACAGCGGATATACATCGAATAGTTTCATGCTAAAATACAGATGGTTTTAGTTGAAGGCCGGCGTTTTCTGGCAGGCCAAATATCAAGTTCATATTTTGCACGGCTTGTCCCGATGCGCCTTTCAGTAAGTTGTCGATAACCGATGTTACGAGCACCCTGTTTCCATACTTTAAAACATGCAGAAAACAACGATTGGTATTTACCACCTGCTTCACATCCAGCTCGTAAGGACTGATAGTAACAAAAGGATGCTGGCTGTAATAGTTGTTGTATAACTCAATTACTTCCTGCTCAGACAAATTACACTCCATATAAACCGAAGCATGAATGCCCCGGGTAAAGGCACCGCGCTGCGGCACAAACAGAATTTCCTTATCAAAACCCGGTTGAAGTACTGCCAACGACTCACCTATCTCCTTTACATGCTGGTGTTCAAAAACCTTATAGGCTGAAAGGTTATTACTTCTCCAGCTAAAATGCGTAGTTTCTGTAGGCGCCTGACCTGCACCGGTGCTACCGGTAGTGGCGTTTATGTGTATGTCGGTATTTAATAGTTTGACAGACGCCAACGGCAACAGAGCCAACTCGATACACGTGGCAAAACAACCAGGGTTAGCTATACTTTTAACCGTCTTAATTTTGTCACGGTTCAATTCCGGCAAGCCATATACAAATTGCCGCTCTCCAATTTTGCTTGATTGGTTATGCCTGAAATCCTGGCTCAGGTCTATTACCACCATTTCGGCAGGTATATTACTTACCGTTAAAAATTTGCGCGCCGCATCATGCCCACCACATAAAAACAATACATCAATATCTGTTTGATGGTTTGCAGCAAAAGCTAATTCGGTAAGCCCCAGCATATCATGAAATACCGCATGCAGTGCATTACCAGCATTGCTGTTGCTTTGCACAAATGCCAAATCCACAGCCGGGTGCGCAAGCAACAGCCTTATCAGTTCACCACCGGTGTAGCCTGCGCCGCCAATAATACCAGCCTTAATTTTCTTCATCTGCCATTGTGTTTAACTTGTTAACCTGGTGGTAAATACTGGTCTGGTTGCCAAAAATGCGCGTAAAGCCTTTTACGTCTTCACCAGTCCACGCACGGTTCATTTCGCCGTAGCTGCCAAACTTAGCCGACATCAGATCGTGCTCCGATTCTATACCGGTCAGCTCAAAACGGTAAGGCAATAATTTTACAAACACTTTTCCGCTTACAAATTTCTGTGTAGAGGTAAGCATGGCTTCTATATCGCGCATTACCGGGTCAAAGTATTGCCCTTCGTGCAGCCAGTTGCCATACCACGCCGCCATTTGGTCTTTCCAGTATAGCTGCCATTTGGTAAGGGTATGCTTCTCAAGCAGGTGGTGCGCTTTAATTATTATCAGCGGTGCAGCAGCTTCAAAGCCAACACGGCCTTTTATACCAATAATAGTATCGCCCACATGTATATCGCGGCCAATGGCGTACTTGCTTGCCAGTTCATTTAAGTAAGTAATAGCATCTACAGGGCTTGCAAACACTTCGGCATTTACACCCTTTAGTTCTCCCTGCTCAAACAGCAAAGTAAGGTCCTCGCTTTGGTTGGTTTGCAACTGGGTAGGGTAAGCCGACTCAGGCAATGCTCCCGCCGATGTAAGCGTTTCGCGCCCTCCAACCGATGTGCCCCAAATACCTTTATTAATACTGTAGGCTGCCTTCTCAAAATTCATCTCCACCGCGTTCTTCTTCAGGTATTCAATCTCGGCTTCGCGCGAAAGCTTTAAATCGCGAAT
>DATGWP010000214.1:0-31124 GCA_035299425.1 Chitinophagales bacterium | reverse complement strand
AACTCATTTAATACCTGGAGCAGATTTTATACTCTTTTGTTTCTTAAACAAGTTTTATGAAGGGGCCAAAAATACCGGAATTACTCGAAAAAATTAATCGCGCAGCCGCAAATGCAGAGATAAGCCAGTTGAGCAAGCTGGAATATGACCTGCTGATGCAAAACGTGCGCGATTTGTACGAAGCCCTGGATGCAGCCCGAAACGAAACACAACCTAAAACTGAAACGGTGGTGGCACCGGTAAAAAAGCGGCTGCTAAACCCTAATGAGGGTATGCTGATAAATGAGCCGGTTGTGAAAGTGGAGCCTGCCATTAAGAAAGAGCCTGAAATAAAAGCTGCGCCGGTAGTAGAAACTGTGACAGAGACAAAACCTATAGCAGAAGCCATAGTAGTAAAGAAAGAGGAGGCCATTGTGCAGCAGAAGGTTACACCAGAAGTAAAACCAAAAGAAAACACGCTGCGCAATACCATCAACGAGTTGGTACAAACGGGTTCATCGCTTAACGAGAAGCTTAAAGTAGGAACTAATGAAGTTCACCGTAAGTTATCCAGCCGTGCATTAAAAGACATGATAGACCTGAACAAAAGATTTGTACTGCTTAACGATTTGTTTAAAGGCAACAGCGAGGCTCTTTCATCCAGTATTAGCTATATTGATTCGCTCGACAACTTTACAACTGCCGAAACATTTTTTAAAACAGAATTAACCGGCAAGTATAATTGGGACGAAAATTCGCAAGCGGTGCGCATGTTTATGAAGCTGGTGAAACAGAAGTTTGGGGAGGAGTAGAAAAGCATTAACCACCCCGTCTCGCCCTCAGCGAGCCACCCCTCCTTAAATACCGCCGCAGGGGCGGCGAAGGAGGGGAATTTAACAGCCGGATTAAATGCAAGAATGCACAACCACGGACGAACAGATTGCATAGAAACACAAAGAGAATTGCAATTATCAGAATCAAAGTACCGGCTCTACCTTGCTTACCCTTACCGGTGCAGCCTGTTTGCGTTTAAAGGTGGTACGGTAAATTAAATCCCAGAATTTAGTGCTTACACCAAAACCATTATCAGGGTCCTGATAGTGGTGTATCATGTGGTGTTGTTTTAACTCTAACCAAAACCTGCTTTTAAAATTGACATGGTGCAGGGCATAATGTGTCATATCGTAAAACAAATAGCCAATAACGAAACCTACAAAAAACGGGGCAATGAGGTTAGCATCGCCTAAAGTTATGCTGAGCAAATAGCGGAAAGTAAAATAAAACAGTATAGCCAATGGCACACTAACCGGTGGCACCATTACAAGGCGGTAGCTATCGCGCGGATAATCGTGATGCACCCCGTGGAACATAAAGTGTATTTTTTTACCAATCCTGCCGGGTGGCATCCAGTGAAACACGAACCGGTGGAGATTATACTCGGTAAATGTCCATACCACCAGGCCCATTACAACCATTAGCAAAATAGTAAGCGCGCTGAACTGAAATACAAATACCGACCGGTAAAAAAAGAAAGCAATAACCGGGACAAATATGAATAGTGGTACCGAGAAATGCACCCTGGAGAAAAAGTCGAGCACCGGTTGGTTGAACATAGGCACCGATTCATCATTATTAGAAACAAAATTCTTCGCCATAGTGGAGGGGTTTTGGTTCTGCCGCAAAAATAAAATTGTTTTTCCTGACAAAAAAAACCGTGCCAATAGCCAGGCTTTCAAGCTTAATTTTTAACCACACTCTTAACAAAAACAATACAATTACTAATTTTAAAAAGCATGAAAACACTACTCCTTGTTTGTATTTACCTGCTGTTTACAACACCAGACGTTTTTGCCCAATCGACAGAAACACGGATAAAAGAGATAAACCAATTAACCGCGCACATAAGTAACAACCTTGCGGACTACGATACAGTTACAGCAGATATATGGGGTGAATCTACCGAAGGCGGACACGCCATTGCTTATTACGATGGCAAGCAGATGGTGCATATTAAAACCACCCACTATGGTGAAACGGGAAAAACCGACACAGAATACTTCTTTGATAAAGGTCAGTTGGTGCTTGCAGTAAGAAAAGAGGAGCATTATAACCGGCCAATGTATTATGATAAGAAAAGAGCAGAAGAAGATGGTGACACAGAGTTTTTTGACCCGTCGAAGTCAATAACAGAAACCACTACCTATTTCTTTACCAGCGAAAAGCTGATTTTGTTGCTTGATAAGAATAATAAAGAAGTTGCCAGCGCCACAGCCGGCAACTCAATTGCCGGGGCAGATCATATTGAACAGGCACATAAGTTAAAGAAATTATTGGCAAAGAAATAACCGCTACCAGCAAACTAAGCTTTTTTCCTCGGTATCCAGTTAACTTCTTCTGCGTTCAGGTCTTTGGCCATCTTGCGGCTAAGGGTAAACAGGTAATCGCTTAACCTATTCAGGTATTTAATAGCAATAAGCTCTTCGGGGTTGGTAGCACCTGCGCTATTAGCGCTGTGGTACAGTGCCACACAAAGCCTCTCGGCCCTGCGGCAAACAGTGCGGGCCAGGTGGCAGTACGATACATATACATGGCCGCCGGGCAATACAAAGTGGCGCAGTGGTTCTAGTTCAGTATCCATTTTATCAATTGCTTTCTCCAGCAGTTCTATATCGCTTTCGTGCAGGTCGGGGTGCTTTAGCTTAGTGTTATCCGGGTCGGCGGCAAGGGTAGCGCCCAAAGTAAATAAACGGTCCTGAATTTCTTTCAGCAGTTCTTTGATAGCCGCATCTGTTTGCACATCGCGCAGCAGGCCTATCCAGCTGTTGAGTTCATCTACAGTGCCGTAGGTTTCTATGCGCAGTTCGCTCTTAAATACGCGGCGGCCACCAAATAAAGATGTTTCGCCTATATCGCCGGTTTTGGTATAAATTTTCATGTGTGGTAATTTAAAATAAACCTAAGGCGCGGTAGCCTTTACCGGTTCGTTTGCTACATCCGTTTCTATCAGGCCATCGCGCAGGCGCAAAATACGGCGGGCATGTTTGGCTATATCTTCTTCGTGCGTTACAATAATTACAGTGTTGCCCTGGCGGCTGATATCCTCCATAATAGACATAATTTCGTACGATGTTTTGGTATCGAGGTTACCGGTAGGTTCGTCAGCAAGTATTATAGATGGGTTATTAACCAGGGCCCGTGCTATAGCCACACGCTGGCGCTGGCCACCCGAAAGTTCGTTAGGCTTGTGGGTCATACGGTCCTGCAGGCCTACCATGCGCATTACCTCTTCGGCGCGCTTAGTTCTATCCACTTTGCTAAGCCCGGCATATACCATAGGCAGGGCTACGTTCTCCAGCGCTGTTAAGCGCGGCAGCAGGTTAAAGGTTTGAAAGATAAAGCCAATCTCCTGGTTGCGTACGCGGGCCAGGTCATCATCGGTCATGCTGGCTACTTCTATATTATTGAGCTTGTAAGACCCTGAACTTGGTGAATCGAGACAGCCTAAAATATTCATGAGCGTAGACTTGCCCGAGCCCGAGGGGCCCATCAGCGCAACATACTCGCCCTTATTAATAGAAAGCGATACATCTTTAAGCGCTGCAATAGTTTGCAGGCCCATTACATATTCCTTCTTAATGTTCTTTATCTCAATTATTGGTGAAGCCACTTTGGATATTTATTTAAATGTGATTCTTCGTTTTAAGAAACAATGCATCTGGTTAGCCACACTTGTAGAAGTCATTAACTCCCAACCTTTGCTATTCATAAAATTCAATGCGTCCACAGGGTTATCAAAATCATTAAGCCTTCCGCTTTTATTTTTAGACCAACCTATGCCTGAAAACTTCTGCCCAAAGTATACATCTATAACAGCTTTGACAGAAAATAATTTAAATGAAGCCACTAATAAGCAATATTCCTCAGTGCGCTGATAGCTGGCAGTATCAATAAAAGCGGGCTCAAGCTGCGGAGTCTCTATAGCTTGTTGTTGCGCTATGGTTTGGTTATCACGCAGTAATTTATTCGACATCTCCTGGTATTGCTCCAGCGATATTTTTTTGCGGTCGTACAGCTCTTTCAAAATTTTAAGCTGTTCGCTTTTATCGTCAGCTTGTGCAAATACAGTAGCTGAGCAAACAATAAGCAATAATGCAAGTAAAATACGCATGTTATTTACTAATCACCTTAGGCACTTTAAAATAATCGCTATCGCGCTGCGGGGCGTTCTGCAGGGCTTCTTCTTTGCTTACTGTATCGGCAACCACATCTTTGCGTAGCACATTTTTTTCGTCGGTCATATATATAAGCGGTTGAACACCCTCTACATTTACTTCTTCCAGTTTCTCCACCAGGTTCAGTATTTTCTGCAGGTCTTTCTTTATTCCCTCTTTTCCCTGCTCATCAAATTCAAGCTTGCTAAGCTCGGCCAGGCGGTCCACCAATTCGTTATCTATTTTCATCTTTTCTATTTGCTTTTATAGAACGCTTACAATTATGATTATCATTATTAATCACCATAATAATGATAATCGGCGCTCCATTGTATTTCCTTTAATGCTGTTTCGTTTCTTTACTTATTTTGGCGCGCTAAAATAACAGAATCATTCTTTCATGTCTAAACAAATTGCAGTAAGCGGAGTGCGCCCTACGGGCAAGCAACACCTGGGTAACTACTTTGGTGCGGTGGCTAATTTTGTAAAGATGCAGGACATCTTTAACGGCTACTTCTTTGTAGCCGATTACCACTCGCTTACCACCCACCCAAACGCGAACGACCTGCGCGAAAAAAGCAAGAACATTGCCCTGATATACCTGGCCTGCGGCCTGGACCCTAACAAATGCGCCCTTTACCTGCAAAGCGATGTGCCGCAAATACCCGAGCTGTACCTTATATTTAATATGCACGCCTACCTTGGCGAGCTGGAGCGCGAAGCTACTTTTAAAGAAAAAGTGCGCGACCAGCCAAACAACGTAAACGCCGGGCTATTGACCTACCCCGTGCTGATGACGGTAGATGTAATTATACATAAGGCCACCCGTGTGCCGGTAGGTAAAGACCAGCAGCAGCATGTAGAAATGATGCGCGATTTTGTGCGCCGTTTCAACAACCTGTATAAAGTAGAGTTGTTTCCGGAGCCCGAGGCTTTTTCGTTCAGCGAAAAGCTGGTGAATGTGCCCAGCCTGGATGGTGAAGGCAAAATGAGCAAGAGCAAACCCGAAAGCACCTGCATATACCTGGAAGACGAGCCCGATGCCATACGCAAAAAGGTAAAGCGAATGGTAACCGACAGCGGCCCTACGGAACCCAACAGTGCCAAGCCACAGATAATTCAGAATGTATTTGATATGATGAGCTTGGTATCGGCCAAAGAAACCATACAGCACTTTGAAGACACTTACAACAACTGCACAATCCGTTACGGCGATATGAAAAAGCAGCTGGCAGAAGACATGGTCACCTTTTTGACACCTATACGCGAAAAAATACTGGAATTGAGCGCCGACGAAAAGAAGGTTTACGAAATACTGGGCGATGGTGGCAGCAAAGCCAGGGCCAGCGCAGCGCAAACTTTAAAGGAGGTACGTGAAATTATAGGGATAAAAAGTTTTTAAGCGCAAAACAATTTTTATTTTCGGGCACACACTGAAATGCAGCCTGTGCAAATAGCACAGAAGCTGCAAGTTAAACAAGAACAAGGGTATAGGGCAAACGTAGGCTACGTGGCACTTACCGCAAAATGATGTAAACCATGGCGAAGAAAAAAGCGGCAAGCAAACCAGCCCCTAAAAAACAAAGCAAACCACAACCAAAAGTAAAAGCCAAGGCTGCCGTTAAAGCAAAACCCCAGGTAAAAGCTGCTGCTGCAAAGGATGATAAGACTACGGTGAAGGCAACTGCCAAACCAGCGGCCAAAGCAAAACAGGATATAAAGCACATAGCTATAGCCGGCAATATAGGCGCCGGCAAAACCACCCTTACCAAAATTTTATCGAAACATTTTGGATGGCTACCCCAGTTTGAAGATGTAGAGAACAACCCCTACCTGAATGATTTTTATGAAGATATGCCGCGCTGGAGTTTTAACCTGCAGGTATATTTTCTTAACTCACGGTTTAAGCAGATAATTGAAATACAGCAGGGGACGGAAACTGTAATACAAGACCGCACTATACACGAAGATGCCCAGATATTTGCACCCAACCTGCATGGCATGGGGCTGATGAGCACCCGCGATTTTGAGAACTATACCAAGCTATATGAAACCATAAGCGGCCTTATACGCCCGCCCGATTTGCTTATATACCTGCGTGCCACTGTGCCTACGCTGGTAAACCAGATACAAAAGCGCGGCCGCGATTATGAAGATAACCTGCGCTTGGATTACATACGCAGGTTGAACGACTTTTATGAGAAATGGATTACCACCTATAAAGATGGCCGCCTGCTTATTATAGATGTGGACCAGATAAATTTTGCAGAGGACGAAGAAGCACAGCATGAAGTAATTAATAAAGTACGTGCCGAATTATTTGGCCTGTTTTAAGCCAACAGACATAAGATTTTGACTCACAATACCTTACGCTTACATATTAAAAATAACAAACAAAGGCCTGCAATGCAGGCCTTTGTTGTAAGTGCCTGATAAACAAAATAAAAGCCGTACTACGCATAAGCTTTTACATCATACATTTAGCAGCTATTGGCGTTTACACATTACAATTCTCTTTACCTTATACAACGAAAGACTGTAACTCACACATTTGATACAAAAAAAGATGTGTATTTCTTATGACACTATTTGTTCACTAAATCAGTCAAAAGCCGTATACTTACTTGTCTTTTGAACCAAGCTGCGTTTTTGTTTAGTGTAGTATATTGCCTGTAATGTTTAGCGTATTAGCGAAGTTTCAACCCCCTAACACTATCGGTTGGAATACTGTTTGTAGGATTAAATCATTACTTACATAAATCAGACTGGTATGGAAAAATCTCTCCGCGCTGTAGTCCTGTTTTCATTCCTGTGCATATTGCAACAAAGCATACAAGCCCAAAATGTGGGTATTGGCACCAACGACCCCAAAACAAAACTGGATGTTAACGGGGGGCTTTCGCTGCGCGAAGGGCCGGTGCTGACCCTTGTAACAGGCAGCAACGATAACGTGGTACTACCCGACTTATCGCCAGGTATTAAAGCAGGATTTTACCGTATAGTAGGCCCCACAGGGGCTTTCAGCATTACCGGCATAGTGCCTGTAACTGGTGCCGACGGACAGATGGTAACCCTGGTAAACACTACCAATTATGCCATGACTATCAAAAACCTGAGCGTATCGGCATCGGCCAACCAGTTTAAAACGCTGACGGGCAGCGATATGGTAGGTGTAGCAGGCAACTCCAGTGTAAGCATCCAATACAATAAAACAGACAGTAAGTGGTATGTAACCGGCAACCAGAACTTTGCAGTAACCACCGGGGCTATAGCCACCGGCGATATAACCACTGCCAACAGCGCTATACAACTTACCAATAACACGGGCAGATTGGTGGGCACCTCTACCATGACCGTGGATGTGCAAACAAACGAGTTGAACAAGAAAGGTTTGGTACCCGGCCCTACAGGCGGTAATACCAACCAGGTGTGGGGCACTGATAATACAGGCGCACCAGCGTGGCAAAAAGTGAATAACACCATGCTTAACAACAGCTCGGTAACCATTAATACCGGCACAGGATTGAGCGGGGGCGGCAACGTAGCTCTGGGCGGCACACTTAACCTTACCAATACGGCACCTGACCAGACCGTAGTACTTAGCAATGGCGCAGGTATATCGGCCACAGGCACCTATCCTAACTTTACCATTGCCAATACCGGCGACCTTAGTAACAGCAACGAAGGCTCTCTAACAGTAGGTGCAGGTACGGGCACTACATCTGTTATTTCATCTAATACAACGGGCAGTACCGATGTAACTCTTGAAGCAGGAACAAACGTAACACTGACAGAAACAGGTAACAAAATCACTATCAGCTCAAGCAACAGCGGCGGCACACTTACCAGTATAAACACAGGAACCGGCTTAACGGGCGGCCCCATTACTACCAGTGGTACTATATCGCTGGGCAACCTTGGTACGGCCGGCACTTACAATTATGTAACTACCGATGCTCAGGGGCGTGTATCGGCAGGTGCATTAAGAACTATTACAGGCACAGCCAACCAGATTGATGTAACGAATGGAAATTTTTCGGGCAACCCGGGCGTGGGCATTAACCCCAGCTATACGGCCGATGCAAAGGCCAGCGCCAACATTAGTGGAGGTGGCAACATAACCTACAATGGTAGCGGGCTTACCTGGAGTAACCGTTTTATTGTAATAAATAACGGCAACGGCTCACACTTTTCTACCAGCGGCTATTTTGATATAACCCTACCCGCCAATGGTACTGTTATACCGGGAGTGGGCGGCGCCAGCAACGTAACTGTGGCCGGTGGTTATGTGCCCATACCTTGCTGGCAGGCTTTATACTATATTTTGCCAATAGGCAGTAACAATGGTAGTATAGATGCTAATTTCCGAATATCGACCTATACGGCCGGAATGGCGGTGCCTGAAAACTGGATACTGATAGCTAACCAAAACTGCGACCACAGCACCGTTAGGTTAGGTACCGGTCAAGTATTACAAAGCGGCCAAACATGGCCTGCCGGTGCCGGCTTTGCACCAAATACAGGCAGCGGCAACTATGTTCAAAACCAGGCAGTCACAGCAAACTTTGGCACCGGTCAGGCAGCCAGCTACGATGTAACAGGCAATGCCGAAGTAGGTGGTAATATGAATGTAGGTGGCAATGTGGGTATAGGTACAGTATCACCGGGTGCTAAGCTACAGGTTTCGGCAGGCAACTCATCTATGGCTTTATTCGGCCCCAATTCATCGTGGAACGGACAATTGTATGTGGGTGCCGGTACTAACATTGGTGCAGCGCTAACCGCACAGGTAATATCAACCGATGGCAACCTGCACCTGGACCCAGCTCCATCTAAAAACATGTACCTGGGTTATTACCAGGCGCGCGATATGTATTTAAACCCTAACGGCGGTAATGTTGGGGTGGGAACCACCAGCCCAGGCTTCAGGCTACACGTACCTTCAGGCTATATAGGTACCGATTATATAAACACTACAGATAACGTAGTGGGTAGCGGAGTAACGGGTATAATGGTAAAACAAGGGGACAACTACCACCGCACCGGTAATGCAGCGGCTGTATTGTCGTTTTTGGGTGTAACCGCACCTACCGGCGATAACCTGGGTAACCATACGGCTACCACTACCCTAAACATGGCGGGTCAAAATATTAATAATGTAAACGATATATTGGCCGTAAACAATTACGGTACGGGCTTGGTAGGCGTATACTCTGATGTGCGCTACCAAAACGTATGGGCCATGGGTACATCGTGGAGACTGCCCGCAAATGGAACTACACCGGGCAACCTGTATGGCCTTGCCTGGACACACTCCAACATTGGGGGAGAATCAAAAAGCGGTTTATCGCACCAGCTATTAGTAATGGAGAATGGTGTTACCAAAGTAGCTTTAGGTAGTGGTATATGGACCAATTATTCAACCTATATGCCTATCATGTATGATCAGAATAACACCGGCTACTATAGCGACCCTGACGGAGGAAGCCGGCTAAATACCATTACGGTAAATGAAGGATACAACTACGGATGGTGGAGAAACTACAACAGCGGGCAGGGTATGTATAACCAGGCCACCGGTAACCACCTGTATGCCGAAGGCAACTACTGGAATATGGCCAAGAGCAGCGGCAACAACGGTTTAATTTTTAGAGATGGCCATTCGGGGCCAACATTAGGCTATGTATATTCCGACATGAGCGGTAGCTTTGGATTGTTATCGCCAAGCGGAAACTGGAGAATGCGTGTGGACAACAGTAACGTAGAGGCTTACGGTAACGGTTTTTACGCCAACACATCGTACCTGCCTTATGTATATGACCGCGATAACACAGCCTACTATCTTGACCCTAACAACTGGAGCCGCAGCTATGGTATAGGCTCGTTCTACCTGCGCAATAACTACGCCGTATCTACCGACCACCCATACGGCATGTATTTTGACGAAGGTTTATCTACCGCATATTCTATTTTTAGAGAAAGCGGTGGATGGAATTATCCTTACCCGGATTTGAGAGTGGCTTTTCACACAGGTATATCGCTGGGCGCCAACTACAATTACAGGGGTACAAGAATATTTACCGATTATGATATGAGCGACCTGGTATTTGCTGTAAATGATTATGCAACAGGTGGCTACCATAACGCTTATTTATATGGATACCACTATGCTTATAACTATTACTATACCAGTACAAAGCAGGTAAAGCAGGATATTAAGAAATTTGTTAAAGATGATTATACCAGCGTATTATCATATATAGACGATGTAGAGTTGAATTATTTCAGATATAAAGACAAACCGGGCGAGTTGATTAAAGAAGTACAGGTTGGCTTAATTGCCGAAGAAGTGCCCGCCAACCTTGCTGACCCTGAAAGAAAAGGTGTATCGTACGGTGCGCTTACAGCACTTAACACAGGTGCTATAAAAGCCATAAAAGACAAAGTAGAAACTATCGAAAAGGAATTGAAAAACATCAGCGATTTTGGCGTAGAACAGGTTTCGGCAGATAGAATAACCGTTAAGTTTTCGGATGAATTTAAACAACAACTGAACGGCAATAAGCCGGTGGTAACGGTTACGGCATCTGACTATAAAGTAGCACTAAGCGTAAACAATATTACTGCCGAAGGCTTTACCGTAGAAACCGGTGCACGTAACAGCAATGCCACATTTAACTGGATAGCTATGGCCAAAATACAAACACAGCCAAAAACAGAACAAAAGCAATATAACGCAAACTTTGCCGGTATGCTGCAAAGCTGCGAAAACAGAAAATCTTTCAACGATTATGCACCTAAGCCAGACCCGGAACTGGTAAAGATACCGGCTGATAAAACACCTGGTAAATTTCAGCCAAAGAATAGTGGCTATTTATACATACCGGAAAATGCACCGGCATCCAGCTTAATTAAGCCTACCAGGAGTATGCCGGCTGGCAACGTGCCCTTGCCGGAAATTAATAACCCTAAGTTGAATTCTTCTCCGGCTGCTACACCGGTGCAAATGCCCGGTGCTACATCACCCAAATAGGCCGCTGTAACTAATTCTAAAAAAGCTCACCGGAAAAAAATCCGGTGAGCTTTTTTATTGGCTGCAAAGGTGGCCATGGTATCCGGCCATCAAATATTTTCTGCTTATTTGCAGCTAAACTACCTGCATTTTGAGAATAACCAGCAAACCACTACTGATAGTAGGCACACAACGTTCAGGTTCAAACCTATTGCGGCTAATGCTCAACCAGCTTCCGGAAATTGAAGCTCCTCACCCACCCCATCTGTTACAAATATTTTCGCCACTGCTGCCTTTGTATGGAGATTTAAAGGTCAATAAAAATTTCACCCGGCTGGTAAGCGATATAGCCGATTACGTAAACGCTAACCCGGTAGCGTGGCACGATGTTACTTTTTCGGTGGACGAGATAATGAAGCGTGTAAAAGAGACCTCTCTTACTGATATTTTCAGGGTAGTCTATCAAATAAAAGCTGAAAAGAAGAATGCCCGGTACTGGTGCTGCAAAAGCATGGCCAACATCTATTATATACCTGAAATTGAAAGTGCCGGCTGGCAGCCTTACTATATACACCTGCTGCGCGACGGACGCGATGTGGCGGCCTCTTTTAAAAACAGTATAGTTGGCGAAAAGCATGTTTACTTTGTAGCAAAGCAGTGGAAACAGGAACAGGAACTATCGGCAGCACTGGCCCGGCAAACACCCGCAAACAGATTTTGCTTATTGCGCTACGAAGAGTTTATAACCAATCCGAAACAAGCCCTGGCGCCTATCCTACAAATGCTTGAACTGAACTGGACAGATGAGATTTTAAATTTTTATCTATCTGACGAGGCAAAGCGAACCGCTGCCTCGGGCGATATGTGGCGAAACGTAGTAAAACCTGTAGATGCAGGTAACAAGCGCCATTACAGCGAAAAGCTTACCCCCGAAGAAATTGAATTATTTGAGAGCGTAGCCGGCCATACACTAGAGTTATTTGGATACAAACGCGATTACCCGCAGGCGGCACCTGCCGATAAACTTACAGCCGAACAAATCACGCAGTTTGCTCTTGAAAATGACTCTTTAAAAAAAGAAGCACAGAAAAAATATGTAGTAGATGCACGGGTGCGTGTTCCGCAGCAAGAGATAATAAAAAGGATAAAGACATATACCCTGCATTAAAAACCGGCAGTGTTAGCAAAAAGAAAGGGGCCGTCTTTCGACAGCCCCTTGTTGTTTAAATAACCCAATCCCAATTATATCTTGGTAAATTTCTTTACTACGTTCATGTTCTTGTTGTAAAGGCGGATAAAATAGTTGCCTTTGAACAAGCTTGTTACCGGAATATCAAGATCGCTGTTTGTCATACGGTATACACCTACAGTCTGGCCTATTACGTTTGTTACTTCTACGTTTATTGTTTCAGTAGTTGCCTGGCTGTTTTTTACACGAATTACGTTAGTAGCCGGGTTAGGGAACACCTGCATAGTAATGTCAGCTGTTACATCGCTTATACCTACAGAAGTATTTTGATCAAACACTGCAAACGGGCTAAGTGATGTTAAACCATTTTTGCTAAGGCTAAACATACCGTTGGCCTGTGCAGTAGCTTGTGCAGTTGCGCTGGCATCCCATGAACCGTTCATATAGTGCGATACGTAAGCGGCGTTGTGGTTAAATCCGTTTACTTCCATATCTGCAGACCACATTACCGTAAGGTCAAGGTTAAGGTTAGATGAAATATCTGATTCAACTTCCCATGTAGCGTCTACTACTGATTCTGTCATAGAAATATCTGAACCGCTTGTACCGTTAGCCATTACATTACCCATTACACCTACCCATACGTTGCCGCTGGTATTGCCGTTAAGGTTTACAGCTGCCGGAGCATAGTTTGATGAAGTACCTACGTGGAATGTAGAGGCAGTTGAAGCGCTGGCATCTATATTCATACCAAGTGAACCGTTAACATCGGTAATAACATATGAACCGCTATCGGCACCGGTGATGGTACCACCTGCAGCTATAGTCAGGTCGTTGCTACCTACATTTACGCTACCACCTGTAAAGTTAAGAGAACCGGTAACAGTAAGGTCAGAACCGATGCTTGCAGAGCTACCATTGCCACCCAGGTCGATATTAAGATCGCCTACTGTGTTGCCGCTGCCGCTAAAGCTAAGTGAGCCGGAAGTTGAAGTGTTTGTGCTGATAGTTACATCCGATGCAGAAGTAGAAGATAAGTTTCCGCTGCCACCTGCTGCAATGTCGCCATCAATAGTAAGGTCGTAACCGGCTAATACCAAAGTACCGCCTTGCAGGCTAAGTGTATTGCGTACTGTAAGGTCGCTTCCCAAAGTTACAGTGCTGCCACTGCCGCTGTTTACTGTTAAAGAACCAATAACACCACCTACAATGCTGATTGATGCTGCATTGCCGCCGGTAGCATTAATTGTTAAAGATGAAGAGCTGTTAGCTGTAATATTGCCCGAACCGGTAATGCTGCCGTTTGTGCCTATTGTAAGAGACTGGCCGCTGATATCAATACCGCTACCGCCATCTAAATTAAGAGCTCCATTTACAGTAAGTGCCGAACCAACAGCTACAGATGTACCAGAGCCTACATTGATAGTAAAGTTATTTACAGTTTGACCGCCTGTAGCAAAGTTAAGGCTGCCGGTAAGGCCACCTGCCGTAGTTACAGTAAGATCAGAAGAACCATTGCCACTAATTGAACCAGAACCGGTAACAGTACCATCTATTGTTAAAGATGCATCGCTAAAGTTCAAAGTTCCGCTGGTAAGCTGCAGGCTGCCATCTACAGTTAAGTCACCATCGATGTTTACGCTGTTGCCGGCACCTACGCTTACAGTAAAGTTATTTACCGTGCTGCCATTAGCACCAAAATCAAGGTCGCCTGTTAAGCCTGAAGTAGCCATTACAGATATATTAGACATATTAGTAGAAGATATAGAGCCTGAACCCGATGCTGCAACGTTGCCGCTGGCTGCAATGGTAAGGTCGTATCCGTTAAGATTTAAAGAACCGCTTTGCAAAGTAAGCATAGTAGCAATTGAAAGATCGCCACCCAGGCTTACAGAGTTACCGCTGCCGCTGTTTACAGTAAGGCTACCTAATATACCACCCGATATGCTGATTGGAGATGAAGTACCTGTAGTAGAGTTGATTACCAAAGAAGAAGATGCATTAGCGGTTATGTTACCAGTGCCGCTTATGTTACCACCTGTACCTATAGTAAGCGATTGACCGCTGATATTAAGGCCGCTGCCGCTGGTAAGGTTAAGGGTACCTTCTACAGTAAGTGCAGAACCTAATACAACTGAATTACCCGAACCTACGTTGATGGTCAAATCGTTTACCGATTGGCCACCGCTGGCAAAGTTAAGGCTACCGCCTATACCGCCTGCAGTAGTAATGCTAAGATCAGAAGAACCGTTGCCGCTAAGCGAGCCTGAACCGCTAACAGTACCGTCGATAGTTAAATCAGCACCGCTAAAGTTAAGAGTACCGCTGTTTAATTGCAAAGCACCCGAAACAGTAACCTGGCCACCAAGTTGAGCCTGGTTGCCATTGCCTACTGTAATACTAAGATTGTTTACCATGTTAGACTGGCCGCTGAAATTAAGCGAACCCGAAAGGCTGCCTGAAGTTGCAACAGTTACATTTGAACCCGGAACAGTAGAAGATATTGTACCGTTACCACCTGCAGCTATATCGCCTGATATAGTAAGGTCATTACCTGCTAATACCAAAGAACCGCTCATAAGGCTAAGGTCGCCATCTATAGCAAGGTCTGAAGTAAGCGTAACAGAATTGCCCGAAGACACATTTACTGTAACATCATTAAGGCCCGAACCGGTTAATTCTAAACCGGCAACTGCAGATGCAGTTGTATAGCTAACGTTGTAAGCACCTGTAAGGCCAAGGCTACCACCGTTTAGACTTAATGCACCGCCTGCAACTACTACAGTGGCATTATTTCCCAAATCAAGGCTGCTACCTGCGTTTAGCGTAAGTGTGCCACTGGCAAGGTTAAGGGTTTGATTAGCCATTACATCGGCTGCCAGCGATAATGAGCCGGCTGCACTGGTTACGGTATTGGCAGCTATATTACCGGTAAAAGTAACTACAGCGCCGGTATTCATCACCATGCTACCTACTATTACATTACCAGAACCCGCAACAGTACCCAGCGTACCTACAGTTAACGAGTTATTTGCCGCAGATGTCAGCGTTCCGTTTACAGTAAGCGAAGCCAGGGCACCGCTCACACTTACGTTGTTATCCATCGTTACGGTAACTCCCGGTGAGATAATAACCTGGTCAAGCACAATGTTTTCAGAGGGTGCTGTACCGCCCCACGTAGCAGCACTGCTCCAGTTACCCGAAGTTACTGCGGTAAAAGTAGCCGCGAATACCGAGGCGCTTGTCATAGCAATTGCCAAAAGCAACAGCGTGACTTTTTTTGAGAGTAGAATTGAGTTTTTCATGTTAAGAATTGAGTTTTGGATTTAAAAAAAATATATCAGGTTTACTTTAAGACAGGGTTAGGCAGGAAACTCACTACAGGGCGTATTGGGTTTCCGGGTATACAGGTTTCCCTACGGCACTCACCCATTAACTCGAGAGCTATAGGGCTAAATCGGTTTGACAAAAAACACCGGTCAGACAGACCAGTGAAAGAAAGAAGTATAAGAGTAGAGTAGTGATTATTCATAGCCATGCTTTATTTAGTACCAGGGTTATAAGTGTTTTCGTTGCTCCATTTTAGCTGCATGTTGGTTAAACCGCGTGTATCGTTCAAAGGAAATTTTATGCCAAGTTCGTTGGCTATAGCTGCGTTAAACTTGTTGCTTACTGTGCACGCTGTAACCAAATCGGTTAGGCGCCACTGGATTGAAATAGCATTGTAGCTGATAAAGCTCTCGGTAAACTGCTCATCATGATCTACTATATAGCGCAGCAACTCTACGTCTACCGTAAACGTGTTAATCTCTTTTTGGCTTAGTCCAAGCGTATCTACATGGGCTACTATACCGTTGCAAAACCTTTTAGCCTCGGCTAATAGCGCTTTGATATCCTTTTTTTCTACTGCTTTCATGGCTAAATTTTAACAAACACGCACCGGTAATATATTCGCTGCCATAAATGCTTGTGCAATTGCCGTTCCACACCATTTAATGTCTTATAAAGCACTTTTTATAACCCCTGCTTCATTGGTAAAAAGCGCGCCTTTTATGAATTTTAAGAAAGTGAGGAACACAATGTTAATTGGGGATTTAGGCTGTGGAAGTGAGAAAACAATTCCACGGTAGGCCATGCAGATATTAAATTATATCTACATTCGGTTGTATTATATTCCATACCATATTAACAAGCAGGCATGAAAACAATCTTTATTGCTGTTACAACATTTATGTTATTAGCCTTTGCGCAAAGCGATAAAGTATATATCTGCATAAGCTCCGGTGCTACCAAATACCACTCACACTATTGCCAGGGGCTGAAGAAGTGTTCGCACACGGTAAAAGAAGTGAGCAAAGCCGAAGCAGTGCGAAAAGGATATGGCCCCTGCGGCTATTGCTATTAAAAAAAAGCAGGCTACTTTATCGTGCGATAAATAGCCTGCTTAAAAAACACACGTAGTACCTTTACTGTTTCTTAAAGTCTATCGAAAGTGAGTTTACACAATAGCGCATACCGGTTTCGGTAGGCCCATCATCAAACAAGTGGCCCAGGTGGCCGCCGCACTTAGCACAGGTAATTTCGGTGCGCACCATGCCGTGGCTCACATCTGTATGGGTGTTAATCTTCCCTCCTGCTATTTCCTTATCAAAACTTGGCCAGCCACAGTGCGAATCGAACTTCATATCCGAAGTAAACAACTCGTTGCCGCAGGCGGCGCAGGTATATACACCGGTTTCGGTATTCTTTAATAGCTTACCGGTAAAAGGCGCTTCGGTGCCTTTCTCCCGCAATACATGGTACTGCTCGGGGGTTAGTATCTTTTGCCACTCTAAATCGGTTTTAACCACTTTGGTGCTGTCGTTATTTTGGTTGCTCATTGCTTTGGTTTTTGGTTGTTCGGGGTTTGTCTTCTTCTGCGCGCACCCGGTAAGGGCCAGCGATATTGCCAGTAAAATTAATAAGCCATTTTTCATGCTGTGCTATTTTATGCTATTTGGTCGAAACTATACTATCAACCTTACTTACGATGTATTATGCTTAACAGATTTTTAACTAACTTGTTCGCATGATTCGAAAAGTATCGGCCTACTTCTTACGCATTGCCGGCTGGAAAACCTTTGTAGCCGCCCTGCTGCTTTACCTTGTATTTGGTGCCTACGTAATGCCGGAAGGGGCTAAAGCCTTTGAAGCGAAAAGCGGCAAAAAGGTAGAGATACTGGATTTGCAGTTTCACTACTCGCCTGAGCAGGCACGCAGCATTATAGCCGACTATGGCGATGCCGGCCGCAGCTTTGCCATTAAGTTCGGGCTGATAGCCGATACGTTGTACCCGCTGGCTTATACCTTCTTTTTTTTGATAATTACCTCGCTGATATTTAAAGGCCTTATCAATAAAGGTACGCGCACCGGCAACCTGCACCTGTTCCCCTTGTTTATACTGGTGGTAGACTACTGCGAGAACATAGGCATAGCCAACCTGATGAACAGTTACCCCAACTTTACCGATACCGAAGTGCACATAGCCTCTTTCTTTACCTCGCTTAAGTGGTGCCTGGTAATAGGGCTGGCGCTAATTACCATAGGTGCACTAGCCATTCTGTTGCTCAAAAAGCAACCCAAACAAGCCTAGGTGGTGCTTAAGTTAACCATATTGGTTTGCAAGGCACGTAAAATTAGCTACGTTTGGCACTAACATTATCATAGGCAAAAATTGAGTATGCAGAAAACCTTACTTGCAATTGTTTTAGCGGCGTTGTCACTTTCTGTATGGGGCCAGGGCACTTTTGTTCAGCTTAACACCGATGCCAATGTATACCTCGATAGATTAGACATTAAGTTCAGCAAGATACTGCCTATACAGCACACGGTAGATAAACCTTACTACCGCGGCAATGCAGCTAAGGTGGCCGAAACGCTGTTGCTATCTAACCTGCGGTTTAACAAGACCCTTCAGTTTCAGCTGCAATACCTGATAGATGATAACGCCGAGTGGACCGATAGCCTGATAAGCAGAATCCGCAAACCCCTTTGGAAGTTTTACCGCGAGCCGGCCAGTTTTCTGCATGTAACCTCTAAGAAGAGAGGCGTGTTCGACCTGCGCTTTAACCCCGTAATTGATGTAAAGGTGGGTGGCGAAAGCTACAACAGCCGCTTTATATTTCAGCGGGTAATAGGGCTAGAGGTAAGGGGTAACATCAAGAAGGTATTCAGCTTTTACTTCAACGTGCTGGGTAGCTCGGCCCGTCCTCCCAAGTATATCAGCCAAAAGGTAACTGCCGGGCCCTACAACCAATACAGCTATGTGGCGGGACAGTCGTACTGGAAAGACTACTCCTCTAAAATCTTTAAGTTTAACGACGGTATAGATTACTTCGATGCGAGGGGCTATGTAAACGTGCATATACTTAAGCACATCAACATATCATTAGGCCGCGATAAGTTTTTTATAGGCAACGGGCAGCGTTCACTGTTCCTAAGTGATTTTTCGGCGCCATACCTTTTCCTTAAAACGGATATAAACATCTGGCGCTTTAAATACCAGAGCATTATTGCAGAGCTTACGGGTCAGTACGTACGTGGCAGCGACCGCTTGCTACCCAAGAAGTATATGGCCGTGCATCACTTAAGTTTGCAGGCTACGCACTGGCTCAACTTAGGTTTGTTCGAGTCGGTGGTGATGCAGCGCAGCAACCACTTCGAGCTACAGTACCTTAATCCTATCATCTTCTACCGCTCGGTAGAGCATGCGCTGGGCAGCCCCGATAACGTAATGATAGGCGGCGACTATAAAATGAACTTTGTAAACCACCTGTCTATCTACGGCCAGTTTTTGTTTGATGAGCTGAACGTAAAGAACTTCTTTAAGGGCAACGGCTGGTGGGCCAATAAATGGGCTGTGCAGGTGGGAATTAAATACATTGATATAGTGCCTAACCTGGATGCACAGGCTGAGTTTAACTATGTGCGCCCTTTTACTTACACGCACGGCGAAACAACCAACTACACGCACTACAACCAGCCACTGGCACACCCGCTGGGCGCTAACTTCTACGAGTTTATACTCAATGTGCGCTACCAGCCAATACCACGCTTATCGTTCAATGCCAAATACATTGTAGCCCGTGTAGGCGACGATACCCTGCAACTGGG
The DNA here is from genome assembly GCA_035299425.1 of Chitinophagales bacterium. Classification (GTDB taxonomy): domain Bacteria; phylum Bacteroidota; class Bacteroidia; order Chitinophagales; family LD1; genus Bog-950. The sequence continues at coordinate 11,581 of DATGWP010000214.1, read as the reverse complement.
CATACCCAGCAATATGGGTGGAGACATTTTTCAGCCTACCGGTTTAGGTGGCAGCCTTGTATCGCAAGACTTGGGCAACAAAGTGGGCCAGGGCGCCAAGGGTATGATCAACTACTTTCAGCTACTTACCAGCTACCAGCCATGGCATAATATATACTTAGACCTAGAGGTACTGGCGCGCAATAAGTCAACGCTTAAATCGACCAACAACCCTATTGTAAGTGCTTCTACCTTTATGGTTAGCCTGGGTGTGCGCATGAACCTGGCATATAAGCGCTACGAGTTTTAATTTGGCGGCATTACAAATGCCACACCGGTTGCATCCTCGTCCTTTGGCTTAAGCTAACTATAGATAGGACGAGTGGGAAGATAGTAGAGATACAGATAAAACAAAGCATGTTATTGCAAAAACACTAATATGTTTCGGTATTAAAAATAATTTATAAATTTAAAATTCAGGTATTTGACCTATAACTGGTGCAAGTTAATGTAAAGCATTGATTACTGCAGGTAACAATGCAAGGGGAAATATGATTTGACAGAATGTAAAACTGGCGCTAAGCCGAAAAATATACTGTAACCCTAAACAATACATAATTATTATGCATACTTTAAATAGTACGGCTGCATCAAACAAAGAAGGCTTTATTCTTGGCGAGGGCGATGGGGGAATCGCAGATTTTAAAAGCGAAGATTTTACCGTTTACCGGACATTGCAAAAAAAAGCTACCCTATCTAATGCCGGTTGGGTAAATAAAACTAAGCACCAGCTATCGGAAAAGGATATATTGGTAAATCTTGAAAAACTAAAAACAGATGCAGAAAATTTCCATTGCATGCACATTACAGCAAAAGCTGGCGATGGCGCAAGTTGGCTATCGGAGCGGCTTTGCAGAAATGTATTACAAGACCGAGGAGTAAATTATGCACAGTATAACCTATATACGTTAAGCGAATACAAAAACCATAAGTTTCAACTAAACGGGTTAAGCCAGATTTTAAAAGATAAAGAGCAGTTACGTGCGGCCCATAAAGCTGGGCTTATTGCGGGAACATTCCTTCTTTCGAAGTGGTCGTTAGCACTACCTGTGTTTGTAGCCTTGCTTGGGTACTTGGTGCAAGTGAGTATAAATATATCAAGTGCAGAAAAACTTTGGTCGCTTGCACTACCAGTACTCCTGGGCCTATTTACTGAGTATGTAAAAAACCGCATTACAGAAAATAAAGCGACAGATGGTTCGCAATTAAAAACGGACTTAAAAGAAGCGATAGAGGAAGCCAGTATAAATGCACGCGACAAGTATGAGTTATTTATAAAAATCTTTGTAGAAAAGCTGTGTGCTTCTGCTTTCCCGCGAATAGTGGTAGTAGATAATTATGCAGTACTAGACAAGCACACCAAATATATAATTGAAAGATACTTTAAGGAAGTTCATGAAAAATCGAGGGGCCTTGAATTTTGGATAATATTTGAACACGATGACAACAACCAGCTAATGCCAAGTTTACAAGCCAAAGGCATAAACAAGTTTGTTTCGCAATGGTATATAGAACCTTTGGAAGACCGACAAAAACAAGAGTTGGTTGAAAGAAAAAATTTACCACAAAGCAGGTTGGGCTGTAAAGTAATACGTGCCGTAATTAAAGGAGACAAAGAGTCTAATAGCCAGTTATCAAAAAAAATAGACGAGTATGTAGGGTCCAGCGAGGCTTTGGGGAAAGGTGAACTTCGGAAAAAATTTCTTTTACTATTAGCCATTAATACAGTAGATATAAATCAATTTGTATTCCGGCTTGATTTGCCAAAATCGCTTGCGGATGGCAAGAAAGAACTGTGCGCTAAACTACTTCACTTTTATTTAAATGTGCCTGTTCTTAGTAAAGATTTGTTTGCTGATGAAATAGATGCGATGTGCAAGCAAGCCGATTTTGTAACCATAGTAGAAACAGCAGCAAAGAAAAACCCCAGATTAAGACTTAACAGTGAACTGCTATGGACCGCCCAAAAGCACATATCATTTTCAGAAACAGATATAGCCACCGCGCATTTATACTGGGCCTTGTTTTGGTACGATGTATTAAAGAATCCTTTACCTGAACCGGCGTGGATTAAAAAATTATCCTATCACCTTGCAGAATCAGAAATACCATCTGGACTGGACAATAGCCTAGCTCGCAAAATAAGAGACAAGCTATTTGAGGCCCGTTTATTTGCGGCTGAAATATGTTTTACATATGGGATGTTTGATGGGCTGCCCGACCTAATTGAAGACATAATAAACAACACAGAAATTACGGAACGTACTGAGGATAAAAAAAAGCTGACCAGAGTGTTACAAATATTACAAAACGCGCTGGCAGTAACCAACGAGCCATCGCTAGCTCATTGGTACTATAGTTTAAGCTTTAAACTATCTGGCAAAAAAACAAAAGACGAGAACCATCCACTTGTAAAATTATATTTTGACAAATTACTATGCACCAGAAGTCTTGATGGCATACTTACACCAGCACAAGTAAATCGTTTTTGCCAACAAATCAGCTTGCCTTCAGATATGGAGGATTTATTCTGCTTACGGGCTGCAATTATATTAGAAAAACTTTCTACACTTAATAATAAATGCAACCACGCAAAGCTTAGTGAGTATACAATAGACGCAGCAAAAATTGCCATAGCAACGCAATTTAAGGCAGCAACCAACAGCCTTATACTAAATAAACCAAAAACAGACTATGTGTTTCTTGGTAATTTAAAAATGAGCTTAATTACTACAAAAGCTGTAGGCATTAGTTTCGAAACTTTGCTAACTTATACAGCTATAACCGAACAACTTTTAAAAGCGGCTAATACCAAAGAAAAAGAACTGCTGTTTACACCCCTGCTTACAGATATTTGCCTGATTATGGTAGAACAATGCGCTATAGCTGTATTAAATAAAACTGTAGAAACAGCGAAAGTAGAGGGGTTACTGAGCAATATAGATAAGCTGTGCTCGTTTAATGCTTCACAAATGCTTTCGCAGTCAAATAGCGAAAAAATAATACGGTATATTTTTACATTATATGATTTCTCGGAAATGTTGTGGCAGCAATTTACCTGTAACTATGCAATTACACTAAACCAAATTCAACGCACCGAATTTGCTCATCAAGTGCTAACCCGTGAGATAATGCAGGACAGCAACCAGATTCAAATTCTGGTAGAAACCATGCTGGAGAATTTGGACCTGATAATGGATATTAATCTTACACTGGCAATAGTGCACTCCAGTTCGAAGGAACTGGCAGGACACTATTTAAGCCAGTCAGCACTTTTGGCAATAGAAAATAATGCAAACACTGATATTACAAATATACTCGCAATAATGGCCCTAGTAGATTTTGAAGAACCTGATTATACTACATCAAAACTAACAGCCTATATATTAGACCATCAAACTAACGATAATATTTCTGTATTAGATGATTACCTATGTAATTTGCCCGATGAATATGCATTTAGCACATTTTGGGAATTGTATAAAACTATAGAGAGTATAGAAAAAAACGGTATAGCAGAACTAGCATCTAAAATCCAATACTCTTTAATTAGTAAGCTAGCATTAATAGAAGATGAGTATGTTAAAAATGAAATACGCAGTTTTATCAGCTACAGGGATTTTCTAAAGCAGATAAATGAGCAAGAGGACCTTGAAGTAGAAAGCACGTTAGAGATATGGGAAGGAAAGGAAAATTCAACATTTTATCCAAGTTTTTTATGGCAACTGTATCACAAAAACCCCCACCATACAAGGTTACTTTCTAAAATTTCGGACGCCTTATCGGTTAAAAATAATTCTGACAGTTTAAATGCGAAGTTTGAATTATCTAAAGCAATCTGCCATAATTTCGACCAGCATACAGAAAGCCTGAGGAGTAAAGCATTAAGTTATATACATGAAAAATGTTTGTGGTGGGAGAAAAGTAATTTTGCACGCACAAATGTAGATACGTTTTCGCTACTTATAAGACTATCGCCGGATAGTAAAAGCCAGTATTTTAGTAGGCTTGAATACTGGCACTATGTTAAGATGGAAAACGAACGAATGAATTTGACTGAACAACTAAAATCGGGGTACCATTTTTTACTCTTCTATAATTACTCGAAAGATTTCTCGTTTTATGAATTGCCATTTGATAAACAAAACGCAGAAGTACAGCAACTGTTTAGAAGTAACCCTAAACAACTATGCCAGCATTTTTCGCTTGCGCCAGGCGAATCGCCTCCACCATTTTTTGATGGCTATAGTACGCTCAATACAAGGTTTCTATTTACCGGCATTCAATTTTTTAGAGGCGCACTACCCGAGAGAAGCGATACGGATAAACTACGTAAGTATTTCAACAACCAAGCACGGCAACACCTAAACGGATTGTTTGAGATCATTATTTCGCTACCCACTATAAAAGAGAATATGGCAAAGGCATTGCAGAACCATCAACGCATGCTTAAGCAATACACCGAAAAGGCCATTGTGGAACAAGAGTAAATTTTAAGTTTAAAATTAAAGTGGCAAATATAGGGGCGCTTGTGTTGGTGAGGCAGAGATGGAAAAGCCTGCGTCTTTTTTCACCAGTTTTTACGCCCCCGCTGTTCCGAGTGTTCCCAAGGCGCGCGGGACAACTCGGAACTACTAATAAGCAGGAGTGTTTAACTCCGCCCCTCGGCATAAGCTATGCCTATGTCGCAGCAAGATGGTAGCTTATAGCTACAGGTGCTAACCAAACAATGTAGGCCCTCCATTCGGGTCCCTGAATATCGAATTATCTACTTTCTTGTCTTCCGGCACATCCTCTTTTACTTTCTCCTCTCTGCTTGCCCTGGGCAGTTTCGGGGCTTTATGCATCACCTTGTCAACTTTCTTTTCTTCCAGCACCTCCACTTCCTCTATAACTTCCTCAGCTACTTGCACATCCGCTTCTTCTATATCCTCAGCATCTTTTAACCACCCTCTTATAGTATCTTTTTGCGCAGCCGTTAGTCTATCCAGCATAGGCTGTGTTATTACAAAATCATCCAGTTGCACTTGTATAGGCGCAGGCCCGTCTTGCTTCAATTTGTGAATCATATCCATATAGGCTTTGGCCGCCTTTACATCATCATCGCGCAGCGCTACACCGGCTACGGTGCCCAACATATCATCCGTTAATGTTTGGTATTTGTCATACGCTTCGTTACGGGCATTTTTTTTATCGGCCAGGTGTTTGCTAACTGTTTTACGCGTTAGTCTCAGGTTTTCCGCTATGTTCTGAGTGCTTGGTATTTTTCGGTTACACACAACATACTTACGTATATATGAATCAATATTTTGGCGGTTAAATTCATAAGTAGCTTCCTTCTCGCTCAAACCATTTAATCTGGCATATAGTTTCTGCAACTCCAGTTGTCGGGCAAACCACACCTCCAGCCAATCGGCTATTACCTTTTTCAGTTTATTTTTATCATCATCCCCTAATTGGCTCAATAACCGGTTATCATAATTCCCGCCCTTTATTATCTTGAGAAACTGGTGATAGGTCGCAGGTATTAGTTGCTGTTTAGTCAGCAATTCTTCAATCGATAGTGCAATCATAATTATGGGGTTTAATGGTTAAAATAAACAGGTAAGAGGTAGCCTTATGCCTTTAAAAGCCCGGCTATAAGTAAGCGCCGTAAAGTCAGAAAACTGCGGCTTGGTTTAAGGTTGCGCAGTCAATGTCATTCACTTAAGCCGAAATTGGCTGTTAAGCTCTCCTCCTTCGCCGCTACCGCGGCGGTATTTAAGGAGGAGTGGCAGCCGCAGGCTGACGAGGTGGTGCTTAAGTGAATGACATTGGTTGCGCAGTATCCTGGCACGTTTGTGTCACAGTGCTTTCGCAATGCAAAGATACGCATACAGCAAGCGTAGTAGCAAAAAAATAAGAATATATTTTTAAAATAATATTATGATATTACCTGCACAGGTAATGGCTTTACCTGTTTTGGGTAATCCCATTACTGCTCCAAATTTGTCGGTATACACTTTTAAGGGGGGGCGTTGTATCCACTATTTTTTATAAAGCACTTGTCCTCAGCAGGTTAAAATCCGCATGGTATCCACTTTTCAAAAACCGCCCAAATGGATACCGGCTTTTCTTCCATCAAGCTGTGTTTGCTGCCAGGCTGTTACAAATTACTTACCTCTGGCTAAAAATACCTGCGAAGCCGGTATTGCATAAACCCAATTCCTTTTCTTATATTCGGATACAAATAATAAGTACCCATGCAAATTGATTCATTCAAGTTTTCGGTTGAGTCGAATGTTTACGGTGTATGCGAGCGTATAGGAGAAAGGCTGAAAATGCCGGCCAAGGACATCCGGCTGTTTTTTATTTATGCCAGCTGCCTTACCATAGGCTCACCGGTGATAGTTTACATGATACTGGCCTTTTGGATACGCATGAAGGATTATGTAAACGGCAAGCGCACGGCAGTGTGGGATTTCTAACAGAACCAAGAGCCAGGAACATAGAACCTAGAGAGAGAATACAAAAAATACCAAAACCCTGCCTGATAAGTGCAGGGTTTTGTTTTTACTGCTAAATTGGCGCAATAAACCTTAATAACCCATCGTTTTTATATAGATGAAACAGACCCTTTCGCTTTTATTATTGTTATTGATTAGTGCGGGCGTATGGGCACAAAAGCCTGCTAAAAGTAAGCAGACTGACAAGCCTGTTGCCAACCCTACGCTAAGCAAAACGGACCTGCTTAAAATGCAGTTAGTGGAAGATACGCTTAGCATACTTAGCCGGCAGTTTACGCGCGATACATCGCTGGAGGGCCGTAAGCGCGCCTGCCATGCGTTTATACCTAAACTGGTTAGCGCACTTAAGTTTACCAACTCGTTCTACTACAAATTTGATAGCCTGGAAACGGTATCGCAGGTGTACCCGCCCGATAGCTCGTTCCGCATACTTACCTGGCAGCTGGCACTGCGCGGCGGTCAGTTCCGTTACTATGGGGTAATGCAAATGAAGAGCAGCAAAATGAAGATTTTCCCGCTGTATGATATGAGCGATACTATGCCCTATCAGCCACAACGGTTGCTTACCAACGAAAACTGGTATGGGGCGCTATACTATAATGTGATAGAGCAGCAGGTAAATAAAAAGAACGTGTATACGCTGTTTGGTTACGAGGCCGCCGACTATATAACCCGCCGCAAGGTGATTGAGATACTGACCTTTGATGATAAGGGCAAGCCGCATTTTGGTGCGCCGCTGTTTCATTTCAAATATGACTCTACACATGTAAAAATGCTGGATACGCTTAACCGGTTTTTTATTGAGTATAAATACAATGCGCCTACGGTGCTTAACTATGATGAGAGCCTGCAGATGATAGTGTATGACCATGTAGCGCCGCCTAACGATAAAGCCAAGGGTGCTACCTTTAGCTATGTGCCGGATGGTACGTACGAAGGTTTCTACTGGACGAAGGAGCGCTGGCAGTGGGTAGAGAAGGTGTTTACGTTTGCTATTAATGAGAACGACAACCCTCCTATTCCGGCACCGTTATTCGGTCAGCCCGGCAGACAGCCGGAGTTGCCGAAGGTGGTGGAGCCGAAGTAGTATTGAGTAGTGAGTAAAGAGCGCTCATTCATTCTACATCAATACACAGAAAGACGTCATTGCGAGGAGGTGCTCTGACCGACGAAGCAATCTCCAACTACTGGCGGCTACGTAAAGCTCAATTAGGCCTTCGCTAGTCGGGAGATTGCTTCGTCATCCCGACCAGAGCGTCGGGACTTCTCGCAATGACACTATTTTTTTATACGGGTAGAATGAAACAGCCTATCTCACTTTTGCGAAATGGTATCGTGCAGTTTGGCTTTCATTTCGGCAGCGAGTTGCTGGTATTTCGCAGGTAAGTAGTAAAGCAGGTTATCCATCTCGTACGGGTCTGCAGTAAGATCATATAGCTCGGTTTCTACGGCCTCTGCTTTTGCTTTTTTGCGTAGTGCGGTTTTGTTGCCGGCGTTTATTCTAGTCCATAGCTTTGAGTTTTTATTCACAAGGTTCTTACGCAACTTAACCAGTCCATAGTTCTTTTCCCACTCGATGTACTTAAAGGTCTTCTGTACCCGCTTACCGTTTTCTTCCACCTCTGCCACCATGCGGATAGCGTTGTAAGAAGGCCGGTCGAGCAAGGGAGAGGGAAGCAACTTTAAATTCATGGTAGGGCCGCCAAAAATAAAATCGGTGCCACCGGGGCTTATGTATTCCATTACAAAATCGCGCCGCGGCTGGTAGGTATCTTTGGCATTGGTAAGCAGGGGCAAAATAGATTTGCCATCTACATCAGCCGGTACCGGTACACCGGCCAGTTGCAGCAGGGTGGGCATCAGGTCGAGGTTAATAATCCATTCTTCTTTTTTACCCGGCGCGTGCAGGTGCAGCGAATCGCCACCGGTGATGATTAAAGGCACACGTATGGCTTCTTCGTAAGGCGTGCCCTTGTGGTAAAGCCCCTTGCTGCCTAAATGGAAACCATTATCGCTGGTAAATATCAGCAGGGTGTTATCCCATTCGCCTTTATCTTTCAGGGTTTTAATTACGCCGGTAATCATATCGTTAAGCGCATAGAGCGAACCCATGCGGTAATACCAGGTGGCATCCATAAAGCCTTTGAGCTGCTTAGGCAATTTGCTGCCAAAGGCCATTTTATACCAGCCCTTGCCTTTGTTTTGCTGGCGCAGGCGCTTAGCCCAGTTATTGGTATGCCACGATGATTTATCGAGTGGTTTTATCTTTTCCTTTTCTGTAGCCAGTTTGCCATAATCGTTAAAGTAGTTGGGGCCTTTGGGCATGGTATCATTCAGCCAGCGCTGGCTGGCCCGCTGTTGGTGGCGTGGTGCCGGCGGTAAAGGGAAATGCGGTGGTGTAGGAGTTAGGTAAAGAAAGAATGGGCGCTTGTCGTCAGCTTCGGCATTTGCAATAAACTCAATGGCCTTATTGGTAATTACATCGGTAGAGTAATCGCTTTCGTTTTGTCCGTGCGTTTCTATCTGCCGGGTGGCAGAGGACCAGGCACTATCGTGTGTATTGGCTGCACCGTTCCACACCATTAATTCGTAATTATAGCCCCTGTAAATAGGCAAAGGTTTGCTTACCATTACGGCCCCATCGGTCCAGCCGTAAGGCAGCGACAGCTCCTTCCCCTTCTTCTGTTTATAGCCATTCAGGTACTTGCCTACCATGCTGGTACGGTAACCTGCTTTGGCAAGTTGGGCGGGCAGTGCCTGGGGTTCATCGTCCTTAAAATATTTCCAGCCGCCGCGTGTGTTGCCATTGCGCAGCACATCGGTTTTGTGCCCGTATTTGCCCGATAGCAGCGCTGCGCGGCTTGGACAGCAGATAGACATAGGGGTAAATGAATTGGTAAAATCTATCCCTGTCTTTTTTAAGGAATCGAGCACCGGTAGCACCTCGGGAAAAAACTGCGGGGTAACCATAGCATCGAGGTCGTCGGCGAGTATAATAACCACGTTAGGTTTCTGCTGTGCCCAAACAGAAAAGACAGAAAGCAGAAGGCCCAATACAATCGCCGGTTTTAGCATACTAATTTAGTGTGTGTGCTAAATAAACTATTCTGCCAATAAAAACCAGCCTACCGGTTCAGTAACTCTTCCCGGCTCTTGGGTTTGCGGTCTATCTGCCAGTTGAAGTCTTTGAGTTTAAAAAGTTCCGCCGTGAGCATTTTGAGCGGTGTAAATACAGCTTCGGGCTTTTCGATAAATACAATCTTGTCTATCTTTTTATCGCGGAAGTAGAGGGTTATATCCGTACTCAGGGCTTTGTTGTTGCCTATGTATTTGTTCTTTTCGTCTTTACCAAAGTAGAGGCTCTCGCCATTGCCCTTTACATCCATGTGGTGCAGCTCGTTATCTACAAAATAGCCGAAGATGTTGATGCCTTTAATCTGGTCGTAATACTTATCGCCGCTTGGGGAGATGATAAACCCGGCTTTGTAAATACTTAGCAGGTCGGCCTTTTTATTTTTTGTTTTTAGATATATGGTATCGCCGCTCATTTGTATGCCATCGCTCCAGATAACCGGTTGATAAAACATGCGGAAAGTAGAATCGGAGAAGGAATAGAACATAGAATCGCTTACGGCCTGCATCTGTTTCATGTACATGCGCACATGGTGGTAAGCGAAAAAGTTTTTAGAGGTGTCGGATGCAGAGTGCTGCATGCTTTTAAGCGTATCGGCAATAAGAAACAGCGAATCCTTATCCATTTTGTAAATCAGCAAAGGCTTTTGGGTAGCCATAATGTATTGCTGCGAATCGATAAACTCGCCAAGGTGGCCGCGAATTTCTACATCCATACTGCTATCTACCCAGGTGAAGTAGCCTACCGCTTTGCCATAGCCCCTGTTGCGCTCATAATAAAGGCTATCGGCATCTATACGCTGCGGCGGGTTAATAACTACTGTATTTTTACCAAACGCCGATACGTTGCGGTTGCTATTGTACCAGCCGCTGTTGCAGTAGATAGTGCTGCTTTCGTTAAACAGCACGGTGTTGCCAAAGAAGGTAGAGATTTTGGTTTCTACGTGGTATTTAAGCGTATCGCTGTTAAGGTTATAGTTGGGGTCGCGCATCTTAACATCGCCGTTAAAAAACACCTCGCGCGTGTTGCTGTAGTAATATCCGCGCTGGCTGGTGATAACCGTCGAATCTTTCAGTACACGTCCACCAACGAGGTAGTAGCTCATTTTATTTTTTACATCGTAAAACAACTCATCTGTGTACAGGCGCATTTGCCCATCGGTAAGTTTGCAATTGCCGGTAAGGCGGCTAAACTTGGCGTTGCCATCGTGGTGCAGCGTTTGCGAATAAGCGTTGATGGTATCCTGCTGAATGTGTACCCGGCCGTAAGCATCTACCGAGTTGGTTTCTTTATCCATAATGGCGCTATCGCAATACATCAGCACGCCATCCTGCTTTAAGGCTACGTTGCCTACCAGGCGGGTGTATTTTTTGCCGTCTACCTCCTGCATTTTCAGGTAGTCGGCATTTATGATTTCTACTTCTTTTTTATCGGAGGAGGTGGTGTCGGTTTGGGCGGTGGAGATGATGGGGGCTATTATGAGTAACAACAGGCATAATACAAGATCCTTCACTCCGCAGAGCCTCCGTTCAGGATGACAAATATGTGACAGCAGTTTATTACGCACAGCAGCAAAAATGTAAAAAGGTAAACAAGTAAGGGTATAAATTACCTTAATAACGCTCTGTATTTGTATTAGTATCAGTTTCGGTTGGATTATTACTTGCCTGATTCGTCGTATTTAATAGCGCGGCGCTCTTCGGCTTTCTTTGCACCCAACACATTAATGCTGATATAGCGATAAGGGCGCGCCTTAACATCTTTAAGCAATACGTTGAGGTTGGTAACGGCGGTATCTACCTTGCTGTAAAGGGCGTCGTCTTTTACAATTTTGCCCAGTGTGCCTTTGCCCTGGTTAACATCAGCCAGCACACCGTTTAGCTGCCCAATAGCGCTATTCAGG
>DATGWP010000213.1:0-59908 GCA_035299425.1 Chitinophagales bacterium | reverse complement strand
AAAGCGCGCCTTTCAGTATTATCTTGACCACTACAATAACGGAAGGCCCATCATTATTGCATCGCACAGCCAGGGCAGTCACCACACGCGCTGCCTTATAGCTGAGTTTTTTGATGGCACACCGTTACAAAAAAAGCTGGTAGCTGCTTATGTGGTTGGCTACGCCTGTAACCAGGATAGCTATAAAAAACTAAAACCCTGCGAAGACGAAACGAAAACCGGTTGCTATGTTACATGGGCATCTTATAGAAAAGGTTTTGAGCCCGGTGAAACTATGCTGGCCGGCAATGTATGCGTAAACCCAATATCGTGGAACCGCGATACAGTGGCTATAGATGCATCTAAAAGCATGGGCGGCATTTTACTTAGCTTCAACAAAAAGTATCTCAACAATGTTTCGGCGCAGGTGCACGACAATATCTTATGGGTTAAAAACCGCATGCCCATAATAAGCAGCTGGAACAACCTGCACATAGCCGACTATAACCTCTTCTGGTTTGATATACGCGAGAATGTAAAGAGTAGGATTGAAGCCTACAAAAAATTGAACCGGCAATAAAAAAACGGCCCCGTAGAACTAGTTCTACGGGGCCGTTTTAAATTTTAAAGCGGGTTAAGCCTTACTCTACAACCAGTTTGCCGGCCTTAATGTTTTTACCATCGGCTACCAGTAAGTAGTTGTAAATAGCTTTTGCCAGTAAATTGTTACGGTAGGTGTATTGGTATTGACCACCGGTTAAAGCAAACTCATCTATTAAAGCGCCCAGTTGATTGTAAATGCGGATGCTGCCGGTTTTAAACTGCAGGCCATCTATTACAAACATTGTTTGCTCGCTGAATGGATTAGGCATTACCTGTACCGAAACCTTATCGAATGCCACATCATTTACTGAGGTTAAACATCCATTGTCTACATTGGCCAGTGCATTATAATTAGCACAGGTAGAATCCATAGACCCATAAATTTTAGCCACGCATGCACCGTTATCTACATTGGCGGCAGCGCTGTAGTTTATACAGCTGGTATCGGTTACACCGTAAACTTTAGCTACACATGCGCCGTTGTCGGTATTTGCTGTTGGGCTATAGTTAATACACGATGTATCCATTACGCCATATACCTTAGCCACGCACGCTCCGTTATCTACGTTGGCCAATGCATTGTAGTTTACGCAACCGGTATCTGTAACCCCATACACTTTGGCCACACAAATGCCATTATCAATATTCGCCTGCGGATTGTAGTTAACACAAGATGTATCCATTACCCCATATACCTTAGGTATGCACATCCCACCGCTCACATTCGCCAGCGGGTTATAATTCAAACAGCTTGTATCGGTTATGCCATATACCTTTGGTGTGCAGGTTCCTCCATCTACGTTGGCTAACGGGTTGTAATTAATACAAGCCGTATCCATTACGCCGTAAACTTTGGGTGAACATACACCACCACTAACGTTTGCCAATGGGTTGTAGTTTAAGCAAGCTGTATCCATTACCCCATATACTTTCGGCGTACAAACACCACTGCTTACGTTAGCCAACGGATTGTAGTTCAGGCAGGCTGTATCTGTAATGCCATATACCTTTGGCACACATACGCCGCCGCTTATGTTAGCTAATGGATTGTAGTTAACACACGCCGTATCCATCACGCCGTAAATCTTTGGATTGCAAACTCCACCGCTCACATTTGCCAGCGGGTTATAGTTCAGGCAACTTGTATCGGTTATGCCATATACTTTTGGTGTGCAGGTTCCCCCATCTACGTTGGCTAAAGGATTGTAATTAATACAAGCCGTATCCATTACGCCGTAAACTTTAGGTGAACATACACCACCACTCACGTTTGCCAGTGGGTTATAGTTTAAGCAGGCAGTATCCATTACCCCATATACTTTAGGAGTACAAACCCCGCTGCTTACGTTAGCCAACGGATTGTAGTTTAGGCAACTTGTATCTGTAATGCCATATACCTTCGGCACACATGCACCGCCACTTACGTTAGCTAACGGATTATAGTTTAAGCAGGCTGTATCCATTACGCCATATACTTTAGGAGTACATGCCCCACTGCTTACATTAGCCAATGGATTGTAGTTCAGACAGGCTGTATCTGTAATGCCATATACCTTCGGTACACAAACACCGCCGCTTACGTTAGCTAACGGGTTGTAGTTTAGGCAGGCCGTATCCATTACGCCATAAACCTTAGGGGTACATACTCCACCACTAACATTCGCCAGTGGGTTATAGTTTAAACACGCAGTATCCATCACACCATACACCTTCGGGGTACAGGTTCCACCATCTACGTTGGCTAAAGGATTGTAATTAATACAAGCCGTATCCATTACACCGTAAACTTTAGGCGTGCAGGTTCCTCCACTTACGTTAGCCAATGGGTTATAGTTGATACAGGCCGTATCCATCACCCCATATACTTTAGGGGTGCATACGCCGCCACTCACATTAGCTAATGGATTGTAGTTGATACACGCCGTATCCATTACCCCATATACTTTTGCTACGCAACCGGTGTCAGTATTAGACAGCGGGTTGTAATTTAAACATCCGGTATCCAGGCTGCCGTATATGATTGGCACACACGGACGGGTAATAGCTGCGAAGGCATTTACCTTTCCGTTGCCATACTCGCGGTTAGGTACCGCACCGGTAAAAGCATCCTGGTTGGCTGTACATATAAGCGCTTCTTTAATTTCGCTGTAGCTGGCGTTAGGGTTTTGCTCAAGGTATAAGGCTACAATGCCCGCTACCACCGGCGATGCCATAGAGGTACCACCATTGCGCACGTGCTTACCGGTAACCGATACTTTCTCTGGCTGCGAATTGCTCAGCAAACCGCTGATATAAACCGCATCGCCGGTGCAGATAGTGGTGCTGCCGGTAGCCATTACATCTGGCTTTACGCGGTTATCGCGCGTAGGGCCAAGGCTGCTGGTAGCAAACCGTTGGCCTACCGTTTCAAAGTAAGGAGAACCCAATAAGTTAACGGTATTGCTGTTGTAGTCAACGTAACTGGCGCGGTTGCTATAGTTACCTACCGTAATTACCTTATCGCTGTTTTGCCACGAGGTTACCATGGTCTTGTAATTATCGGGGTGGCGATAATTTGGATGGGTTATTGGCCCGTTGCTGGTAGTGCTGGTCATATCTGAACTACCGGTAAATGCCCAGCTGGCCCAAAGGTCAAACGTGCCGGTGCCTTTCATTTGCAAACTCCATAAGTCAGTTGTTCCTTGTGTATAGTCTATCGCTATTTCTACCTGGTAACGTCCTCTATCCAAAGCTATTCGCATCCATATGGTACCCTGGTATGCACCGGTTGTGCTAAACACATCTGTAGCCGGTGTAAATACATCGTTTCCCGGTGTCGGGTTAAAATCTAAAGGTATGTTATAGTAAACCGTGCGGCCTTTATAAACGCCAGCAGCCGAATACTTGCCAATGGCGAAATAGGCATTTTTAAAATTGGCGGTGTCGGCCCAAAAATCAAAATACGCTGCATCGCTTGACGGCATTTGCTTAAAAAACGTAAAGCCAGAATCTGCGGGTATTTGATACGAAAGGTGGAATGGCACATTGCCACCGTTACCTGCAGCTGCTACTATTGCGCGCCCGTTTTTAGCAGTTATCATATTGTTCAGAGCATCGCTGGTAAGGTCAATACCATCGTGCGAGCCCCAGTAATCGCCTATACTGGTATTAATTACACAGGGCTTGCCTAATGAATCGGCTTTCTTAAAAATGTAATCTACCGCATCTACCACCGATGCAAAAAAGTTATTGCCATTGCGTACACGCACAGCAATAATATCTGCCTCGGGTGCTACACCGGTATACTTGCCCTGGTGGGGGGTGCCATATACCGAGTGGCCGTTGCCGGCAGCAATACCTGTTACACAGGTGCCATGGCCAAAATCACCCGGCGGCGGCACATGCGTACAAGTGCCCGCATTTATATTGGCCGCTGTCCATTCGGTACCATAATTATATGGGCCCGGTACATTGCCGGTACTCACCTGTTGGTCCCAGATATATTTTATGCGGGTAGTGCTATCCACCGGGTTTCTAAAATCCATGTGCTGGAAATAAAAACCACCATCTATAATGCCTACCACTACATCTTTGCCCTTTAGGCCCGCAGTCAATGGCGCAAATCCCAACTGCACGCTATCTACATTATTGCGTATGCGGCTGGTGTCCATCAGCTGACGGCCCATGGTACTGGTGTTTTCAATTTTTTGTATGCCCTGGCTGGCAGCAAAGGCCAGCACATTTTTTTCGGGTAGCTCTATCGATGCTATATTGCCGTAAGCGTTTTTATATACCCCGCCGTATTTTAAGGTTAGTGCTTCAATTTGTTGCAGGTCGCCCTTTACAAGCAGCGATATATTTTCATCCTTTAAATTGCCCTGGCTAAGCCGGCGGTGCAAGCGCAGGTCTACACCCGCACCGGTGGTTACATTTTTTGCGCCACTGCTTACTACAGTAGTATTTTGCGCCCATACATGCTGAAACATTATAGAGAAGAGAAGAATAGCAACCGGCAGGTAAAATCTACGGCTCATAAGCATGTGCTTTTTGTTTACGGGAAGATAAATCAATTTCAGCAAAGAAGCGTTTTTAACTTTTCGCCATTATCAACTTATTAAATCAGGGAATTACGAAAGAGGACACTGTATCATAATACAGCTATACGATACAAAGCGCAATTTGTTTCGCAGTTTATTATTCCTTATCCCTCCATACCTGTTGCACTATCCATTCATCGCACAGGGCGGGGTTAATTTGCGGGTTTTGCCGGTAGTGTTTTATAAGGGCGCCCCAGGTATCGGGCAGGCGGTTAAAATAGCGGAAGGCCGAAGGCAGCGTGCCAAACATACATTCGGCCAGCAGAAAGTAAGGGTTGTTGCGTGCCATACCCGAGGCGCGCAGCATTTGCCGCGCGGTGGGGTTTTGGCGGTAGTGCTTTAAATACTGCTGTAGGCGGGCATGGTAGGTGGCATCTTCGGTAATAGCTGTTATAGATTTATAACGCGGATGTGTGCCATCCAGCATTTGTGCTGTCTGTTTTTCCATTTCATCCAGCCCATCGGCAAACTGGTCCAGCAGTTGCAGGTCGTATACCGGGTTGGCATGTACTACTTCCAGCAGGTGGCATATAATGGTATCGCGGGGCACACGTATACCTATCGGGTCGGCAATGCCCGATGGGTCGTTTAAAAAGCGAAGCACCTGGTGAAAGGTGAAATTTATGCCTTTGGTTTTGTAATAACTGGCCGCCCCCGGTGATATAAAATACCGAAGCATATCTATAGCGCCAAACCACAATTGTTTCTGCGAGGGTATTTTTTCTATAAACCCAATATCCATCAGGCGTTGCAGGCGTTTGTGCTGCACCGGCAGGTAAACAGTATTAAAAAGGGTAACAGCAAGCCTGGCGGTTTTATTGGCTATCAAGCGCGGCCCGCCAATGGCCCTCAGCATTAACCCTACGGGGTTTTGGCTTAACCGGGGTACCGGCCCATCGCTGGTATCTTCGTTGTTTATAAGCAGATAGTCACTAATACTTACCTGTTTATTATCGGCAATGGGCCGGCCAAAACTATCGTAACTAAGCGTGGGGCTGCTCATATTGGTAAATATACTACTATACCAAAATATAAAAAGCACCCGGGCTGTGCAACTGCTAAAGCCCGTAACTGTAGTGCCCTATAATTTTGTAGCTAAACAGGCAATCGGCCAGCACCTGCCCGCCGCCAATGTTGTGTACTATCATTGGCCTTTGCCCATCGGCCGATTTTGAATTTACTACAAGCCCTATATGTGTAATGGCGCCGCCTAAATTCCAGCATACTATATCGCCGGGCAGGTAATCCTTAGCATCATCCGTCACAGGCTTTACCTGGCCAAAGCGGCTAAAGAAAACCATCAGGTTAGGCACACGGCGGTGGTCTATGTTTTTTTCAGGTTGTTGCAGCCCCCATGTTTTAGGGTATAGCTTAAAGTTAGCCTGCATGTCCTCATGCACTTTTTGTTGCAGGTCTATGCCCAGTTTTCGGTAAGCACGGATAACCACATCGGTGCATACACCCTTACCGGCGGGCACATCGCCATTAGGGTAGGGTATGGTAAAGTAAGCAGGGTCGTAGCTTACCTGTTGCGCAGTTAGTGCAACAGCAGCATTAGATAAGCGGGTGGCGAAGTTGGTTTGGGCAAAGCAGGCGGCGGCGGTAAAAACAAGTATTAAAATCAGGGGCCTCTTCATTAAAAGTAAACGCGGAAACCCGTGTCAATATTGTGATTGCGGCTATGCCGGCAACCACAAAGGGTTTTAAACCCTTTCGGGGTTAAGTATTGCTTAGCGATTAACCGTTACCTGTTTTGCGCCCACTGGCTTGCCGTCAGCTATTAATAGCAGCATATAGCTACCGGTTGGTATTGCAGATAAATCTATAGCCCTGTTTAGCTGTCCGTTTATTACAAACGGTTCACTTAGTAATTTTCGCCCCGCCATATCAGTAATTTCAATGGCTCCATAGCTGCCCTTGTAGTTACTTAAATCTGCCCGCACATTTAGTTGGGTAGATGCCGGCTGTGGATACACTGAAAAAGCAAACTCGCTACCTGCTAACCGGTGAATAGCCGTAGCCATAAACGCGCTGTCGTACACTATGTGCAGGTCGCCGCTCATGCAGTTACCCTCGCTTACCGTAGCGGCTACATATTTTAGGGTAGAATCTGCTGTTACGGTAACCGACGAACCGGTTTCAGATAACTGGCAGGGCATAGTGCACCAGTGCAATTGCGCGTTGCCGTTATCGTTGGTCACCACGGCGTTAAGTGTAGCCTGGGTTGGGCTGGCACCATAGAACAGGGTATCGTTAGGTGTAATATCTACATTCAGCGGGCAGCAGAAAGATTGTTGGTTACGTACCGCCTGCATGCGCAGCATAATGCGGTATACTATACTGTAAAAGTACTCTAGCCCCATGCTCTCCGAGGGGTGGTCGCGCCCCTCCATGGTGTACAGGTAGCTGCACACGCCCCGTTGGCGCGCTACCGAATCTACCATATAGCTGCCGTGCAAATCGAATATACCGTTGAGCAACCCGCCAAATGAACCCAACGCATAGGGCACTACCTGGTCGGCATTACCATGCGCCGATATTACAGGGTCGTCACCGGTTTCTATCCAGGCAGCATTAATCAGCGCACCGGCTACATTTATAGTAGCAGCGCAGTTCCAGCTATAGTTGGTATGAAAACCCGTGGTGCTGTAAAAACCACCCAGCGCATCCAGGGCGCTAATATTGCCCATCTCCTCTATCTCCGATGGTTTATCGCAGTGCTGCATCATTAGCGCCGTAATAGCACCTGCCGATGCCCCACCGGCAAATATCATACTGGTATCTATCCGGTAGTTGTTGCCGTTTTCGGCATAGTCCCATTTCATATACTGCACAGCCGCGCGGTAATCCTGCATGGGCCTGAAAAAAATGCGCATGTGCTGCAGGGCCAGTATCTCCAGGTAATCTATACCGGTGCGATAATCCATGGCAGCGCATACGTAGCCTGCTTTGGTATAGTGGCGGCAAACTTCTTTTACATACCAGTCGTTTTTGCTGCCCTGCACAAAACCGCCGCCAAAGGCAAACATTACCAGTGGGCGGTTGGTAGCCGTATCGCCATACGGCTGGTATATATCCATGTACAGTTCCTGCGTATCGTCGTCAATATTTACACCCCGTGCAAAATGCACAGTTTCAATAGTTATCGAATCGAAGATGGGCGATAGGTAGCGGCAATCGGTACACTGCTGGCTATAGCCGTTGGTATAAAACAAAACCAGGATAAAACACAGAGCGGGGATAATTCTTTTCATTTTAACAGGTTAATATGAATGAATAAATTTCTGTTTGAGCGCAGGTAAAATAAAAGAAAAATTCCGGATGCCTCACATCTTCCCGGCAGATATATTAATAATAGCGCCTTTAGGCAAAGCTCCAATAACTCAGCAGATTACGATACCGTTACCTACTCGCAGCTATAGCTGAACTTACGGTTAAAAATGTTAGTGCTGTTTACCGACCTCACTATGCTTGCTTCGGTAGGGTAGCCATTTTCATCGGTCAGGTAAGTGTAGTCAAGTATATAAGTAACCGCACCGGTATTGTTGTACACGGTAGTTTTTAACGGCAGGTTTGCCGGCCCATTGCCAAACAGATGATAAAAAGCATTCCATCCATCGGTTACAGAAATAGGTTCTTCGAAATAAAAGAAAGCGTGATGGCCAATTTTGTTTTGCTGCGTGCTGTACGTGCAGTTAAGGTACGATTGCAGCGCATAGGGCGAAATCAGGTCGCGGGTGAAAGTGTATTTAGCTACCAGGTTGCCGTTGTTGTATACCATCGAATCTTTATAGAAAGCAGTAGGTCCGGTGCTGCTGGCGCCATATGTCTGTTCACAAAGTGTAATATAGCCATCGGCGTTATACTGAAACTGAAACGTATAATTAAGTGTGGCGCCAAGCGACTGTACGTTACGTGTCATAAAGGTTACCCTGCCATTAGCATCCAGCGAAATATTGCAGTCAGCTTTTTTGCTACCTGCTGTTTCAACCGAGTCGAAAGCCGTTAGGCCACCGGGATAAAAGAAAGAGTATAACCCATACTGCACATCACCGTACGATACCACGCGGCCATTGCTGTTATAAGCAATATAGGCGGTGTCGAAATTTGATTTGATTGCGGTAAGCCTGCAATTGGTTGCGGTTTTGTCTTTTTTACAGGCCGAAGCAAGAAATAACAGTAAAGTGGCAGATACTAATAAGATACGGTTCATTATGGGTTGATTGTGTCGTAAATGTAAAGTATTTACAAATTTAACATACAATAGCTTGCATAAGATTAATGCTCTGGCTATTACTAGCAGGATGAGTTTCGTCATTGCCGGTAACTGTAATCCTGTAGCTATGGTTAAGGTGGCGATGTACATCCGGTGCTGTTTAAATGCGCACGCTTGAACAATGCCAATTGATTATTTACTTCGCGCTATGAATTTTGAGCGCAAAATTGCCTCACTGCTTAATGGCCGTAGGTTATTGGCAGGGTATATCCTTTTTGCCTTGTACCTATTGTGGCAATATATTGCTTATCGCAACCAGGGTTGGGATTTTGTTTCATGGCATTTGCACCTAGCGCCCTATTTTTTTTTGCTGCTGCTCTGGTTCTCGGTGCGCGGCAAAAAGGCCCGCACCGGCAATGCTATGGTAGCAGCGCTATCGGTTATAATTACTTTGCTGGTTATTGAATTGGTTTTAACCATTGCACTTAGGTCGCCCCTGTACAATAAGTTTAAATACGATGCCCGGAATTATTACCACACATGGCCGCCTAACCAGGTGCACCAATTAATCAGCAGCGAATTTGGTTATGAGCGCCACGCCAATCACCTGGGGTTTGCCGATAAAGAATGGACATTGAGCAAACAGGGCAAGAAGAGAATAATAGCTCTTGGCGACTCATTTACCGAAGGCGACGGCGCGCCGCCCGATTCGGCTTTTCCGGCACTATTGCAGCAGATGCTGAATACTAGCAACGATTCTGTGCCATGGGAAGTTTTAAATGCCGGCACCTGCGGTAGCGACCCGGTGTTTGATTTTGAAAAGCTGAATGGATTGCTGATGCCCTACCAGCCCGATATTGTAGTGCAGGTAATCTCAGCCAGAGATTTTACCAGCGATATAGAAAAACGCGGTGGTTTCGAACGTTTTAAGCCCGGCAAAACGATTGCCTATAAACCCTTGCCTGCCTGGTTTTACCCGGCTGCTGTCAGCAATATTTGCCAGATAGTGCTGGGGGCCATTCAATACTTGGGCTACCCGCTGGCAGGCGATGAAAATGCATTAAAAATTAAAGAAACCGAGCTGGAGATAATTGACAGATATACAACTATGGCCCGGCACAAAAATTTTAAAGTTGTATTTGTTGTATTGCCTTATGGCCCTGAAGTAAGCGCAGGAAGTTATAAATACGATTTTGCTACTTTAAAAAGTAGTCTGCCTCATCAGGCGCAGTTAATTGATTTGCTCCCCGCTTACCGCCGTTGGCTGGCAGAAAATGATAAAAAAGTAACAGATGTTTATTGGGCTTACGATGGGCATCACAATGCTACAGGCTACCACATGATGGCCACTTGCATAGCCAGCCAGCTGCAATTTCAGTAGGTATGCGCTTAACCCGGCCAAATAAGCACTTGAACATTGTCAATTCCTTATTTACTTAGCACTATGAATTTTGAGCGAAAGGATTTAACCAACGAGGAACTAATAGAATTATATAAGCTGATACTTAAGCCACGGGTGATAGAGGAGCGGATGCTTAAGCTATTGCGCCAGGGGCGGGTAAGCAAATGGTTTAGCGGCATAGGGCAAGAGGCTATATCGGTAGGTGTAACCGCCGCGCTTGATGAAGATGAATATGTATGCCCCCTGCACCGCAACCTGGGTGTATTCACCACCCGCAACTGCGATTTGCAGCAACTGTTCGAGCAGTTTCAGGGTAAGCAGAATGGCTTTAGCCAGGGGCGGGAGAGGAGCTTTCACTTTGGCACCAACGAGCACCACATAGTAGGTATGATAAGCCACCTGGGCCCTCAGCTTTGCGTGGGCGATGGTATAGCACTGGCAAGTAAACTTAAAAAAGAGCCAAAGATAACCGTGGCTTTTACCGGAGATGGTGGTACCAGCGAGGGCGATTTTCACGAAGCCTGCAACATTGCTGCCGTATGGGATTTACCTGTAATAATACTGATAGAGAACAACGGCTATGGGTTAAGCACACCGGTTAACGAGCAGTTTAAATGCAAGTACCTGGCCGAGCGTGCTATTGGCTATGGCATGAAGGGCGTAACTATAGATGGCAATAATATACTGGAGGTTTACAACACTGTAAAGCAGTTGCGCGCCGATATGATAAAGAACCCGCACCCGGTATTGCTGGAGTGTATGACCTTTCGTATGCGCGGGCACGAAGAGGCCAGCGGTGTAAAATATGTGCCGCCACAACTGATAGAGGAATGGGGCAAGAAAGACCCGGTGATGAACTACGAAAACTGGCTGATAGAAGAAGGCATTATCTCGCCCGACTATCCGCACATGCTTAAAGAGGAATACGATAAAGAGGTGCGTGCAGCCTTTGATGCTGCCGATAAGCAGCCAGAGGTATCGCATACTACTATGCAGGAAGAGGCAGAAATATATGCACCATATTCTTCAGTGGCGCATCAGCCATCATCTGCCGTTAGCACAAAACGTTTTGTAGATGCCGTGAGCGACGGGCTGCGCCAGAGTATGCAGCAGCACCCTAACCTGGTTATCATGGGTCAGGATGTAGCTGAATATGGCGGTGTGTTTAAAATTACCGATGGCTTTGTAGCTGAGTTTGGAAAGGACAGGGTGCGCAACACTCCGCTGTGCGAAAGTGGCATACTGAGTGCTGCATTAGGAATGAGTGTAAAAGGCATGAAGAGTGTGGTAGAAATGCAGTTTGCCGATTTTGTATCTACCGGCTTTAATGCCATAGTAAACAACCTGGCCAAAAGCCATTGGCGCTGGGGGCAAAATGCCGATGTGGTAGTGCGCATGCCTACCGGTGCCGGTGTAGGGGCAGGGCCTTTCCACTCGCAGAGTAACGAGGCCTGGTTTTTTCATGTGCCCGGTTTAAAAATTGTTTATCCAAGTTCAGCTGCCGATGCCAAAGGCTTGCTGTGCGCTGCTATTAACGACCCTAACCCGGTTATGTATTTTGAGCATAAGGCGCTTTACCGAAGTATAGAAGGCGAAGTAGCCGATGATTATTACACTACTGAAATAGGTAAGGCCAATCTGGTAAGCCAGGGCGACGATGTATCTATTATAACTTATGGTGCCGGTGTGCATTGGGCCCTGGAAACTATGAACGCGGAAAATGGAATGGGGAATGTAACGGCCGATATACTCGACCTGCGAACACTGCTGCCTTTTGATAAAGAAGCTATAGAAGCTACGGTTAAAAAGACGGGTAAGGTTTTAATACTGCACGAAGACACGTTGATAGGCGGCATAGGCGCCGAGATATCTGCGTATATCAACGAGCATTTATTTGAGTATTTAGATGCCCCGGTTATGCGCGTGGCTTCGTTAGATACTCCGGTGCCGTTTGCTATATCATTGGAAAAGAACTTTTTGGCAAAGAGCAGATTGAAGGAAAGGCTACAGGAACTTAGCAACTATTGATACTGTATTTTCTCTTTCTTGTATTCCTCTGCATTTTTCTCCGTGCCTCCGTGCGATACTGTATTGGGCACACATTACTAAAATTGACATGGTCACATTGTCTGTTGATAAGCCGTTTGGGTTAAAATAAAATCCCCTTACCTTCGGTTAAACCAAAACCACAACACATGAATATTTTTGTAACAAGCGCCCTGGCCGCCCTTATCCCCCTGGTAGTAGGATTTATATGGTATAATCCCAAAACATTTGGCAATGCCTGGATGAAAGGTGCAGGCCTTACCGAAGAATCGGCCAAAGGCGGTAACATGGCCCTTATCTTTGGCTTAACTTACCTGTTTAGTTTTATGATTGCCTTTTTTAGTCAAGGCCTTTGTATTCACCAAACCCAGCTGTTTTCGCTGATGATGGTACCTGAAACCGGTGTAGGTATTATACCCGGTTCAGAAGATAGGGTGAAAGAATTGATGGAAATTTACGGGCACAGCTTTCGCACTTTCCGCCACGGTATGGTGCATGGTGGTGTAACGGCTACTTTTCTGGTATTACCTACTATGGCTATAGGCGCCCTGTTCGAAAGAAGAAGCTGGAAATACATCCTGATTAATTACGGCTACTGGTTTATATCTCTAATGCTTATGATGGGCGTAGTTTGCCAGTTTGCAGTATTGAAATAACACACCCTTGAACTCACTATAAACAGCCGCAGCTAATCCTGCGGCTTTTTTATGCGTTTTACTGTACCCATTACTTACCCTTAAACTCGGCCGGAGTACTGCCGGTTTTCTGTTTAAAGAAATTTGTAAAGTGCGCCGCATCGGTAAAGTTGAGGTCGTAAGCTATTTGCTTGATAGGCTTGTTGCTGTATTTAAGCAGGCGCCTGGCTTCTATTACAATACGGGCATGTATAAACTCAAGTGCCGTACTACCGGTATAGTTGCGGCAAATTTCATTTAACCGTTTAGGCGAAACACCCAACCGGGCGCTGTAATCGGCTACGGTATGTACGGTCCGGTAATTTTTTTCTACTTCATTCCTTAGCCGGATATAATCCACCGAGTCATCGCCACTATGATTTAGTTGCGGCAGTTGCAGGGCGCTCATGCATTTGGTAATAAATACCGATAGCAGGTCCAGCAATACTGCGCCCTTATTCGCGTGCTGGCTTTCGTATTCGTGTTGAATTAGCTTAAGCAGGCTGCTAAAAAAATCTTTATCTGCTTTGGTAATATCAAAGGCTGCCGCTTCGCCGGCATCCATAAAATTGAAAAGGCGCATTAGAAGTTTGATAGTCTCTTCGCGCATAAAGAAAAACTCTTCGGTAAAAATCAGCGCGTAGGCCAAAAAATTTTTACCGCCATGCAGCGCGTGTATCTGCCCTGGCAATACAATATGAATGCTGCCGGGTTTAATCGGCACTTCTTTAAAATCTATTACGTGCCTTCCTTTACCTTCCAGAAAAACAAACAACGTCCAATACCCGTGACGGTGCTCTACATCAGGCACTTCAAAACTGGCTTCGGTTATGGTTACAAACTTAAAGTGTACCTGCCCCGCAGAAGAAAAGCGATGAACAGGGGCAACGGTTTCTTGCTTCTTGCTCATCGCTTTTATATATAGGGGTTTTAAAAGGTTGAATTACTTTACTACTATAAACTTCTTTACCGTAGCAGCCCTGTTAGTAGTATTGGTAAATGTAATGCAATAGTTGCCCGCTGCAAACTCCGACACATCTACCGATGATAATTCTCCCATCACTTTTTTACGCAGCACCACCTGGCCGTTGTTGCCGGTAACCTGCACATCTGTTTCACAGTATCCTGCACCGGCTATTTGAAAGTTAAGCTCGCGTGTAGCAGGGTTAGGAAACAATTTTACATCTACTTTGCTCTCTGTTTCTGTAACACCGGTGGTGTTTTTACGCGGCTCGTAAATCCATAACTCGCGGCCGGCGTTATTAAAATTAGCGGGCACTATTACCTTATCTCCCCACATTTTAAAATCAAATACATCGGCGCTGCCGCAGCTTATAATAATATTGAACGGGTGGTTTGTATTTGCTCCCGCCGGCATAGTGGCAATAGTGCCTTCAACCGTGCCATCACTTTCTATAAACATTTGTTTCTGGGTAGAAGTATCGTAAGCGGCAAAAAATAGTTTGCCGTTATTACCTACCATAAAGTTGCCGGTGGTGCTAAACCAGTAGTATGGCATAGTGTAGTTCACAAGGTCCAGGGTATGGTAAGAGAAATCTGAAAGGCTAACCCAATTAATCTGAAACTGATTATCGGTCAAAAAGTAAATGTTGTTATTGGCAAAGTTAAGCCCGCTTTGTATATAAATATTGGGCGCTGTAGGTACAATCACCGGCGTAGCATCAGCAGTGCTCATGCGGTATAGGTGTTTGCCTGCAGCATCAGATGCTGTTAGAAACAGTTGGTTATTGTAAACAGTAACCGACTCAGGGTAAGCGTTGCCTACAGTGGTTAGTGCAATACGGTTTACTTGCCCGTTTACACCACCGGTGTAGCTAAACAGGTCGTAACCTTCGCCGCTTATAGCGCCTACTATGTATATTTTACCATTAAACGATAGTATTTGCGATACGTAAGCAATGTTTGCGCCACTGGTGCTAAGGTCCATAGCCAGCTGCGTGCCCGGCACTGTGCCATCCGTCATCCACAACTCAGGTTTGCCCTGCATATTGGTTATCGAAAAGTAAGCTTTGCCATTAAGCTCGCAGTAACCCTGTGCCGGGTTATAGGTAGGTATGGTTAGCAGTGTGTTGGTCCCCGCTACAGTTCCATCGGTACTTATTAAAGATGTGCTGGTGCAAAACAGTAGTTTATTGCCAAACAGTGCAGCGCGTTGGCCGCTAAGTGCATCGTTCCAGCCTTCGTTAAAGTCGGCTACCTTAATGGTGCCATCTGCCGTACCATCGCTGCTAAACAGGTCAAAATCGTAGTTGTTGTTATCTGTTGCCATAAACAGCATACGGTTACCTACAGTAAGTATATTACCCATCATGCTTGATCCATTCGGGTTTATATCCTTAACCAAAGTAGTACCGGCAGTAGTGCCATCGCTGGTCCACAATTCATCATTGTTCTCCGTGCTCTGGCCTGTAAAATAAATTTTGCCGTTGTGTATGGTTATGTTGCTTAGTTCGCCGCCGCCATATATGCGCTTGCTGCTATCGCTCCATATATATTCTTCGGTGCCCTGCAGGGGGTTAATTTCTATTAGCGAGAAAGTGCCTGTTGCATTTGCCAGCATAGCGGCCGACATTAATGCGAGTAAAAGTGTGCGTTTCATACTGTTATATTTTAGTAGCACAAAGTAACGTAACCCATAATGCAGGGGATTGTAAATTTGCGCCCAAAAGTTGCAAGGTGCTATATTCCTGCCTGCTATAATTTATGGGTAAAAGTAGCTAAAGCGGTGCTTTATATGCTACTTGTGTTAAAACATTTCCATCTTCGCGCCGCAATGAATAAATCAGTTAGGGCCCACGTTTTTCTTTTTATAGTCAACTTGTTTTACGGGGCGGGTTTTACCGTTAGCAAAATGGTAATGCCCGAGTTTATCAGACCCTTTGGTTTCATTTTTATGCGCGTTTCCATTACTACGGTATTGTTTTTTATACTACACCGGTTTTGGCTAAAAGAGAAAGTAGAGAAGAAAGATTTTCTGTTGCTGGCCGCCTGCGCCATGTTTGGCGTGGTAATCAACCAGGAGATGTTTTTTATGGGCCTTAGCATTACCACACCCATCAATGCTGCCCTTATCATGATAATGACCCCCATACTGGTGTTTGTTATCTCCTTCTTCCTGGCGCACGAAAAAGCCACCTGGCAAAAAATTACCGGTTTGGTGATAGGGCTGAGTGGTGCTTTAGTAATTCTGGCCGGCAAAGGGTTTAACTTCTCCAGCGAAACGCTATTGGGCGATTTGTTTATTCTTATAAACGCCACCTCCTACGCTATTTACCTGGTAATGGTGCGGCCACTGATGAAAAAGTATCATCCGCTTACAGTTATCAAATGGGTGTTTTTCTTTGGCCTTATACCGGTTACAGCATTTGGCATAAACCAATTCTCGCAGATACAGTGGGCCACCTTTACTACCCAAACCTGGTTAGCCGTGGCTTTTGTAATTGTATGTACCACCTTCTTTGCCTACCTGCTCAATATGCTGGCGCTGCGCGAGGTACACAGCAGTGTAGTAGGTGCTTATATTTACCTGCAGCCTATTATCGCTACGGTTATATCTATTTCATTGGGTAAAGATGCCATCACCTTCGAAAAAGTGCTTTCCGCAGTTTTAATCTTTAGCGGGGTTTACCTGGTGTCTTTTGCAGGTGGCGTCAAAATGTTCAATAAGCCCGAAAAGGAACCGGATAGCGATGATATGATACTGGAGTAATTGCAAGGGTTTTATTAGCCACCAGCAGTAGGTTTATAGTCTGTGCGTGCAAGTCAACTTTTAAATTGGCTACTTCTTCTTTCAGGCGTGTTTTCATTGCACCGGTAGTAGTTTGTATCAAAAATTCCAGTTGGTCTATTTGCGATTGGATAAGATTTTTAATTGCTTTCATACTGTCTATAGTTCAATCAATGTGCCATCGGGTATTTATTATGCTAATTGAGCGTTAGTTACAAAGCTGGTTTAGTAAACCTACTGTTACCTATGGTATTTACATGTATCTGCGTAAATATCTCGAATTAAAGTACCGGGTATTTTTGCCCAATAAGGACTACCCGCGCGTAAGCCCGGAATTTATTACCCATTGAGGGTAGTTGCAGGCTTTGGCCTCAGGTTAGAAAGGGGCAAAAAAGCAATTTTTGCCCCTCTCTTGTGTATCGTCTGCCGTCTATTAACTTCGCCCCATGCTAAAATCAATGACAGGCTTCGGTAAAGCAAGCGGGCAAATAGATGAACGCACTGTAAATGTTGAGATTAAATCGCTCAACAGCCAGAAAGGCCTTGACCTAAGCATAAAGCTACCCAGCAAATACCGCGAGTATGAATACGCCCTGCGTAACAAGGCTAACTCTACTCTACAGCGCGGCAAAATTGATATCTACATTACACTGGAGCACAACACCGCCGCCAGCGAGTTAACCCTGAACAAAGAGCTGATTAAATCATATTTTGAAGAATTAAAAGCCATAGCCGACGAAGTAGGCACCAGCAGCGATAACCTGCTGCCTACTATAATGAAAATGCCCGATGTAATTGGCGAGAGCCACGAAGAGGCCAGCGAAGACGAGCTAAACCGCATTGAAGAAATACTGGCCAAGGCTATCAGCGAGGTAGAGTCGTTCAGAGCGGCCGAGGGTAAAACCCTCTTTACTGAACTAACCCTGCGCATTACCAATATCGAAAAGCTATCGGCAGAGTTAAACGCTGAAGACAAGCGCCGGGTAACAGAAATACGCGAGCGCCTGAAGAATAACCTGGAGAGCTTTATACCTAAAGATAAGATTGACAGCAACCGGTTTGAGCAGGAGGTTATTTACTATATAGAAAAGCTGGACATAACCGAAGAGCTTACCCGCCTTAAATCGCACTGCGACTATTTTAAAAACTGCCTGGGCGATAAAGAAGAACAAAAAGGCCGCAAGCTTAATTTTATAGCGCAGGAGCTGGGCCGCGAAATAAACACCGTAGGCAGTAAAGCCAACGATGCCATAATGCAGAAGATAGTGGTGAACATGAAAGATGAACTGGAAAAAATTAAAGAGCAAACCAATAACATTTTATAAAGAAGTAAGACAATAGCATGAGCGGACATTCATTTACCAGGGTTTTAATACCACCTAAAAAGTTAATCATTATTACTGCACCAAGTGGTGCGGGTAAATCTACCATAGTGCGCAAGCTGCTTAAGCACCATCCCAATGTGGTGTTCTCGGTATCGTGCACCACGCGCGAAAAGCGCACCGGCGAGGAGCATGGCGACCATTACTATTTCCTTGGCGTAGATGAATTTAAGCGCAAAGTAGCTGCCGGCGATTTTGTAGAGCATGAAGAGGTGTACCCGGGCCGCTATTATGGCACGCTTAAGTCAGAGTTAGACCGGATATGGAGCCAGCGCAAAGTGGTAATATTCGATATTGATGTAAAGGGCGCCCTAAACCTTAAAAAGCAATTCGGCAACGATTGCCTTACCATTTTCATAGCACCACCAAGCAAAGAGTCGTTGGTTAACCGCCTTAAAAACCGCGGCACCGAAGACGAAAAGAGCCTGAAAGCCCGCATTAAGCGCAGCGAAGAGGAGCTTACCTATGCCGATAAGTTTGACAAAATAGTGGTAAACCACGATTTTGACACCGCTTACATGCGTACCAAAAACCACATTACCAACTTCCTTAAGCCGCAGACCGTTCACGTTCACTAGCAGGGGATGATGGCACGACTAGGTATTGCCTGGTGCCGGGCAAGTCATGCCATCATTTACCCAATTTGTTAATTGCCTAAAAGAACTTACTGCGCGTTTGCTTTTTTAAAAAGAGCCATTACTTTCATGTAGCGATAATCGCACGGGCGCATGGAAACACTTATTACATCAGGTATCGAAGTTCAGGTAGAAACTATATTTCAGCCGGAGCACTCTATGCTTAGCAATGAGTTCTTCTTTAATTACCACATTACCCTGTTTAACCACAACAATTTTACCGTGCAGCTTATAAGCCGTAAGTGGAAAATTACCGACTCTAACTTCGATAAGCGTTTTGTAGAGGGCGATGGAGTAGTAGGCCGCCAACCGGTACTATACCCCGGCGATTCATTTCAATATGTATCGGGCTGCAACCTGCTAACCGGTATAGGCAAAATGGAAGGCATCTACATTTTCGAGAACAAGCAACTGCGTAAACAGTTTGAAGTTAAAATCCCCGCCTTTAAAATGATAGCACCTATGGTGCTTAACTAATTCGGAACCTGGTTTGCGGAACCCGGATGAATACAAATACATAAAGCATTTCTCTGTGTTTATCTATGTATTCCTCTCCTCTGTAGTTAATGGCTGTTTATCTCAATACTCAATACTAACTACTTAATACTAATTAAGGCTGGCCCGGTTTTTATCATAGGGCATAAACACAAAACTGGTAGCGCCCTCTTCGGCTACAAACACACACATAAACTCTGCGGGGTTTTTGTAAGCCTTTATAAAATCCTGTGCCTTCTCTTTTATTACTACACCCTTGGTTACAAATTCCTCCAGGTGCGATGCATTAAAATTCCAGCTGATGTCAAAGTCGCCGCGGTTTACTATAGGCAAGCCCAGGTCCACATCACTTTCGCCGCGCGTAGCTACAAAAATTGGGTACTTGGTTACATCGCCTTTTACCATGCCTACCGATATCTGCCGTATGTAGTCGCGGCAAATCTCCAGGTCATCGTGTAGCGAGCGGTATATTTCTTCATCTATGCTCATAACTGTGTTTATACGCTTACAAGTTTAAGGCGAAAAGTGAGATTACAAAATAAATTAGCAATTAGCTGCCTCGCCCGTTTTTTTTAAAATGGCTACCCCCCTTGCTGCTTATACCGTTGGTTTTGAGCAGAATAAAAATTGAAGTGGCTACCCCACCCCTATACCAGCACAAATAAAATTTTACCTGAAAACGGTAAAGACATTACTACAGAAACACAACACACACCTTATGTAAAGAGCAGTATTAGCCTAAGCTAATACTGCAAAAGTAGCATGTATCAAAATGATAGCCTGATGAAAAATTATAGGATTACCGAATAGGGTAAGGAGATTACCGGTGGCGGTAATGGCGTTAAGCACATAGAATAGCTATGTATGGCATTGCAAATGCCTAAACCATGGTATATGAATAGGGTATTAAATAAACCCTGTGTTTGAATTTGGTTATTAAATAATAATCATACATTTAACCTATTATTTTAAAAATTAATAGAATGCTAAAATCTAAATTGCTACTTGTTGCCGGTGCCTTTATTGCTATGTGCTTAATAACCGGCATAACCGGCTGCAAAGAGAACGATACATTGCCACAAACCTGCTCTAACGGGGTATTAGATGCAGACGAAACCGGTATCGACTGTGGCGGAAGCTGCACAGCCTGTGCTGCCTGCAATACCTACCTGCCGTTAAAGTTAGGTAACAAGTGGATTTATTACCGGTTTTCGGATAATTCTTTCCAGGGTGTTTTAACCATAGTGAAAGATACGGTGATTAACGGCTCAACATTTTTTAAAGTAGAGCGTACAGATACTGCCGACAATTACTACGCGGGCTTTGAAGTGTATTTCAGAAATTCGGGAGGCGATATTTTTGAAATTTCGGATGATGGGTACGACCTTTTTTCTAACAGCATGCAAAGTTCAGGGAATGAGCAGTTAATATTAAAAGAGAATGCTGCCGTAGGCGATAGCTGGACCGTTACCACCGGCATTACCCGTAGCATTATAGAGAAAGGTGGTACCCTGATAGTTAACGGGCGCACATATACCGATGTAGTGCGGGTGAGAGAAGTATATAATTCGCAGGAATGCGATTATTGGTATGCCAAATGTGTTGGCCTTATACAACAGAGAGTCAGCTCTCCTAACTTGTTAATCGATTATACGATTAATTAGCAGCAAAACTCCACCTGCCCGCTTTCCTGCATTTGTCATGCTAAGCGAAACATCTTGTATTAGCTGGTGTTGCTTTCTCGGGTACAAGTAGCTTTTGCCGGAATGCCGGGCTGCATTACTGTTAAATCGCTGCTTTAACCGCTCCGGTTGTTGATTCCCCACCTGAACTTGGAACAACTTTTGCTAATATTACCAAAAAACTAATACTATGAAGAATGACTTGACGCGTTTTATCGCCTTAACCATCCTGGCAAGTTCCTTTTTATCTGCTTGCAAAAAGGATGAAGTAGTACATCCTGTAAACAACCAGCAGATTAATACCGCAGACTATCGCACCGGAGTAGCTACCTGCGGAAACAGCACGGTGGTTAACCTTATAGCGGGTCAGCATATACCGGCAGGTACTGTTACAGTAACTAATACCGCCAACGATTTATTGGTAACTTATACTACTACCAATGGGTGGTATATTAAAGAGTTGCATTTATACGCGGGCGATTGCGCACTGATTCCCGCTAATAAAAGCGGCAACCCAATTCCCGGCCATTTTCCTAAGAGCAATAGTTTTAGTGGTACCGGTACTACTACCCACACCTATAGTATTCCTCTTAGCAGGTTACCTGCATGCTATTGCATAGCGGCGCATGCGGTGGTCAGCAAACCAAGCGCGGGTACCCAAACAGCCTGGGGCCAGGGTACGCGTATAGTAAGCAAAGGTAACTGGGCTATGAAGTTTGAGTATTGCACCCAACGGTGCGAACCGGTGCCTGATGGGTGTTCATTTTCCCCCAATCCTCTCATCTCCAGCCCCGGTGCCGTATGGCCTACCGCTACAGTAACTGTAGGTGGCTTTGTTTACACCCAGGCCGAAGCAAACGCAATTTACAACCAGCCCACTACCGATGCACGGGTAGCATTTATATATATTGCTGCTATGCGGCTTAGCGTAGGCACCGGAAACCTTTCGCCTTCGGCTGATGTGTGGGCAGATGTTGCAACGGTGGAGGCATGGCTTTCCACAGTGGGTAAACTGTCGCCCTCTAATTTGCCAAATGCGCCTGGTGTCGAACTTTCAGCTATTGGCAACATTAGAAACTGGGTTGTCAATCATCAATGCGAATAAAAATGCTTTTTTATATAGAGAAAAGGCTGCCTCAACGGGCAGCCTTTTCTTTTGTATCTATAATCTTGCTATGGGTTAAGTAGCTTTGCTTGCATGTCTGGTCTAATACTTGCGCAT
Source organism: Chitinophagales bacterium (assembly GCA_035299425.1). Taxonomy (GTDB): domain Bacteria; phylum Bacteroidota; class Bacteroidia; order Chitinophagales; family LD1; genus Bog-950. The sequence goes on along the minus strand of DATGWP010000213.1, from coordinate 37,748 downwards.
GTGGGAGGAGTATCTAGTATGGTTCCGAAGATACTGTCGTTCTGGTTAAAAGTTCCCCCGTATATGCATGCATATCTGTTAATGGTTTAAAATAAAATTGGTCTTCTCTCGAGCCAGATAAAAAAATCTGTCTTAGGAAACATTCTTTACGACCAACCTCCAATTCTGTGTTGTTCTCATAAATAAAAAAAAGCTCCCCATAGTTTCTGGTTTTTAAAAATAGTTCTCCTTTCCAAATTCTACCGTCTGATTGTTTTAATGTTATTTGAATGTTATAAGGATCTACTACTTTAATACTAGCCGCTGAACCATTGCCTATTTCTTCTCTCAATCTCCCGTTTTCGCTCTTCATGTTGTAGCAGGTATAATCAAAACTACCGCCTAAACTTTCCAATAATCGAAGATTTCGAATTTTTAGTATTTCATCTTTTTTCTCTCGTCCTTTTCTTAAATCCCATTCTCTTTTAGTAAATTTTGAGTGACAATGTTTGCATAGTAGTAATAAATTTTCATAAATATGATTGGTTCTATCCTCATCAATATGGTGAATTTCAAAATGAGAGATGTCTTCGCTTGGGCAAAATGGGCAACGAGACCCAATTTCTTTTTGGAGCCGAGGCCGTAGAATTCTTTCTTGTGGTATGCTAGTACGTTTAGGCTTTTTTTTCGGTGTATTATTCATAACTATTCGTTTCTCAAATTTAGAATACAATATACCTATTTCCATAGATGCTAAGGTTCAGCCGGCTAAAATAGGCGGGGAAATTAGATGCTGTAGAGCGCGTTTTGGTAAATGATTGTATTGTATGACATGGGTTTAATACAGAACAGCAAATCAGTGAAGGCTGCACCGGCTGTTAGATTCCCCGCCTATTTTAGGCGGGGTGCCCAACGGGCGGGGCGGTAATTTAAAAGCCTGTATTTATTCCGCTTCTGCATTTCCGCACACAACACAAAAAATACTACTTTTAATTACATGCCAGACATACACAATAAAGAGGTTTTAAAAACTAACCGCAAAGCGCTGCGCAACAATTCTACCAGTGCAGAAGCGGTATTGTGGCGGTGCCTGAAAAACAACCAGCTGGAAGGAAGAAAGTTCAGACGGCAGCATAGCATCTCGAATTACATAGTAGATTTTTATTGTGTATCGGAGCTACTGGCTATAGAGTTAGATGGCGCGCATCATTACACATTAGCGGGCAACCAGAATGATTATATGCGCGATACGGATTTAGCTAATTTGAATATCACGGTTTTGCGTTTTGAAAACAAGGTGGTGTTTGAGCATATAGACCTTGTGCTGGAGGAGATTAAAAGGCATTTTAAGGAGGCCGAATAAAGGCGGTTAGTATTATCAGATGCTGTTCCCGAAATTCAAATAGGAATAAATACAGTCTGTTTAATTACCGCCCCGCCTTCGGCACCCCGCCTAAAATAGGCGGGGAATTTAACAGCCGGTGGGTCGTCCACCATTTAGTGCTGACTTGTGGCAATGAAGCCGTTCTAGCAATGCCTTCTCTCTGTTTCTCTATGTATTCCGTGCCTCCGTGGTTAAGGCTGTTATCTAAATACTCAATACTAACTACTCAATACTACTCCAGCTTACATCACATAAAACGCCTCGGGCTCTACCGGGTCGGGTATGTTTTCGTTGCCTACCAGCTGGCGGATGTTTATCTCTATAGTACGTGCTATGGTAGTTACGGCGGTATCGGTGGGCCGGTTTTCAAAAGGGTCCTGCATATGGGTGGCGGTGCGCTCCAGCAAAAAGAAGGCGCAGGATGTAAACACCAGCAAGGGCACTTCGAAAAGGGGCTCCAGGTCTTTTAGCGCCAGCGATAGCGTAACCACAAAAAAGTAAATTACAAAGTGCAAAAATATACGATATGTAACCGGAAAGATGGTGGTTTTAATACGCTCGGCTTTGCCGGCATCGGCCACCAGGCTTTGCAGCCGCTCGTCTATTTGCGTATGGGCAAAGGCATCCAAGGCCTGGCTTTGACGCAGTAGTTTCAAATCGCGCACCTGCAATTGCATAATGGCCAGTGGCTTGTTTACATGCTGCAACACATACGCTTTATCTTCGGCCGATAGAAATTCGTGCGAGTGCTCCAGTGGGGCTAGTTTGCGTAAACTTTGCCCCAGGGTATAGCACCAGGCTATCTGCCGGTAGCCCATGCGCTTAATTACCGCCTCGTGTCCTTCGGTGCTTATAAACCCCTGCAACTGCAGCACCAGGCTGCGCGAACTGTTGACTATGCTGCCCCATATTATGCGCGCCTCCCACCACCGGTCGTACGATTGGTTGAGTTTAAACGACAGCAGCACCGATATAGCCGTACCTATAAACGCAGGCACGGTAAGCGGCATATCGGGCAGAAAGTGTTCGTAGCGTTCGGAAATAAAAAGAACAGCCGCCGAGATGAGAAACACAAACAACAGTTCTCTTCGTATCTTACTAAACAAATAACTAAAAGGCAGATTTGTACGTAGCAGCATAGCTTAACAAGATGGTTTGGCTAGTGCCTTGCAAAAACTAATCCATGTGGAAGATTGGGGAAATTTTCCCTTTAAGAAGTCGGAGACTTCTTTTTATTAAAACTTCGAAGTGATTCTTCGGAACACCTCGAAGAACGGGGAATTTTTAAAAATGTTCTGGGGGTGAGGCTGTTTAAATTCCCCGCCTATTTTAGGCGGGGTGCCCAACGGGCGGGGCGGTAATAAAATAAAGCGCATTTTATTCCGCTTCTGCAATTTAGCACACAAAACACTATCTTTAAATTGTATGCCTGAAATACATAATAGAGACGTTTTAAAAACTAACCGTAAAGCACTGCGGAACAATTCTACCAGTGCAGAAGCGGTATTGTGGCGCTGTCTGAAAAACTGCCAACTGGAAGGCAGGAAGTTCAGGCGGCAGCATAGCATCTCGAATTACATAGTAGATTTTTATTGTGTCTCTGAATTGCTTGCTATAGAATTAGATGGCGCGCATCATTACACATGGTCTGGCAGTGCAAATGATAATATCCGCGATACTGATTTAGCCAGTTTGAACATTACAGTTTTACGTTTTGAAAACAAGGTTGTGTTTGAGCATATAGATCTTGTGCTGGAAGAGATTAAAAGGCATTTTAAAGAGGCGGAATAAAGGTTGTTGGCATTATCAGATGCTGTTCCCGAAATTCAAATAGGAATAAATACAGTCTGTTTAATTACCGCCCCGCCTTCGGCACCCCGCCTAAAATAGGCGGGGAATTTAACAGCCGGTGGGTCGTCCACCATTAAGCGCTGACTTGTGGCAATGACGCCGTTATAGTAACGCGTTCTCTGTGTATTCCGTGCCTCCGTGGTTAATGTATTTTGTATCGTCTCAATACTAGCTACTCACTACTACCTCAACTCCAGCAGCGCTACGTTCTCTATATGCGTAGTATGCGGAAACATGTCTACCGGTTGCACGCGCGTAACGTTGTATTTTTCGCTGAGCAGTTGCAGGTCGCGGGCCTGGGTGGCGGCGTTGCAGCTTACGTATACTATCTTTGGTGCAGCCAGTTGCAGCAGGGTCTTTACAACATCTTCGTGCATACCGGCGCGGGGTGGGTCGGTGATTACTACATCGGGTTTGCCGTTGGCGGCTATAAACTCATCCTTCAGCACCATGCGCACATCCCCGGCATAGAAGGTGCAGTTGGTCACTTCGTTCAGCTTCGCATTCTCTTTCGCATCTACTATCGCCGCTTCTATCTGCTCTATACCGGTTACGCTTTTACAGTCGCCGCTTACATAAATGGCTATGCTGCCCACACCGGTGTACAGGTCATACACCACATCGGTAGGTTTAAGGCCCGCAAACTCCTTGGTAATATCATACAGGTTTTTGGCCTGCGTGCTATTGGTTTGAAAAAAGCTTTTAGCACCAATCTTGTATTTGTATTGCCCGAGTTGCTCTATAATATAATCGCGCCCCTTATACACCTGTAGCTCCTGGTCGTAGATGGTATCGTTGCGTTTGCTGTTAACCACATACTGCAGCGATGTTATCTGAGGAAAAAGTTCATATATATGGTTCAGCAGCGCCTCGCGTTTCTCTTTATCATCTTCGTAAAACGAAACCAGCACCAGTAGTTCGCCTATGCTGGTGGTACGCACCATCAGGTTGCGCAGAAGTCCGTTCTGGTCTTTCAGGTTGAAAAAGGTGTAACCATTATCCAGCGCAAACTGCTTTACCGCTAAGCGGATGGCATTGCTCGGGTCGCCCTGCAGCCAGCACTTCTGTATATCTATCACCCCCGAAAAACTACCCGGCACGTGAAAGCCCAGCGCATTGCGGTGGCCAAAATCGGCACCGCTGTTTATCTCTTCTACCGTTAGCCATCGGCGGTCGGTAAAGGCAAACTCAAGCTTGTTGCGGTAAAAAAAGTTTTCGGTGCAGCCCAGCACATCGGGCATTTCGGGAAAATCTATTTTGCCAATGCGCTCAAAGGCATCGGTTACTATCTTCTTTTTAAACTTTAGTTGTTCATCATACCCAATGTGCTGCCACTTGCAACCACCGCACACACCAAAGTGCTGGCAGGGCGCCGGTATGCGTAAGTCGGATGGGGTTTTCAATGCAACTATCTCGCCCTCGGCCCAGCTCTTTTTGCTTTTATGCACCTCTACATCTACCACATCGCCGGGCACGGCGCGCGTGGCAAACACTACCTTGCCCTCTATACGGCCTATGCCCATGCCCTCGCTGCTCATATCAGTAATAGCTACATCGTGTATTATCTTTCTCTCTTTTTTTGGCTTGCCCATAGTAGGCGCTAAAATAAATTTAGCAGGGAGAATTAAGAGTGTAAAATTATGGGTAGCCACAGGCGGCTCCTACGGAGCGCAATAACATGTTTATTATACTTACTACTACAAACAGCTGGCTCCTAACGGAGCACTATACAACATTGCAGGTAGGTAGTAAATCCTATATACTCACGGGCAACAAAGCACCGCGTAGCGGTCGCCTGTTTGTAGAAATTAAACACATAGGTGGTTGCGCTCCGTAGGAGCCGCCTGTTGTATAGGCTTTTGAAAAGGCACACCATATGTCACAACACCGTCATAAAAGCCCTGTAACATATTACATGTTTTAGCTAGTATCAATAAACGCTGGGTTGACACCCTGCTTTAATTTTTGGGTTGACACCCAAAAATGCAATTCATTGAAAATGAATGCTTTAATTCTGATTTGGGTTGACACTTCTTGCGGTTTGGAGAAAAAACGTGTACAATTTATAGCGTGCGCCAAGGGCCTGTTTTGCAGTGGTTTACAGGGCTTTGTCCGCTGTTAAAAAAAACTAACTTCGCCCCGCATTAAAAAACCCGTAGTAATATTTGCGGGTACTCAAAAACAACCAACAAATCTATGAAGAAGCCTTTTGCAATTTTTTCACTGGCTATTTATTCCCTCTCGTTATTTGCACAAGCCTCTACCGATAATCGTGTATTGTTTACTGCCGGTGGCGACAAAGTAACGGTAAGCGAGTTTCAGTATGTATACAACAAAAACAACGTAAACAACCAGGCCGACTACAGCGAAAAATCGCTGCGCGATTACCTGGCACTGTATGAGAACTTCCGCCTGAAAGTAAAAGAAGCAGAGGCCCTGAAACTGGATACTATCAGCAGCCTGAAAACAGAACTGGAAGGCTACCGCAAGCAGTTGGCTAAGTCGTACCTTACCGACCGCGAAATAAGCGACAAGCTGATAACCGAAGCCTACGACCGCAGCAAGATTGAAGTAAACGCCAGCCACATACTGGTGCGCCTGGATGAGAACGCCAACCCGGCCGATACACTGGCTGCCTACAAAAAAATAATGGCCCTTAAAAAGCGTATTGACAAAGGCGAAGCTTTTGAAAAAGTAGCAAAAGAAAACAGCGAAGACCCATCGGCTAAAACCAACGAGGGTAACCTGGGTTACTTCACCGTGTTTGGTACTATCTACCCGTTTGAGAATGCTGCCTTCAGCCTTAAGCCGGGCGAAATGAGCCCTGCACCGGTACGTACCGAATTTGGCTACCACCTGGTAAAAGTAAAGGATGTGCGCGCTGCCCGCGGACAGATACATGCAGCACACTTGCTGCTGCGTTTTCCTGAGAAAGCCACACAAGAGCAGAAAGATTCGTTGAAGAAAAAGATAGATGGCATATACGCGCAAATCAGCTCGGGTAAAATAACCTTTGATGATGCGGTAAAGGAATTTTCGGATGATAAGGCTACCCGTATCAAGGGTGGTGAGTTACAGTGGTTTGGTTCGGGTACTTCTATCCGCATGGTACCTGAGTTTGAAGATGCAGCTTTTGCACTGGCTAAAGATGGTGACTATACAAAACCGGTAATGACCCAGTTTGGCTGGCACATCATTAAGCGCCTTGAGCGCCGCGACATAGCTGCCTTTGCCGATGCTAAAGCAGATATTAAAAAGCGCGTAGAAAGAGACAGCCGCTCACAAGTGGCTAAATCGGTATTGATTGACCGCATTAAAAAAGAGAATGGCTTTGCGCAGTTCCCTGAAGTTAAGACTGCCTTCTTTACCAAACTTGACTCTACCATATTTAAAGGCAACTGGAAAGCCGATAGTGTATTGCGCGCTATGAATAAGCCATTGTTTGTACTGGCCGGTAAAAATTATACCACTACCGATTTTGCCGACTACATAGAGAAGAACAGCAAGAAGAGAACCGATAAGGCTAAAGATGCTTTATTGAACGAATATTACGAGGGCTTTGTAAACACCAAGGCGCTGGAGTATGAAGAGAGCACCCTGGAAACCAAGAAGCCGGACTTTAAAAACCTGATGAAGGAATACAAAGACGGTATCCTGTTGTTTGAACTGATGGACCGCCAGGTGTGGACCAAAGCGGTAAAGGATACTGTAGGCTTAGAGGCTTTCAGAAAACAGAACGAGCAAAAATACCTGTGGGGCGACCGCGCCGAAGCAGTGATATTTAACTGCAACGACAAGAAGATTTGCGATGATGCTTACAAAATAGCTGCTAAAAAACCGGTAGACGAAATTAAGGCCAAGCTGAACAAAGATGGCGCTAAGGCCCGTGTATCGGTTATAGAAGGTAAGTACGAAAAAGGCCAGTATGAAGTGGTAGACAAAACAGAATGGAAGGTAGGCGCTACACCGGTTAACAAGTTAAACGACAGCAGCTACCAGTTTGTGCTTATTAAGCAAATAGTAAAACCAGAGCCTAAGAGCCTGAAAGAAGCTAAAGGCTATATAGTAAGCGACTACCAGGAATATCTAGAAAAAACCTGGCTGGCCGACCTTAGAAACAAATATCCAATAACAGTAGACGAAGCGGTGCTGAAGTCGCTGATTAAGAAGTAAAACAGAAAGTCCCCCTCTAACCAAGGGGGACAATTTTTTAAATGAGATACACCGTCATCTTTATTTTGCTTGCCTCGCTGGCCTCTTGCTCGTGGTTTAAAAAGAAACCCGTGATGGATGCTGATGTAATAGCGCGTGTAAATGAAGAGTACCTGTACGCATCGGACCTGCAATCGCTTACCAAAGGCCTGAAGGGGCAGGATAGCATAGATGTGCTGAAAGGCTATGCCGAAAACTGGGTGCGCAAAAAAATGCTGCTGCAAAAAGCTATAGAGAATATACCCGAAGATGATGTGGGCGTAGCCAAAAAGGTAGAAGACTACCGCGAAACCCTGCTGCTGTACGAATACGAAAAGGCACTGATAAACCAGAAACTGGACACTACTATCAAGTCGCAGGACCTGATAACCTGGTACGAGAAAATGAAGAACGACTTTCCGCTGGAGAGTGATGTGTACCTGGTTTACTTTATAAAACTAAAAGCCGACGCCCCTAATCTGGCCGATGCCCGCAAATGGATTATTAAACCAAAAGACGAAGAAGACCTGCGCAAGCTGGAGGGTTACTGTAAAGAGTATGCCAGCAGCTATGTAATGCAGGATGGTATATGGTACGAGGAGGCCAATGTGTTGAAGAACTTTCCGGTATCGCAGGGCGACCTTAACTCGCTTATCAGCTCAAAAACATTTAAGGAGTTTAAAACCGATGAAGGTCCCTGGTTTATTAAAATTGCCAATGTGCTTAAGAAAGACGAGCCTTCGCCGCTTGAGTTTGTGCGCGAAAACATAGTGAAGGCTATGATAGAGAAGCGCCGCATACAGCTGATAGAAAGGGTTTACAATAAGATTTACCAGGATGGATTGCAGTCTAAATCGCTGGAGGTGCTGGTAAAATAAAACATGAAAAAGCTAATCGCCATATTGCTGTTGTTGGTGTCTGCTGCCTCTTTCGGGCAGGTAGATAAAGGCATGATGGCCATAGGCGGCAATGTAGATGTAAGCCTTAGCTTTCAGAGCACCACCAGCAATTTCAACATGGCTATTAACCCGGCACTGGCGGTATTTGTGGTTAAGGGGCTGGCTATTGGTGGGCGTTACTCGTTTGGGGTAACCAGTCGCAGGGCTTTCAACGTGCAGCAAAATGAATACCGTACTACCACTACCTTTGTAACCGGCATAGGCCCCACGGTAAAGTATTATATTGGCAAAAAACAATTAAAAGGATTTGTGGCCGCTAATGGCAGTTATATGGTATCTACGCAGCTTACAAAAGGTAACGTAGGAAACAAAAACGGATTTTCGGCAGGTGGTGCTGTGGGTATGGCGTATTTTTTCAACCCGCATATTGGGTTAGAGACAGGCTTTTATGTGCAGGCATCGGGTTACGAGGGCGACTTCCCCATTACCCGCGGCGGCATATCTGTAGGAATTTTTACTTTTTTAGACAAGAAAAAGAAGGATTGAACGTTTATAGATGATTTTAAATAAAGACAGTAGATAAATAATAACTCATGTGCGAATAGGTTCTCCCCTCTCTTTAAGGAGAGGGGAGATGCCGAAGGCAGAGGGGTGAGGTAGGGGTTGATTATATTTTGCATTATTAAGTATTAGAATGAAAAAGCTATCACATGTATTTTTTGCCGCCGCACTTATGTTGCTATCGGCAGCCGGTTTTGCCCAACCCACCCAAATAGATAAGGTGGTGGCTATAGTAGGCGATAATATTATCCTGCGCTCAGAGGTAGAAGCGCAGCTACAGCAAATGGCATCGCAAAACCAGGGCGAGGTAGACCCCTCTATGCGCTGTGTTATTTTCGATAACCTGTTGCTGGAGCGCTTGTTCCTGTCGCAGGCTATGCTGGATAGCGTAACCACTACACCCGAAGAAGTAGATGCCGAACTAGACCGCCGTATTAAATACTTCATCTCGGTATTTGGCAGTAAAGAAAAACTGGAAGAGTACTATGGCAAATCTATCATCGAATTGAAAGACGATTTTAAAGGCGATATAGAGAAGCAGTTGCTGAGCGATAAAATGAAAGGCAAAGCCTTTTCGGGTTTAAAGGTATCGCCGGCCGAAGTGAAAGAGTTTTTTGAAAAGATACCTAAAGATAGTGTGCCGTATTTTAACTCAGAGTTGGAGCTGGGCGAAATAGTAATGATGCCCACAGTAAGCGCGCAGGAAAAAGAGAATGCCCGCAAAAAGATAGAAGGTATACGAAACGACATAGCACAGGGTGCCGATTTTTCGGTAAAGGCAATACAGTATTCCGAAGACCCGGGTTCTTATTTAGATGGGGGCAGCCTGGGCATGATAGAGCGTGGCGAACTGGTGCCCGAGTTTGAGGCGGTAGCTTATAAACTGAAAGAAGGCGAACTAAGCGATGTGGTAGAAACCCCTTTTGGTTATCACCTGATAATAGTAGATGAAAAGCGTGGCGATAAATTAAAGGCCCGTCACATTTTGATTAAACCAAAAATTACGCGTTTCGACTTAGCCGTAGTGCGCGACCGCATGGACAGTATACTGCACCAACTGCGTGTAGACTCACTAACCTGGCGCGAGGCGGTAAACCAATATTCAGACAACGAACAATCGAAGAGTATTGGGGGCCTAATGACTAACGGTAAAACCGGTACCACCTATTTTGAGAAAGCAGATATAGACGGTACCCTTATCTTTACCATAGACCGTATGAAGGTGGGCGAATACTCCGATGTATTGCCTCACACCCTGCAGGACCGCACCGGTGAACAGAAACAGGGCTTCAGGATTATATGGCTAAAGAGTGAAAGCAAGCCGCACCCGGCCAGCCTGGATGAAGATTACTCGAAAATACAGGCCGCTGCCAAAGCCGAGAAGCAGCAAAAAGCGCTGGAAGACTGGATGAAACTACACCGCAGCAAAAACTACGTGCGTATAGATGAATCGATGAAAGAATGCCCGCAACTGGAGAAGTGGGTAGATTAATATGAATTAGTGGCTGTTTGTATTTTCCCTCTTGAGAGGGGTGTCCGGTGGCTCTGCTCCGGACGGGGTGTGTGGCTGTTTGGTAAGTAATTTGAATGCGAATTTTATTTCTTTGTAGAAGTTGATTGTAGTAAGAACCATAATTTAATTGTATAGCATGTATAATTCAGATGTTGAAGCGTTAGACGCCTTTGCAAAAAAGTTTACCGACCTGCGTAATGAGGTTGCCAAAATAATAGTAGGACAGGATGAGGTAGTGAAGAACATTCTTATCTCTATTTTCAGCGATGGACACAGCCTGCTGATAGGTGTTCCCGGCCTGGCTAAAACACTAACCGTGCATACTATTGCCGAAGTGCTTGACCTTAGCTTTAACCGTATTCAATTTACGCCCGATTTGATGCCGAGCGATATAGTGGGCTCAGAAATTCTGGACGAGAACCGCGCGTTCCGCTTTAACCGCGGGCCGGTGTTTGCCAATATCATTCTGGCCGATGAAATAAACCGTACGCCGCCTAAAACACAGTCGGCATTGCTTGAAGCGATGCAGGAGCGCAGCGTGACCATAGCCGGCAAGCGCCATAAACTTGATTTGCCCTTCTTCGTACTGGCTACACAAAACCCGATAGAGCAGGAGGGAACCTATCCATTGCCCGAGGCGCAGCTGGACCGCTTTATGTTCTCCATCAACCTGGATTATCCTACTTACGAAGAAGAAATACGCGTAGTGAAAAATACCACCACCGGCCACAAAGCCACGGTAGAGAAAAGAATGACTGCCAACGAAATTCTTTATTTCCAACAGCTGGTGCGCCGCATACCTATAGCCGATAATGTATTGGAGTATGCAGTTAAACTGGTAAACAACACACGCCCTAACCAGCCTAATTCACCTAAGTCGGTTAACGACTACATAAGCTGGGGTGCAGGCCCGCGTGCTTCACAATACCTGGTGCTGGGTGCTAAGTGCAACGCAGCCGTGCGTGGCAAATACTCACCCGATATTGAAGATGTGCAGCAAGTAGCCTTACCGGTACTTCGCCACCGTGTTTTCAAAAACTACAAGGCAGAAGCGCAAGGCTTAAGTATCGACAGCATCATCAGCGGGTTGCTATAATCTTTTTCAGCCAGAAATAATACGAACGGGCGGCACCTACGGTGCGCAACAGCCATCTACGTGTTTTTTCTACAAACAGACGGCTCCTAACGGAGCGAATACGTTAGTGCATTAATTGCTGTATTCGAACAGGCTTTTTCAATCTGTATGGGTTTGCATTTCTCGGCTGCTTTACTCTGTATTTTTCTCCGTGCGATAATTGCATTTCGATTACAAAAGTCAGGAAAGTCTGCAATAAGAGTTTTTGTATTTACACCCACGTAGTGGGTCGTCTGTTTGTAGCAGGATAGAATGGAATTTTTATGCGCACCGGAGGTGCCGCCTGTTGTATCATTTACAAACCAGCGCTATACACGTTCCTAATCTTCTTCAGCAACACCTCTGCAATTCTTCTTTTGCTTTCATGTGTCCAGCCCGCTATATGAATTGACAAATCTTGCCTACACAAACTTCGCCACTACCGTAAATGCTATAAACTGCCCCGTAAAGCCTACCAGGTAACCCACCAGCACCTCCCGTTGCGTGTGTGCTTTTAGTATCATACGCGATGCGCCTATAAGGCCGGCAAGCAGAATAAAGGCGATAAATACACCGCGAAGGTCGAAGGTTGATATGCGTAACACCGGCAGCAATAGCCCGAGCAAATTACCTGCCCCTAAGGTATGCAGGCTTATCTTCATAAATATATTAGTGCACAGCGCCAAAAAGATGGTAAAGCACGAACCGAGCATCATTAAGAAAATCAATTTATCGGTAGGTATTTTTAAATGCACGTTGCTTTTAAACATCCAGGTCGTCCACAGGTAAAAGGTGGCAGTAGCTATCAGCGGCACTATGCGCTCGTTGGTGGTTTCCAGGTTAAACGAGTCTATCATATCCAGCTTTTTCATCATCAGCAGCCAGATGGTAGGGAACAAAAACGTGAGCGTAAAAATGATGATGAACCACACTATGTGTAGCTTATCGCCAAACTGGCCAAAGCGGTTTGGGTTGGTGCTTAGCAACAGCAACAAACCATAACTGGGAAACAACAGCGGGTGAAATACAACCGAAACAATTTTTGCAGGAATTCTCATGGCCGGCAAATGTAATAATACGAGATGATAAACACCCTTAAATACTTATTGATTACATTGTTACTATACCTTTGGTTGTATAACGCTTTTTACTTTTTGCTAACGCTCCTTTGCGCTTATTTATTTGTTTAGTTAGCCGAATTAGCCTCTCCTCTTCACCACTATATAACTTATAAAGACAATTTTCAAGTAAATCCATACCATCTATTAAATCGGAAGAAACTAAACTAGCTCCCGAATGACTACCTTCATTTCCAATCCATTTTATAGCTAACATTCTAGCTGATAAGTCAGGTTGCTTTTTGCCAAACTCTAAAATGCGATTATGTAAAGACAATCTATGCTTCCGGCTTTTACTTGATGGGAATATCTTGACGTTTTTATCATCTAATACAAGTTCTAGAACTAATCTGATTTTGTTTGCACAGGATTCTTTATCTGACCAAAACAATCTAAATGCATCTAATAACACTTCAGTAATTTCTTTAGGGACTAGTTTATTAATCTCAAACAACTTCAATGCGGGATTAAAAAATTTGGGTTGTAAAAATTCTTCGAAATATTGATGCCCATTTTCGTCATGTTCAATATCGTGAATAACATCTCCTATGCAGTATGTCGATTCCTTACATAATTTATTTGAACAGCTTAATCGCAAAACAAACTTTCCATCATACCAAAAAGGATCCCACGCATCATCGCTCCTTCCCTTTATTGAACTTTGAGTTTCTTCGATTCTGATAGATGTTGGCGTTGCTAATCTTAAGCGACCTTTAGAACAAACTGGACACAGCCACTCTGGTAAATCATCCTTATTATAGAAGTCAGAGAATGCTTTTTTATCTAGTGCCATATATTTTAGCGTATTTATATGTAAGTATAATGATTTTTCACGGCACCGGGTCATACCCATGCCCGCCCCAGGGGTGGCAGCGGCTGATGCGCCTGCCTCACCCCTCTGCCTGTCGGCATCTCCCCTCTCCACATATTGAGAGGGGAGACCGTTCGAAGCTTATTTATCCGTTGATTTTATAAATGCAATTAAGAATGAGGAGATTGGCTCTTTATGGCACCGGGTCGTACCCATGCCCGCCCCAAGGGTGGCAGCGGCTGATGCGTTTAATGGTTAGCCAGCCGCCTTTAAACGGGCCGTGCTTTTTTATGGCCTGCAGCCCATACTCCGAGCAGGTAGGCATATAGCGGCAGCTGGGCGCCAGCATAGGCGATATAAAAGTGCGGTAGGCTTTTATAAGCAGGATGAAAATGAAGGAGAAGAATTTGGAGATCATTGTCAGCCTTTAGCCTGTTTATTTAATGGTCAACACGCCATACATAAATATAGGGGTATAATCAAATGCAGTACCGGGCGAGGCCCCAATGCGGATTGCAGTATCAGATAATTTGCTTTCAGCGCGTGCAGAGTAGTAGTATTCGTTCTTAAATGGAAACAATTCCTCCGCCAACAGCTTGCCATTATAATTAAAATATGCCGCCCTAAGCTTGTGCTCTTTTGCCTCGTCTTTATTGCATAAAATCAGAATTTTATTTGCAAGAGGATAAACTCCTATGCCACTGTATGCGCCGGCCGCCAATTTGTTTTCTATAACACTCTCATTACCAACTTTAGCATCACTGCTTATTTCGGCAAAATAGAAGGCACTAATACCAGTGCTGCCCCTTGAGTTGCCTGTTTCTGATTTTAATACAAGCAATATTTCTCCACTGGCGGATAAACACAATTCTTCGGCAACTAAACTGCTTTCGTTTAAAGGTGTTTTGTTGCCCGGGTTTTCGGTAAACTTATAAGGCCGCGCATCGCGTGAGGTTACGGTAAAGCTTGCAGCATTAACCTTTGCAGCAAAAAGCCCTATTGATCTTGCCAGAAAACTTTTGGTAGGTGCATAGTAGCTGCCGGCTGCTATTAAATCGCCGTTGTTCAATTCTTTTATAATAAACGATACCGGCTGCACATCAAGGCCATTGCCAATAGTGGTTTCGCGTATGTTATCGGCTGTAACTTCAAAAAGCTTGTAAGAAAAAGGCTGCTCTTTTCTAAGCATGCTATTGGTAAGCGTTTTGTTGTAGCATGCTGTAAAAATTGCTTTGCCAGTATTAGTTACAAAAACCTGACCGAAATCGCCTGCTTTATCGTCCTCACCAAGCGTCACCTCACGTTTCCATACCTCTTTTAAATCTTCATCCAGCACGGTTAAATAAAGTATTTCGGCTGTCTTGTTTACATCGTGCACACTGTTTTGCGATACATGTAAAATCAATTTGCCGTTGGCGCTAACCACGGTGCCCATAAAATCCTGTGTGTATTTAGAGTTACCCGGCCTGGATTTGTATTCGGTAAATTCATTGCTGTTAATCAGATGGTCAGGCCCCAGTGGGTTACCATATTTGTCTATTTCTATAAAATGTTGCTTCAATTTTTTTTCTCCGTCGCTGTAACCGGTAATGCTGGCGTAATGATGGTTAAGTGTATGTACTATTTGGTATGTATTCACCATTTTGTCGTATAACAGGAAGGTATGGTAAATATTTACAGTGCCGAGCAATTTTTTAGCACGTGCAAGTAGTGCGGGAGTGGCATATACCATATTGCCTGCGCTATCTACACTTACCACTTGGTTTGCTTCACCATTAACTCCCTGGTCTTTACCCCATTTAACGGTGGCGGTTTGAGCAAAAACAAACTGGCTTATTAATAATATGCCTATAACAAAAAGTGCTCTCATATTAGTGTGGGTTTATATTAAATGCAATGGTAGGTATAAAAAGAATACAAGGTTAGCGGATTAGCTTTTGTAAACAGCTAATTATTGCCTTGGTAGTAGTTTCGGTATCAGGCAACTCCTTGCCTTTATAAATAAACATCATGGCTATTTGTTGCTTGCGCTCTGCCAGTTTTTCGTAAAAGGGCAGTTTATTCAGGCGGTAGGCCTCGCGCATAAGGCGCTTGGTGCGGTTGCGGTCTACAGCGTGTTTAAAAAAACGCTTGGGTACCGAGAAGCTTGCCTGGGCCGGGTAAAAGGTATGGAGCGGTTGCACCAAATAAACGAGGGTAAACCCGTTTGCTGAAACTGATTTACCCTCCTTAAAAAGTTGGTCTATTATTTTTTTGCTCTTGAGCTTTTCATCGCTGCCAAAGGTGCATCTGCCCTTAAGCAATTGCACATCAAAACCGGCAAACGACTTAGCTACAGAAGGACTACTTAAGTCTCTTCTCGTCAGAAACTGTAAGTTTCTTTCTGCCTCTGCCCCTTCTTCTTGCAAGAACTTTTCTTCCATTTTTAGTGCTCATTCTTTCTCTGAAGCCGTGCTTGTTTGCTCTTTTTCTGCGGCTTGGCTGAAATGTCCGTTTCATATTTTCTGGTGTTTAAAATTATTCCTTTTTAGTAAAAGGACGGCAAAAGTAGTTATTTTATCCACATAGGCAATAGCCCGGCGCAATAGTTTTTGTAGAAAATACCTGCATTTTTTCAGCATTTCCGCTGTTTTCTATGCATTTATTGTCTTTCAGGCTGTTACAGCCATCTGCCTATTGTTAACTGCCAACTAGCTATTCATAGCTACCAAAAACTCTTCGTTGCTCTTGGTGCCTTTCATTTGCTGGGTAATAAAGTTCATAGCTTCCTGCGAACTCATATCGGCAATGTGGTTTCTTAGTATCCACATGCGCTGCAGCACATCTTTATCCAGCAACAGGTCGTCGCGGCGGGTAGAAGATGATACTATATCGATGGCCGGGTAAATACGCTTGTTGCTTAGCTTACGGTCAAGCTGTAACTCCATGTTACCGGTTCCCTTAAACTCTTCAAAAATCACCTCATCCATTTTGCTGCCGGTATCTATCAGGGCAGTAGCCAGGATAGTTAATGACCCACCATTTTCAATTT
Organism: Chitinophagales bacterium; assembly: GCA_035299425.1. GTDB lineage: Bacteria > Bacteroidota > Bacteroidia > Chitinophagales > LD1 > Bog-950. Next base: position 21,296 of record DATGWP010000213.1, on the reverse strand, counting down.
TGCGGGCTGCACCAAAAAACTGCTTGGGTTTTTGCATCGCGTTGGCCTCTACACCACCCGATAATACCTTGCCCGATGATGGCGACACGGTGTTATACGCACGCGCCAAACGGGTGATAGAATCCAATAGTATCACCACATCGTGGCCACACTCTACCAGGCGCTTTGCTTTTTGCAACACAATGGCAGAAACCTTTACGTGCTTATCGGCAGGCTCATCGAAGGTAGAGGCGATTACCTCACCGTTTACGCTGCGCTCCATATCGGTAACTTCCTCAGGGCGCTCATCTACCAGCAATACTATCAGATACACCTCAGGGTGGTTAGCAGCAATAGCGTTGGCTATATCCTTTAGTATGGTTGTTTTACCGGTTTTAGGCTGGCTCACAATCATACCGCGCTGGCCTTTGCCTACCGGTGTAAATAAATCAATAATACGGGTGCTAAGGTCGGTTGGTTTGGTAAACAGGTTCAGCTTCTCGTTAGGGAAAAGCGGGGTAAGGTAATCGAACGATACACGGTCGCGCACTTCTTCGGGCGAACGGCCGTTAAGGCTATCTACCTTTAACAGGGCAAAATACTTTTCGCCGCTCTTGGGAGGGCGTATGTACCCCTGCACAGTATCGCCGGTTTTAAGGCCAAACAGTTTTATCTGCGATGGCGATACATAAATATCATCGGGCGAAGACAGGTAGCTATAGTCTGATGAACGCAGGAAGCCGTAACCATCCGGCATCATTTCCAATACACCCGAACCTTCAATAATTGCATCGCTTTCTACGCTGAATATATTGGGGTTTTGTGGCTGGTGCTGGTTGTGCTGGCGGCGCTGCTGGTTATTCTCTTCCTGTGGTTTTTGCTCGGCAAACCCGGTGTCTTCACCTGGCTGCACGGCAGTTTTTTCTTCATTTACCTGTTGTACCTCTTGGGTAATTACCGGCTGAGCATCTTCTTCCTCTTCTTCTACCGGGGCCGGTGGTGCTACTTCTTCTTCCTTTTCTTCCGATTTGCCTTTCAAATCGGCCGATATAGGCTTGCGGGCCCTTGGTTTTTTAGCTTTCTCTTTAGGTTTATCGGCGGTGGCATCCGCTGGGTTCAGGGCCTGTGCGTCCAGCACTTTTAGTATCAGGGCCTGCTTTTCTAATTTGTCGCTGCCTTTAATTTTTAGTTTGTCTGCTATTTCGCGAAGCTCGGGCAGAATCATGTCATTTAGCTGAAGAATGTCGTACATACAGGTAGGTTATTTAAGTTTAAGCGGAGATTGGTTGTGCGTATAGGTTAAAAAGAGAATTCATTGCGAACAGGCCGGAAAACACTTGCGTGTATATCACGAAACCATTTATGTTTTTGGAATTTTATTGAACAGTAAATTAGTTGGAAGAACTAAACCCTGTGAGATTATACTATTGGATAACAATGCAATGTTAGGTAAAGTTTCGGAAATGCCAAACTTTTTAAAAATGCATCTAACCTGTTAGGGTTTATTCACAAAAAGCTACAGCAAAGTGTATACAGAAGGACCATATTGCGCATGGGCATTTAACCTGCAAGTATGTAGAAATGCAAATTTTTATATTCGCCACTCACAATTATAGATGTATGCTCGAAATTACTGCCATTCGCAACAATGCTGAAGAGATTAAGCAACGCCTTGCGGTAAAGAATTTTAAAGACATAGTGCTGGTAGATGAAATATTGGTGATAGATGAAAAACGCCGTAATATTCAAACCAAGCTGGATGAAAACCTCTCGCGCCAGAATGCTATTGCAAAAGAAATAGGCGAGCTTTTTAAACAAGGCAAAAAAGATGAGGCTGATGCCAGGAAAGCTGAAACAGCTAAACTGAAAGAAGAATCAAAGCTGTTTGAAGCCGGTTTGGCCAAAACCGAAGAAGAGCTAAGAGATATACTGGTGCGCATACCCAACACACCACATAAATCGGTGCCGCTGGGTAAAACACCTGAAGAGAACGAGGTGGTGAAAACAGTAGGCGAAATACCAAAATTGTTTGATGGCGCATTGCCACACTGGGACATCGCGAAAAAATACGACCTGTTCGATCTTGAACTGGGTGTGAAAATCACCGGTGCCGGTTTTCCTGTTTATAAAAAGCAGGGTGCTAAGTTGCAGCGTGCACTTATCAGCTTCTTTTTAGATCATGCTGTTGAGGCCGGTTACATGGAGGTTATACCCCCGCATATGGTAAACGAGGCCAGCGCATTTGCTACCGGCCAGCTGCCCGATAAAGAAGGGCAGATGTATGTAACCAAAGAAGAAGGTTTCTACCTGATACCTACAGCCGAAGTACCGGTTACCAATATTGTGCGCGATGAAATACTGGATACTCTGCCGGCTAAGTTTACCGCTTACTCTCCGTGTTTCCGCCGCGAAGCCGGCAGCTATGGTAAAGATGTGCGCGGCCTTAACCGGGTACACCAGTTTGATAAAGTAGAAATAGTGCAGATAGTACACCCTGATAAAAGCTATGAAGTACTGGAAGAAATGGCTCAACATGTAGAAACGCTTCTACAAAAGCTCGAACTGCCTTACCGCATATTGCGCCTGTGTGGCGGCGATATGAGTTTTGCTTCGGCACTTACTTACGACTTTGAAGTATACAGCACCGCGCAGCAGCGTTGGTTAGAGGTTAGCTCGGTTTCTAATTTCGAAACTTTCCAGAGTAACCGGATGAAGGTCCGTTTCCGCGATGAGAATAAGAAGACCCGTTTGGCACATACACTCAACGGGAGTGCGCTGGCATTGCCGCGCATTGTAGCATCGCTGCTCGAAAATCACCAGACTGCCACCGGTGGTATTAACATACCTAAAGCATTGCAACCGTATACCGGTTTTGCAACTATATCTTAACTATCAGGTTGCCGGAGTTTTTAAAAACTTCGGTAACCTGATTTTATAGCGCAGCTTTTAAACTTAAAAGCGTCTATTCACATGTGCATTGTTACGTCAAGTAATTGCTACATTATCCTGATTGCTGCGCTCTAATTAAATTCTAATCATCTATTAACGGCGATTAAAGGATTCATTCGTAATAGAATAATGAGCTAACTAATTGGTCTGGTAGGGTTTGGCAATCGTTGGCACTATTATAGCGCCGTGTTGATAGCTTGTGAATATGACAATGCAATGACAATAGGTGTGTAATATTATATAAAAACAAACGTTACAATTGTATAGAAGTTTTAATTAATGAAAAATCCATTGTATGAAAACAGACACATCTATGAATTTAATGCTGGTGGTGTTCTGTGTTATCCTGATAGGGTTTGTTCTTCTCAATGCCCGTATGAGCGAGGTGCTCTATAAGAAACAGGCAGAGCTGGAAAAGCGAACGGAAGTAGCGCGATAACGCACAACCAAACTACCTGATAATTGTAACCTTATTCGTTACAGTTCTGCTACCGGTGTCTGTTCTCACCAGATAAATTCCGGCAGGTAATGCCCCGGCATCTACTTCATTCAATCCTTCTTTTAATTCCATCTGCAGTAACTCGGCACCGGTAAAGTTGTAAATTCTTGCTATTGCTGTGCTAATACCTGTTAGATTAATATTCAGCGCGCCGTTGGTTGGGTTCGGAAAAATACCCAGTGCAACGTCGCCGTTAGTGTTATTAATGCCCGAGTAGATAAACGATTGTTGCAGGGCCTTATAGGCGTTTACCCGGCCAAAACCCATGCGCGGGCACCAGGTGCCGTTAGCGTCGTTCACATCGTAAGTGCAGCCTACCTTATCGCAGCCTTTGGCTATAATATTTCGTACGTCCTCAGCCCGTAGCTCCGGACGGAGCGATAATACCAAAGCACCTACTGCGGCTGCATTGGGGCAACTGGCCGATGTGCCACCAAAAGTTAAATCATATTCATTGTTCGAAAAACCATTGGTGCCTATCATATCGGTGGTAGGCACGCGCACGCCGGGTGCCGCAAAATCAAGGCCCGGGCCGTAGTCGCCGCTCCAGGTGGCTCCGCTGCAATCACCGGGGGCTACCGGCATATCGCACATGTTACTCGCATTTACCGATATGGTTTCTGTCATCGAGCCCGGCCATAGCGGGCCGTTGGTAGTACCACCATTACCACTGCTGTGAAACATAGCTAACCCCTTGCCACCGCGTGCATTGGCGTATGCGTTGCGTATAGCATCTTCTACCGGTTGCGGCCCGCCCGGCAATATGCCTATAAGCTCATTGGGCAATGCCCAACTGCTGCTTAGTATATCGGCACCGGCTACGCTCCAGGCCCAGCCAATGCCATCGGCAAATGCTTCGGCCGAAGAGTAAGGCAGCGGCTCGCCGTTGGTAGATAGTTGTATGTAATAAAATGCGCGCACCGGTATTACCTTGCACGATGGCGCTACACCCGCCACACCTATGCCGTTATCTTTTACAGCTGCAATAATACCCGCGCAGCAGGTGCCGTGCCCATCGTTAGGGTATACCGGTGTAGGGTAGCCATCGGTAGAGTCTCCAAGTGCATCGTGCCCGGGCAGCAGGTTATCGCGCAGGTCGGCGTGCAGGGTATCTACCCCCGAATCTATAAGCCCTACTTTAATTGTAGGGTCACCGGTGGTTAAAGTCCACGCACTGTCTACATCCATATCGGCCCCCACGGTGCCACTGCCTTGTACTCCGCTACCGGTATTTTTAATATGCCATTGGCGTACAAATAGCGGGTCGGCGCATACTATCGGGTTTAGCAGGTAATTAGGCACCGCGTATTCGCACCACCCCTGGTTAACTAAATCGCCGCAAAGGTCAACCGTGTTTTGTGTAGTGGTTTTAAGGTTAGTAGCCTTATACAGGTTAGGTATGTATTTATCGGCCACCGGTGCACCAAGGTTTAGTTGTTTCAGCTTTTCGCGTAGCATAGGCTCAAAGTTTTTGTCTTTAAGCTTTACAAAAAAAGTGTTCAGCACACCGGCTTCGTGCCCATTGTCATCGGCTATGAAAAACGAAACAAACTTTACCTGCGGCAATGCGGTAAAATAATTTTTGGCACCATCCATATTTTCAGTGTTGCAAATGGTAAGTGCCGGCCATGGCAAATGCGTGAACCCGGTCACCGCGCCCGATGCACGTATAATAGCTGCCTTCTCTTCGGCAGATACGCCATCGTTAAACAGCACTATCAGCTTATCGGTAGCTATATGGGTTTTATAGGTATTAAAGTTATTGGCGTGTATAAACTGGGTGCTAACAAAGCATAACAACAGCAGCAGAATATTTTTCATAATAATTTTGAGCAGTAAAACCTGTTTAAGGATTTGATTTAGGGAACCAAGGTATAAATGAATTGGTATTTCTTTTATACCGGCTGTATTCATCGTTGCCTTCGTACTTTTTCTCGAGCATGGTAACACCCGATACTTTTAACAATAGGAAGGTTATAGTAACCGGTGCCAGTACCGATAGGTACCATTTGCCCGATGGAATAGCCAATAAAAAAATGCCCCACCACATTACCGCCTCGCCAAAATAATTGGGGTGGCGGGTATAGCGCCACAGGCCGGTATTCATCACCTGCCCTTTGTGGTGGTGGCCCGTGCGGAACATATACATCTGGTAGTCGCCCAGCGCCTCGAAGAAGAAGCCAATACACCATACCGCTACACCCACCGGGTATAACACCTTGTATGATTTAAAAACCGATAGATCGCTGTTAACCACAACTACCGGTAGTGTATTAATAAACATAATAAGCCCCTGCAGCATAAACACCTGTAGAAAAGAGCGCAGCAAAAAATTGCTGCCCCATTCCTTTCGCCAGTTGGCATAGCGGAAATCTTCGGGCTGGCCAATGTTGCGTATAGCCAGGTATATACTCAGCCGCAGCCCCCACACTACCACCAGGTAGCTCACCAGTTTTTGATGGAAACGCAAATCGCCATACACAAAAAAAGTAACTACTGTAACCATTACAAAACCAAAGCCCCAGCCTATATCTACTATACTATTATTCTTCACCACTTGCGCCACCACAAACATGATGCACATAAACGAGAAGATACAAATGGCCGATAGTAGAAACGGGTTCATTGCCTAAAGATAGGAAATCCACCCATATAGCTCATTGATTAATCGGGTGAGAGTTTATGCCAAATTTTACGTTGCCACGCATAAGTGCGTAGTGCTACCAAAATACTTGTAAAAAATGTAATGGGTGCAGCATATAATGTATACTGCACATATTCCCAGCCAAATAAGTATGCGAAGAAAGAACTTCCGAAATTAAGCGCAATGCCGCTCAGGATTAGTGACAATAAGGTGACAGCAATAGCCATGTTAGATGACACCCTTTTGAACGAGGCTATAGCAAGTAGCAACAATCCGGCTGTGGAATAAGGTACAAGCCAAACGGTGAGAAGCAGCATGAGGCAAAATCTTTTCAATAAATAATTTTGAATTTCTGCCTTCTTCATATTCAGGTTACTGTAAAATATGAGCTAAATATATAATTAATGCAACTGCACCAAAAGCAAAAGCGTAGTTAAGTTTATAGCTATAACCGTTATTCTCTACCCGCTTTGCGTGTAAGTATGTAGCCAATAACCTTCCTGCCCCCTGACCGGCGAACAATAACTCAGGCATACCGGTTAAGCGTGCAATAAGGGCAGTCACAACAAATAAGGTACTTTCTACCACGCCGAGCGTGGCCAGGTGGCCTATGTAATCTATCTTCTCTTCAAAGGAGCGGTTGTATAGCAGGTTAGTAGTTACCAGCAATATAAAATACATCAGTACCACGCCAAACATCATTACTATATTGGCTACACCCGCTATTAAAGAGAACAGGTAAATACCCAGCGCTGTGTAGCCAATACCCGCAACTATCAAAGCCAATCGCCAACCTAAATGAAAATCGGGAGCGCAATCAAAACCTACACCGCCATAAAAAGAACCGGCTATTACCCTGCGGTTGTAAGAGATAAACTTGTAAAGCGGCGTAAGCATCTTTTTAAACCAACCACTTGTAATCATTGGCTTAAGCACCGGCAAGGCATTTGCTACAATTAGTGTAAGGCCATCTAAGCCATACAGCACCTCACCGGTGGTATTATCTACCAAAGGTATCTCATGGCGCGCACGGTCTTTATCCAGTTTGGCAAGAGTAGCAGCATCCAGTTCTTCAAAATTTTTTCGCCCCTCTTTATCCAGCATACCATTTTTTACAAAGGCGTTGCTGTATATATCGCACATAGGGCAGGTGTTATCGTAAATAAGTGTTTTGTCTTTTAAAGTTTTCATGGCTCTGTTATTTAAGTATGTGAAACTCTCTTTCTTCAATAAAATCAAGTTCGCGCTTGCATAGCATGATGTAGGCGAATAGAATAGCTTGCGGAATAACTATTACCGTGGCAATAACCAGAAAGGCGTTGTATGCCCCATAGCAGCCAAGTAGAATCAGAAAGGCTAAGTATAAAACAGAACCCGCAAAATGCTTTATCCTCCATTCGTAGAATCCAATGCTTTTATGTTGCAGAAACAAGTGCAGTGCACTACTGCACAACTGATATAAACCTATTATTAGCTGGAAAATCAACAGCAGGTAAGGAACATACCAGGCAAAAAGCAACGCGGCCACATCTGCTATTAATAGCAGCAACTGTATGTAGTAGTCATATTTCAAAATGCTTGTTTTCATAATCTTGTTTTTTGTTTCTCAACTTTCAATAAAAATTGAAACATTGTTTGCTTTTTAAACCCCTGCCAAACAGCAGGGGTTTCTTTATATTTTATTTAGCTATCATCTTCATCAGTGTTCCGTAAAACCAGCTTTGGTCGGCCAGGGTAAGTTTGTCGGCTATGCGGTCCATGCTTTCGGCGTAGCTGTCTATATCCTCTATCATTTTTATAAACGTCTTGTATTCATCTTTCTTCTGCTCTTTATCATCTATCATTTTTAGTTCGCGCAGGGTTTTGCGCAGCGGGTCTATCTCGCGTTTGCGGCGCTCGCGTATTATCTTTACGGCCACTTTCCATATATCCTTTTCACCGGCAAAAAACTCAGCCCGTTCGCCCAGTTTGGTTATGCGCTCGGCCAGGCCCCAGTCTATTAGCGCGCGCATGTTCATGTTTACATTGCCGCGGCTTACATCCAGCAGTTCCATTATCTGGTCGGTGGTAAGCGGCTCGTTGCTTACCAGCAGCAGGGCATGTATCTGCGCCATAGTGCGGTTAATACCCCAGTTGGTGCCAAAGGTGCCCCAGGCTTCTACAAACTTTGTTTTCGCTTCGTCCAATTTCATGATGTAAAGGTAAATGCAATTTATTGAACTTTCAAAATATTTTGAAAGATTAGTTTTGGTTAAGCTTAAAAATGAAAAAGCCGCATGTATTCACATGCGGCTTTTTGTGCTTTGGTTATTGATAACTAGCGCGTTATTGTAACCTTCATACTTTGCCAATTGCCATTTTGGTTTAAACGAATCAGGTAAATACCTGCGCTAAGGTCTGCATTTATACTGTTCAATTTGGCGGATAAACGGTTGCTGTAAACCACCTGGCCTATTACATCCATAATTTCAACTTCTCTTTCGGCAGCATCGCTAAACTCAATTACAAAACTACCTGAGTTAGGGTTCGGATATAGTTTAACCCCGCCCATAACAGCTACATCTTTTACACTTACACTAATGGCATTATAAGTGGCAGAGCGGTTAGTGCAGCCATTGGTATCGCTCACCTCTACATAATAAGGGCCGTTTTGGGTTATGGTCAGTTTAGGGTCGGTAGAGCCATCCAGAATAGTGTTATTAAAATACCATTGATAACCCGCCGATGGGGTAGATATTAGGGTGTCGTTTTCGCGCGTTATTACCGGTACCGCCGGTAGTGGAAATGCCGTAACAATCTCCGGCGCCGATACCGCGGTACAGTTTCCTGTGCCGGTAACCGTTACCGAATAAGCACCACTGGAATTTACCGTTATGCTTTGAGTGGTTTCGCCATTGCTCCACAGGTAAGTTACCGTGCCAGCCGGTGCGCTCAGCATTACATCATCGCCTGTACAGAAGTTAGTGTTGGTAGCCGCTGTAATAGTGGCAGCCGGAAGTTGGTTAACCGTTAGGTTAAGGGTAACTATACTATCGCAGCCATTAATAGTTTGCAGGGTATCTAGGTACGTTCCACCCGCTGTTAGAGAAACGCCGTTGTAAACATAGCTTTCGCCGCTGCAAATGCTTTGGCTGAACTGCGAAGTAGCAGGCTGATATACTGTAACCGTATGCGTGGCAGTAGCCGAGCAGTTAGCGCCCACCGTAGCCGTTACGGTATAGGTAGTAGTACTTGTTGGCGATGCTGTGATAGATGCATTCGTTCCTAATCCATCAGCCCAGGTGTAGGTATTGCCACCATCAGCTGTAAGTGTTACACTTTCCCCGGCGCACGATTGCGTTGCGCCGGTTATAGATGCCACCGGTGCGTTGGTAACTGTTACCGTATGTGCTGCCGTAGCCGAGCAGTTGTTACCATCGGTTACAGTTACTGTGTAAGTAGTGGGGTTTACCGGTGTAACTGTAACCTGTGCATTGGTACCCAGGCTGTTGCTCCAGCTATAGCCTGTGCCGCCGCTGGCGGTTAATGTAGCTTGCAAACCTGCGCATATAGTGGTTGGTCCGCTGATAGCCGCATTCGGCAGTGTATTCACGTTAACCGTTACACTTGCCGTAGCCGAACAGTTGTTTGCGTCGGTGCCGGTTACGGTATAGGTAGTAGTGTTTACTGCCGCAAAGGCAATACCGTTACTTACCCCGTTATTCCAAACATAGGTAGCCGCGTTGCTGCCGTTTAGTGTTACAGCTGTCCCTGCGCATACGGTAGTGGCAGATGCATTAGCCGTTACCGCAGGTAACTGGTTAACCGTTACTGTTTTACTGGCCGTAGCAGTGCAGCTATTACCATCGGTTACTGTTACGGTATACGTAGTTTGGCTGGTTGGCGCTACACTTACCTGTGCATTGCTGCCTAAGCTGTTGCTCCAGCTATAGCTTGCGCCACCGGTAGCCGTAAGTTGTGTTGAAGAACCTGTGCATACAGCATTTGCACCATTAATACCTGCATTAGGCAGTTGATTAACGCTAACCGTTTTACTGGCCGTAGCTGTGCAGGTATTGGCACCGGTTACAGTTACCGTATAAGTAGTTTGGCTGGTAGGTGATACACTCACCAGCGCATTGCTGCCCAGGCCGTTGCTCCACGCATACGTGCCGCCCCCACCGGCAGTAAGCGTAGCGCTGCCACCATTGCAAATAGTAACACTCACAGGTGTAATAGATGCAGTAGGGATGCTGTTAATTGTAAGGTTAATAGTAACAATGCTATCGCAGCCCGCTGCATTGGTTAGCGTATCGGTATAAGTGCCGCTGCTGGTCCAGGTGTAATCTCCGCTGGGCGATGTATAGCTGCCGCAGGCACTGGCTGTAATGCTGCCGGTAGTAGGTGTGCACGGTATTGCACCACCGGCTACGGTTGCCCCAAGGTCTACCGGTGTGTAGTTAGCGCGTATGGCACCATCAAAATCTATAGTGGTAGTCAGCCCCGGTGTGCCCGCCTGGTTGGCCGGCGAGTTTAGCGGTATATGCAAATCGGGCGCTGTGCCAAGTAGGCTGTTGTATAGCGGGTCAGCCGAAATACTGTTACCATCAAAACCGGTACCCGCTAGTTGTGCTATGTTAAGCGTGGTATAGTCCGAACCACCTACATTGGTGTATACAAAATTAGTACCGGTGCCATATATATCGTTGTAATTACTTACCGCGCTCAGGGTCGAGTTAAAATATGTACCGTAGTTTTTGCCCGTACCGGTGCTGGTGCTACGGTTGTTTACAAAAATATTGTTCAGCACCACCAGGCTATCATACACCGAGCTGCCATATATCAGCATACGGCGGAAAGCATACGAGTTGAGGTTATTGCTATACGTGTTGCTATTGGTGCCCCCTATATACACACTGTTGTGGTACACCTTTAGTTTTAGGTTCACGTTGTTGTTATTGGTATTATCCCATATACCCGATATCAGCGCATTCTGCACGCTGGTGCCATCGGTGGGGCGCAGGCCAAGCGATATAATGTTGTTGGTTATAGTGTATTTACCCAGCGAACTTGTAGGCAGGTATATACCGGTTAAGCCTACAAAGTTGCCCGCATTACCAATATTGTTTGGCGCATACAGGCCATACACTTCGTTGCCATCTACCGTAATAGTACCCGTGCCGCCATTAGGCACTATGCCATACAAATAGCAGGTATTGCCACCAGTACCGTAAGTAGTGCGTAACCCATGTATGCTATTGTTTGAAATTATATGATTGGTGTTACCTGCCGTCTGCATACATATACCTGCCATCACATTCCGGCTATAGCTGCCAATTTGTTGCGACGAAATTCCACCCCCGGCACTGATAGGAAAATATTGGTTAGTGCTGTTGGCATTAGCTGTAGATAAATTAAACACACGGTTGTTGGTCGTAGTGGAAGAGCCCAGCAATCCGCTGCTATAGTTATAAATACCAATTACATCGCCGTTGGTAGAACCGGTAGGCGGATAAGCCGCATCGCTGGTCAGGTTGGCTATAGTGTTGTTATCAATAGTAACCGCACCGGTGCTTTGGTTCCATATACCTACTACCACGCCCATTCCTCCGGCATGTACGCTGCTGGTATCGGTAGCGCTGCCCACGGTGTTGCCGCTTACAGTAGTTACACTAGCACCGCCAATATTTATACCGCTAAAAGTCTGGCTGCCAGAGTTAGGATTTGATAATCGTACGTTTTGTATAGTGTTATTGCTAACCGTGTTAGCGCCCAGGGCATATATACCGGTAAAGTCGGTGTAGCTGGTGTAGCCACGGTAACCGTTAAACACCCACGGTGTACCGGCTGTGCCGCCCTGCGGGCCACGGCCACCAATGTAGTTACCCGATATCACATTACCAGTAGCACCTACGCCCGGTGCAAAGTAAATGCCCGTTAAAAACGAACCGGTAGTAGTTAAAGTAGAGTAGAAGCTGTTGCCGGTTATCTTCCAGTCGCCGCCGGTGTTACCGGTAGCGGTTACCACTATGCCCCCGTTGGTTGGCGGGCCGTTACTGAAACCCATGAAATTATAAATCTCGTTATCCTTAATGGTGATAAAGCCGTTGTGATTAGGCGATGCCGAACCGTTGGCATATATAGCCGTGTAGCTGGCCGCGGCATTGTTGCCTATCTTGCAGTTCTGTATCACATCATATTTATTACCGGTACCGGTGTTGCTGGTACTTATTAATATGGTAGATGAGCTGCTGCTACCACTGCACTTTATATCCAGGTATTGCAGGGTGTCGTTATAGGCATTATTAATAAACCTGAAAACGGGGAAGGTGCTGCTGGCCTGCGTGTTTTTAAACTGCCACATTATGCTGCTGCCTTGTCCGCCGGGGCGGCCATCAAAGGTAATATCGTGCCCGTGGTTAAAATCTATCAGGGCAAAGGCTGTAGTAACACCCGATGTAACCAGCGCAGTGCTTACACTGGCTGCAGGGCGTATTACCACCCGGCCGGTGCCGGCGTTATTGGTAAACACCACCGGAAAAGTTTCTACACCGGTATAGTTGCTGCTAAACTCAAAAATGCACTCACCGGTTACAGCGTTGGCATTCAGCAGCGTAGCCAGTTCGGTAAGGTTGTTTACAGTAGTAGCGCCCACCGTGCCGGGTATGGTGTAGGTGCCCGCACTTATCTGCGCTTGCAGCGCTGCCGCGCTAAATAAAAACAGGAGGACAAACGCCAGCTGGGTAATCTTTTTCATGGATGTAATTTAAGGCGGCGAATATACAAATACCAGTTGGCAGTCCACAGTTGGCAGTCGGCAATAGATACAATTGTGAAACAGGCAGCAGTCTGCTTCTTCCATTCCTCAATTCTTGCTTACTAATTTTACTTTAGCCTTATGCAACACATACCTGGCCTGTTAACCCCCGTGGTTATTTACCTGTTTATTTTTCTGCTAAACGTGGCGCTGCCCGGCCGTTGGGTTACCGGTTATGTAACACGCACTGGTTCTAACGAAAAACTGCGCTACCACCTTAACGGGCTGCTGGTGCTGTTTACCACCGTAGCAACATGGGCCTTGCTTTGCTACACCGGTGTGCTGCCTTGGGATTGGCTCTACCAATACCGGTGGCAGTCGTTAATTGGTGCTGTAATTATCGGCTTGATATTTTCCTTTGCAGTTGTGTTACCTCATAAACCGCTGCGCTCATTCTTAGCCGATTTCTATTTGGGCCGTGCTTTGAATTTACAGCTGTGGGGTGGGCGCATAGATGCTAAAATGTGGCTTTACCTCGTAGGGGCTGTAATGCTGCAATTAAATGTGTTAAGCTTTGCCGCACATCACTATTTACAATTCGGCGCGCAGGCTTCGGCGGGCTATTTTCTCTCTACGGCCCTGCTTACTTTTTTTCTTATCGATTACCTGACCTTTGAAGAAGTACACCTTTATACCTACGACCTGTTTGCCGAGCGCGTAGGCTTTAAATTAGGCTGGGGCTGCCTTGCCTTCTATCCTTTCTTTTATGCTATACCGCAATGGTCAACTGTAAACGCACCGGTGGTGCAGATGCCGTGGTATGTTTTAGTGTTGTGTGCACTGGTGTTCTTCACCGGTTGGGGGCTTTCGCGCGGTGCCAATCTGCAGAAATTTTTTTTTTAAGCTAGACCCAAATAAAAAGTTTCTGGGCATACAACCTGAAATGGTTACCGATGGCAAACGAACCCTGCTGGTAAACGGCTTTTGGGGCCTCAGCCGCCACATTAATTACCTGGGCGAAATATTAATGGCCACCGGTATTGTGTTGTGTGTAGCCTATGCCTTTTCGCCGCTTCCATGGCTATATCCTTTCTATTATGTAGTGCTTTTATTTCCGCGCCAGTTAGATGATGATAAACGCTGCGCCGATAAGTATGGCCCGCTATGGATTGAATACTGCAAACGTGTGCCCCGCAAAATTATACCGGGTATTTATTAAAACGCGGGTCTTGGAACATTGCATTGAGCCTGAAAGGCCGTAAGATATTAGCCCAGGGCAACGCCCTGGGTAATCATGTAACACATTATTAAGCCCTGAAAGGGCGCAATATACTACGGCCTTTCAGGCCTTAACGATATGCGGGTAGTATACATCGGGCTTCACCCGATGCTGATATATTTCGCCCCGTTGGGGCTTACAGCAGTTTCTATCAACCTACAACCGGTACATCTTCCTTGTAGTATCGCCCATAATGGTCACGGCCATTTTGCGCGGCATCAGGTTTTGCATAATAAAGCTGGCAATTTTATTACCGGTACCGGTAACAAACGATGGGCGCGTACCCAGTTTTTCAAAACACTCTTTTACCACTTCTTCGGGTGTTTGCACACGCGGGGCAAACACACTGGTGGGCTCCGGTTTGGTGTTTATGTAATTGGGTGTGGCGGTAGCGCCGGCGCAGCAGGCTATTACATCCACCCCGCGGTCTTTCCATTCATACCACAGGCTTTCGGCAAACACGCGGTTGAAGGCTTTGGTGGCCGCATACACACTTAAAAAACCACTGCCCTGAAACCCTGCCAGGCTTGCCATTAATACCACGGCCCCTTTCTTATGCTCCAGCATACGGCTACCAAATGCCTGCACCATGCTTAGCGGTGTTACCATATTGGCCTGCGCCATCTGCGTATTATGCGCCGTGCTGTTATTTTCAAACGGGCCTATATACGATAGCGCCGCATTATACACCAGCAGGTTCACTTGCTTACCCAATAGCTTTCCTTGCAATTGTTGCACAGCATCCACGGCTGCTAAATCGCAGCTGATGCACATACAGCTTACACCGTATTTTGCCTGTAACCGTTTACCCAGTTCCTCCAGCGGTTCTATTCGGCGCGCTACCAGTATAAGGTCCATGCCTTCGGCCGCAAGATACTCCGCAAAAGCCGCACCCAGCCCTTCTGATGCACCGGCCACAAGCGCCACTGGCCCGTATTTATTTTTTAATGACATAGTGTACTAAAATAAGAATGGTTCTGATTACCGTAGTGGTACCGCGTCAAGTTGGATATGTTTTGGCTTTTTTAAAATGCAGAAGCGGAATGAATACACTTTATTTTATTACCGCCCCACCCGTTGGGCACCCCGCCTAAAATAGGCGGGGAATTTTAGCAGCCACAGCCTGAATAAATCTTAGGCGCTGTTTAACTCATGCTCTATTACACACACATCCAACTTCTAAGCGCTAAGCCTGTATTTAGTTTCCCCGCCTATTTTAGGCGGGGTGCCGCAGGCGGGGCGGTAATCAAACAGACTGTATTTATTCCGCTTTGTATTCTCACTCTCGGCGTAGGCTGCGCCCAATTGCTACAGAAGGACCTGTTGGAAAATTAAAATGGTAGCTCATCATCAATGCCTTGTTCTTGAGATGAGCTTAAAGGATTAAATATTTCAGTATTAATTTGTCTCGATAAAATACTTGGTAGATATGTGTTTCTATATTTATTAAAGGCAAATTTATATGCCTCATTTTTCGTCCATCTTTTATCAGGGTTTACCCTATCAATGGTGAGAAAATAATTTTCCAAATCTTCTACCGGCGCAAAAAATCTCTTTATTACACAAAAAATTTCATTGCAACATTCTTGAGGTTGCGTAATTATCTGCTTCTCTGAAAACCGTATTACAACCCAAAAATTTTCTGTAAAGTGCTTATCACGTAAATCTTGTAAGTGATTTTCTAAATAGTGGATCGGCTTTCCATTTGACCCTATGTAAGGTTCGTCAATTTCAATATCTACATAGAAGGAAACGTGATCAACATTGAGAATGAAATCCGGATAGTATTCGTAACCACCAAAAGAAACTTTATGATTCACTAAAACCATATCCCCAAAAATATCGTGTAGTAGTTGTTTAAAATAATTTTCGCTAACTCCTTTTTTTATAGATCTGCAATCCACAGCAATAGGCGCTATAGCTTTTTGATAGAAACTGTGAGCCAACTCTCTAATTCCCATATCGCGAGTGGCATGGTTAGTGATTTTAGCGTTAATAGCTGTTACCTTTACCAATTCAGTCCTGTAATCAACATACTTCTTCGAATATAAAGTAGATTTTTCAAGGAACTCATCGTATTCCTTTAGATATTTTTTAAAATCTTTTGCATACTCTGTTTCACCGTCATCTTCATTAAAATAAAAAATTACAGTAGCTAATATTATACAGAAACCAAAACCAAAATATATCATTGAACTTTTATTTGGGTTTTTTAGGGTTCCTAATAAAAAGGCCATTCCTACAAAGCAAAATACGTTAAGTGGATTAAAGAGAATTCTTAAGTAATTGCGTCTATAGTTGTAAGAAGTTTTATCGGGTTGAATAGGTTCTGCCGGTAAATCCGGTTTTATTGGTAAGGATATTTTATATTTTCCTTCTAATACATTTTCAACATCATCATTAATTTTTATTATCGGATAAGTTTCCATATGATGTCAAATAATCTTATGCGATGCCCTACTTCGCCTTCGCCCAACCCATAGTAAGTGTAACGGCCTTCTTCCAGCCGGCGTAAAGTTTTTCTCTGTCCGGTGCTTTCATCTCGGGCTTAAACTGGTGGTCAACTTTCCACTGCTTAACTATGTTCGGCTTTTTGTAAAAGCCTACAGCAAGTCCGGCTAAGTAAGCAGCACCCAGTGCGGTAGTTTCGGTAACCTTTGGCCTATCCACCGGTGTGCCTAGTATATCACTCTGAAACTGCATAAGGAAGTTATTGGCGCAGGCGCCGCCATCTACACGTAGCGATTTTAGTTTGATGCCGCTATCCTGCTGCATGGCCGTAAGCACATCGCGCGTTTGGTAAGCTATCGATTCTAAGGTTGCGCGTGTTAAGTGCGATTTGGTAACGCCGCGCGTTAAACCAAAAATGCTACCGCGCGCTTCCATATCCCAATACGGCGCACCCAGGCCGCTAAAGGCCGGTACTACATATACACCTTCGCTACTAGGCACCGAACTAGCGTGGTATTCACTATCGGCGGCGGTGTCAATTACTTTCAATCCATCGCGCAGCCACTGCACGGCTGCACCGGCTATAAATATACTTCCCTCTAGTGCGTATTCTACCTTGCCACCCATGCCCCAGGCTATGGTAGTTATCAATCCGTGTTTGCTCTTCACCAGTTTGTTGCCGGTGTTCATCAGCATAAAGCAACCGGTGCCATAAGTGTTCTTGGCCATACCCGCATTAAAACAGGTCTGCCCAAACAGGGCCGCCTGCTGGTCGCCGGCAATACCGGCTATAGGAATCTCTACATCAAATATACCGCGGTGCGTAAAGCCATATATACGGCTGCTATCGGTTACATACGGCAACATAAGCGATGGTATGTTCAGGGCCGTAAGCATCTTAGGGTCCCACTTCAGCGTTTTTATGTTGAAGAGCATAGTGCGGCTGGCGTTGCTGTAGTCGGTTATGTGCAGGCTGCCGTCGGTTAGTTTCCAAACCAGCCAGCTATCTATAGTGCCAAACAGCAACTCGCCGTCTTCGGCTTTTTTGCGCGCCCCTTTTACGTTATCCAGTATCCATTTTATTTTGGTACCGCTGAAATATGCATCTATCACAAGGCCGGTAGTGTCGCGCACATGTTTCTCCAGCCCTTTCTTTTTCAAGCCTTCGCATATGTCGGCGGTGCGGCGGTCCTGCCACACTATGGCGTTATATATAGGTGTACCGGTGCGCTTGTCCCACACTACGGTGGTTTCGCGCTGGTTGGTTATACCAATGCTGGCAATCTGGCTGGGCGATATGCCCGCATTGCGCAGGGCCTCTTTAGCCGTATAATATTGTGAGTTCCAAATCTCTTCGGGGTCGTGCTCTACCCAACCCGGTTTAGGAAAAATTTGTGAAAACTCTTTTTGAGCCATGGCCACAATGTTTCCCTGATCGTCAAAAACAATTGACCTTGAACTGGTAGTACCCTGGTCTAGCGCCAAAACGTACTTTCTGTTATCTGGCATGAGCGATTGGTTTGATTAACGGAATTGGATATTTTAGCAACTAAATTAGAAAGAGTTAATACTCATTCAACTTATTTATAAACATTTTTACAGATACCAATTGTGGGGTATCTGGTAGGTTGAAGGCGCTCAGGCGCATGTTTGGGTAATATTACCCGTTAGGAAACAGCATTTTTATGAAAAAAGGAAGACAAATACGCCTTATAGAGGTGAAAAGTGAAGTTGGCGCGGGTACCCGTGGCGCAAGCCTGGGGGTAGATGCCGTTAAAATAGCCGCCCTGGATTACCGCAGCAATTTTTTCAAATCGCACCGCAGCATAAACATACCCGACGATAACGCCGCCCTGTATGGCATGATAGAGAGCCGCTACGCCAAGCGCCTGCGCAGTGTGCTTAAGATGTATGAGCGCATAGGGGCCGGTGTGCGCGACTCGCTGAAGGATGGCAAATTCCCGCTTATCCTATCAGGCGACCACAGCAATGCAGGCGGCACTATTGCGGGCATACGCATGGCCTACCCCGATAGCCGCCTGGGGGTAATATGGATAGATGCACACGCCGATTTGCACTCGCCCTACACCAGCCCATCGGGCAATATGCACGGTATGCCCATGGCCGTATCGCTGGGCGAGGATAATATAGAGAACAAGGTAAACGACCTTGATTATGAAACCATTGAGCTATGGGAGCGCCTGAAAAATGTAGGCGATATAATGCCCAAGGTAGAGCACCGCGATGTATTATATATGACCCTGCGCGATTTTGAAGAGCAGGAGGGCTATGTAATAAAACAGAATAAAATTAAGAACTTCAGTACCAGCGAGATAAAGAAACTGGGGGTTACCAAAATATGCCGCGAGGCCCTGAAGCACCTGGCCATGTGCGATAAAATTTATATCAGTTTTGATGTTGACTCACTGGACCCCACCATCAGCCGCGGAACGGGTACACCTGTAAAAGGGGGCATCAATGAACGCGAAGCAGCCGATATAATTCTGGAGCTGGTGCAGAACGAAAAAGTATGCGCCCTTGAGTTTACCGAAATTAACCCTACACTGGACAGCGAAAACGTAATGGCCGAAACAGTATTTGAGATACTGCAAAAGGTGGCCAGGCAGCTGGAAATCATTTAGGCCTGCTGCCTTTGATTGCGCGGATAGATACAGGATTACCAGATACGATTTTACCAAAACAGGTAATCTCCTTACCGCTGTAGTTGGTGTAAAGTGGGCTGTCTATTATATCACCCAGGGGACACCCTTCTGGTATAATACATTGATTGTTAATTTGTCGCAGATGCGGAGGGTGGACACTTTTTCAAAAAGCAGCTGATTTGGGACACCCGTTTTTAAGATACCGGCCCAGTGCCCATATGGGAAACACGTTTCTATAGCTGGTATAGCTTATCATACAGTTGTGGTTAAACACCCCGCTAATGCTCTCCTGCTCCCAATCGCCGGTAGGCTGCTGACGGCTTATTATAAGTTGTATTCCCTTCTGTATTCCTGTATTTATTGCCGACTGCCGGCTGTTGACTGCCGACTTGCCAAGCTCAAGCAAGGACAACACCGCCCAGCTCGTATTCACCACCTGCGAGGTAGCAGCCGGTATGTATCTCTTCTCTATACAACTCTCAAAGCTCTCACCCCAGCCCCCATCTGCATTCTGTTTTGATAACAGAAAGACAGCTGCCTTATCCAATGCCTTTTGTACTTCTGTATTCAATTCCGCATTCTGTATTCCGGTTTCCGCACTCGCAAGCGCCTCTACCGCAAACCAGGTCCCATACGTAAAGCACACCGCCCAGCTACCATACCAACTGCCATCTTGCCGCTGCTGCGAAAGGATGAACCGTATGCCCCGGCCAATAGACTTCTCAATCTCCTGCTTCTTATAATCAGGGTAGTGCTTCCTGAATTCAGCCAGTGCCTGCACACAAGCCGAAGTGCATTCGGTATAGCTATAGTCTATCATTATGTTGCCAAATATCTCCGATGGGTTCAGCAACTCCACCCAACCCGGCGCGCGCGTAAGTTCATATGATGCCCAGCCGCCGCTTTTGTTTTGCATAGAGAGCAGCAGGTCGGCACTCTGCTTCAACCGCTTATCCTTATCTAGTAGCTTAAGGTTCAATCCGCAGTCTTCTACCTTTAATACCGTCTTCAAACCTTCGGCGCTGCAATCGGTTATCGGCCAGCCGTGGTCAGCCGTGCTAAACGGCCAGCCACCCACCGAGTCGTGCCGGAAGAACTTCTTATGGTCGCGCACTTCCTCACGCACCTGGCTGTTGTCTATAAAGTTGAAGGCCTTCGCTACCGTTTCGGGAAAGTACTTTTCAAACCCGCCCTCTAAGATGGCCTGTGTGGCAAAGGCTGTGTCCCACAGTTGCGAGCCGTTGTAGCCCTGCATCTTCATACCGTCTTCGGCCACCCAAAGGTAGTCAGCCCAGCGGTCAACATGCTTTTTAAATTGGTCCGACTCTTTGCCATAAGCATGATACACGCAGATGGAATTGATAACCTGGTTTACTGGGCCTATATCTATATAGTTGGTATGGTCGTCTTCGGCATTAATATACTCCAGGCAAAAGTCGAGCGCCTTTTTGCGCGGTCCCTTCAGGTGGAACTTCTCGTACACATTCAGTGCACCGTTCATTGCCTTTAGCGCCCCCGACTGCGGGTAATATAAATCTGCCCCGGCACAGCTGCCACGGGCGGCACTCCAGTTAACAGAGGCGTAGTCCTCTTTATATAACTCGGTTCTTAACTCCTCTACAAGGGGCGTTCGCTTACCCACCACCTTGCGCCCAAAGCAATAAGCCATGGGCAGGTAAACCATCCGCGCATGGCACCAGTACCGCCCCGGGTGAAAGGGCAGCCATTCGGGAAACAACCACATCTCGGGAAACAGCGAATTATTGCCCTCCCACTCATACACCCCCAAAATGCTCAGATAGAACTTGCCCCACGAGGGTATACCTGTAGCCCCGCCATTGGCCAGTATCCAGCTACGTGCTTTGGTTATAGAGGGTGCACTTTTATCTGCACCTAGTAGCCTCAGGGCAACATATTGCAGTACCGTACCAAACATGGTGCTTTTACCTTCCAGGTGCAGCCCCCACCCCCCGTCTTCATTCTGGTGGTTTAAAAAGTACTGGCGGATAAGAATTTGGTGGGGAAGCGGAAATGGGGTTTCGGTTACGTAGCTTGCAATTACAAGCCCCGGCAACAGAAACATGGGCCCGCCATAG
>DATGWP010000212.1:0-3681 GCA_035299425.1 Chitinophagales bacterium | reverse complement strand
TTCTATATCGCGGGTTATATATTGCAGCTGCGATGGGTTCTGCGGGTCTTTGCCCTGTATGTAATGGTATTGACGTTGTTTCATTTTTTAAGGGTTGAACCTCACCCATCTGCCTTTGGCATCTTCCCTCTCCTAAAGGAGAAGGAAGAACCTATAAGCTTATGTAGTGAGCTATGCTTAGTTTGGTATTACTATTCTACTATTAATGTATCGGCTTCGGGTCGTGGTTCAGCAAATCAAGCTGCTTGCCCACTTTCACAAATTTCTCTATAATAAAATCAAGGTGCTTGTCTTCGTGCGATGCCATGTAGCTCGTGCGCAGCATTTGCATACCCGGTGGTGTAGCCGGCGATATAAATGCGTTTACAAACACACCCTCATCATACAGCATCTTCCATATAGTAAATGTCTTTTCGTCATCGCCTATTATCACGGGCACTATCGCTGCTTCGCCATCTATTACATGGTAGCCCGCCTCGCGCAAACCTACACGCACGCGGTCGGCGTTTTTCCGCACCTTAGTTGCCAGCTCCGGCTGCTCTATTAGTATATCCAGCGCTGCATTGGCCGCTGCCACACTGGCCGGTGTAGGGCTGGCCGAAAATATCAGGGCCGGCGATTTATGTTTCAGGTAATTTATTACGCGCTCATCTCCTACCACAAAGCCGCCTATACTTGCCAGCGTTTTGCTAAAGGTGCATACTATCAGGTCCACATCATTCTCTGCACCAAAGTGGTGCACGGTGCCTTTACCTAACGGGCCTAGCACACCAAAACCGTGTGCATCGTCTACCAGCGTTTGTGCGCCATATTGTTTGGCAAGCTCTACCACACCTTTCATATCTACCACAAGGCCATGCGCGCTGAACACCCCATCGGTAACAATCAGCTTGTTGGCCTCTGCCGGTATTTTCTGCAACCTGTTCTCCAGGTCCTTCATGTCGTTATGCTTGTAGCGGATTATGTTGGCACCCACTGCGGCACTCATCAGGTTACCGGCTACTATGCTGGCGTGGTTATCCTTATCGCTTAATATATAGTCGCCCTTGCTTACCAGCGGAAAAATAACGCCCTGCCCGGCCTGGTAACCGGTGCTGAAAAGCAGCGCGGCCTCCTTGCCCATAAACTTCGCAATTTTATGCTCCAGCTCTATGTGCAGGTCTATAGTACCGGTTAAAAAACGCGAGCCCGAGCAGCTGCTGCCGTACTTATCAAGCGCTGCAATAGCAGCCTCTTTTACTTTGGGGTGACTGGTTAAGCCCAGGTAGTTATTACTACCGGCCATTACCACCTTGCGGCCTTCCATCTTCACCACAGGGCCTTCGCTCTCTTGTATAGGGCGAAAGTAAGGGTATATCCCTTTCTCCTTGGTTTCGTCGGCGGCATTAAAATCCAAACACTTATCGAATAAAGCCATAGCGGGTTTATTTCGTGAACTATATAAGCCGGCTTTACTTACCGCGCTTCATACAAAGATGCAATAATTTGAGAAAAATTCGCTGGATTGGTAAGGATGTGGAAAAGTTGGGGGGGGCCTTAGAAGTTGTTGATGACTGTACATACATAGACCATGACAGAAGAAGAAAACACCGATAAGAAAAAAAATATATTTGCTGGCATCCAATAATAACCTATGCAAAATCTCTTATTGCTTCTCTTTACTACCATTGTACTTACTACATGTTATGCGCAAACCCCACCGAAGCGTAGTTTAGAGGAACTTATAAATAAGCAGGAGCCTGCCTGGCCAGATGTAAAAAGCTGGATTGCAACAGCTAAAAACAAAGTAGAAGTACTGTCCAAAGAAAATAGCAGGGCCGATTCAGCCCTATTACAAACACAAGTAACTACCCGTTCACCGATGGGTGCTATTGTATACGAAACCGGCGGTATACTAATAGACAATGGCTGGATTAGGATTTTAGGTTCCGGTAACGCACGCTTAAACCGCAGCCTTATGGACTGGAATAAAGGAAAATCGTACACAAACATTGGAGAGGCACCATCTTTTTTGCTAATAGCAGATGATGTGCTGGGCGGATTTTATGCTGTAAACGCTGGTGGAATTTCTAAAGAGGGCATTGGCAAAGTATTTTATTTTGCTCCAGATAATTTAAAGTGGGAGCCTATGGATATGAGCTACACTGACTTTCTGATTTTTTGCTTTAATGGCAATCTAAAAAAATATTATCAGGATTACCGGTGGACCAACTGGGAAAAGGAAACGCAAGAACTGGATGGTAACAAAGGAATACATCTTTATCCATTTCTGTGGACCAAAGAAGGACAAATAGGAGTAAATAAACTTAGCCGCTCTGCTGTGCCTATACAAGAACTTTGGGATCTATATTTTAACCATAGTAAAAAATAATTTACAATTGTTGGATTTGAACCTTTGTGCCCCGTTGAATCCCTGAAGCAAAGCAGAACCCCGCGTTTGAATTTGCGCTGCAATATCGCCTCAACTCACATTATACAACTTCCTTATCATCAGGAAAATTTCCGGGGTTAAATCATCCAGCGTGCGCAGGCTAAAGTGGTTTCGCTCAGGGGCTGTTAACCCAGACTTTGGCATAGCCCCTTATTCAATACTACTAATGCCTTCTCTGAGCACTATAGTTAATACAACCTAAGCCGCAAAAACATTAAGCTATATCGACGAGCCGGGGTGGGTCTGCTCACGCGGAGCGATTGAGCAGACGATTTTTTTGCTTCCTTTTTTTCTAAAAAAAAGGAAGAAGAAAAAGAGAACTCACATTAAATCGGCATTACAGGTCTAAATCGTTAAGGCAAGCTTTGAAGAGCGAACAGAATGCCCCCTTCAACTCACATTATACGACTTCCTTATCAACAGAAAAATCTCCGGGGTTAAATCATCAAGGTGCGCAGGTGCAAGTGGTTTTCGTATTTGCCGGCGTAGGCTTTGGCCGTTTTGGCCTTAGCGCACCAATTGAAACGTTTTTGTTGAGAGAACTTCGTCTTAAAGCAAGTTATTTTATAACATTGCGAACAGGCACTGATAAACATAAAATAGATAACAAATTTAATACTATGAAAAGTAAAATTACGGCAGTACTGGTTAGTTTTTTGCTTTTGGGAAGCATGTCGTGCCAGAAAGATGAACCCGCAATTGTAACCACAAAGGAAGAACTTGAAACTGCATTAACCAATGAAGTAACAAGCAAAAACCTGACTTCTATTTCTTATTGCATTGTAAAAAATGACACAATATTATATAGCAACGCTTTGGGTTTTGCCGATCAAAGTAATAATAAGTTAGCTACCGATAGTACCAGATATTTAATTGCTTCTATTTCTAAAACTGTAACAGCAGTTGCAATCATGCAATTAGTAGAACAAAATTTAATCGGATTAGATGATGATATCAACCAATATCTTCCGTTCCCGGTTCGAAACCCAAGTTTCCCTAATGATAAAATAACCTTAAGAATGCTATTAAGTCATAGGTCCAGCATTTCAGATGAATTTCAGGAAACTTTAACTTTAGACTGCTATGGAACAGACTGCGCCATGTCATTAGACCAATATTTTAAAGCTGTATTTTTAAATAACGGGCAGTACTTCTCGGCTAACAACTTTTCAAATAGCAAACCTGGCTTAACCGAAGATTATAGCAATTTAGGCTCAGCACTTATTGGCTATTTAGTAGAAAGGATTTCG
>DATGWP010000211.1:0-39512 GCA_035299425.1 Chitinophagales bacterium | reverse complement strand
TACCACCGACGGGTCCTCTAACTGGTACAGAATACCATAAAGATTTCCTGAATATAGATAAACAAAAACCGCAGTGGCTGTAATAGCTTCTGCGGTTTTTTGTTTTCAAACTCAGTTGCATGGTTACATGTACCCGACATAGCTCCAGCTTGTTCTCTTTCGTGGCCTATAATGCTATGCTTTTCTCCATGTATGCCGTGTCTCCGTGGTTGGTGCCTTTGCATTCCCTGTATTATCCGTCTGTTAATCCTCCATCATGCAAATCCTGATTCAGACAATTGCCCCAACCCACCAACACTCCCCGTGCAAAACCTCAATAAATCTTCCTTTTTCCCTAACCCTATTCTTCCGATCTTTGCACGTTAGAATTAGTAGGAGGGCAGTTAATGTATTATTGCGCTTCATCGTTCTTTGATAACGCTAGGCATGAGTTTTCCCCTGTGTTTCTCTATGCATTCTGTGCCTCTGTGGTAATGCACTATGTATTCTCTCAATACTAAATACTACAGTAATGTCCTTACCTGTTTTGGGTAAAATTTTATATTTCAAAACTACCCCCCCATGCACCACTTTGTATTTTAAAGTATTGATTTTTAATTAATTAAGAATGCGAGCGTGCACCATTTTTCAAAAAACACCATTTTGGCTCACTTGGTGCGAGCCTCCGCTAATGCCTGGTGAAAAGTGGTTCAAGCATTTGTAATCTTATGCCTTTCTCCGTGCATCTCTGTGTATTCCGTGACTCCGTGGTATGCTTTTGGTAGTACCAATTGGTCCTTGTGTGGAGCCAAGCCTTTGAGCCAGGGCACGAGGAGCTAACTGGCTTTAGCATTTGTAATGCTATCTGCCTTTCTTAGTGTATCTCTGTGTATTCCGTTCCTCCGTGGTTATGCTTTTGGTGTTTTGGTATTTATCAGGCTGTTAATCCTACCATCCTGTAAATCCTGATTCAGACAGTTTATCAAACATGCTAAGCCAGCTAGGGTAAGCACCGGTCTTTTTCGCCAGTTCTTCCGATACTGTTTGGTGCAATTCAATTTTTGTTTTGCCATCCAAATCGAAAAACAGCACCGTTACCGTTGTTACCTGCGGCCAGCCCTCTGCCATACCGGCTTCGGTAGGTGTTACATCCTTACCGGTTTCGTCGGTTACCTCCATGGTAAACACAAGTTTGTTGGGCGCATCTACCACCTGGTAAGTGCCCTTGCACCAGCAATCGCCATACGCTGGCACATGCACACACGATAGATACTGACCGCCCTGTTTAATATCGGCTTTCGCAAAACTGATAGTGCAGCCATCCGGCGCATACCATGTAGCTAATTGCTCAGGATCGGTCCAGGCTTTAAATACCAATGCTCGGTCGGCATTAAATACATGTGTAATGTGTACTTCTTTACTTCCAGCTTGTTCTTTGTTTTCCATGTTTTTTGTTTTTGGCTTTTATAGTTTCTAAGTGCTTTTCTAAGTTGCTAAACCGGCTTGTCCATAGGGCTTTGTATTGCTCTACCCAGGCCGATACTTCTTTCAGGCTATCCAGTTGGGCTTCGCAATAGCGCTCGCGGCCTTCCTGCCGTATAACTATCAGCCCACACTCGGTCAGTATTTTTACATGCAGCGATATGGCCTGCCTGCTCATATCAAACTGCCCGGCTATGGCATTCAGGTTGAGCGGTTGCTGCGCCACCATACCTATTATCTGTCTCCGGGTAGGGTCGGCTATCGCCTGAAAAGCATCTCTTCTTATTTCCATTGCGCAAGTATTTGCTTGCAAATATAATGCAAGTATTCACTTGCGCAAATTGCAGGCATTAAAGGCTCACGATGTATGCACCTATGTTGATATAAAATTGCCCTTCAAAAAGTGTCCACTTTTTTACCTACTGGTCGATTGATGACTTTAAATTTTTGATTTTCAATGATTTGTATGATGGTCGATTTTTGTTAAACACCCCATCATTATCATCAACCGGTATTTTGTAAAGTTATGTTCCTGGGGCAGTAAAACCGCCTGCAACTAGGCCATACTTATCCTCCGGCTTGCCATTCATTTCATAGGGCTATGAACTTACCCGGTCTTCAGCCAACCGGTAATACTCAGCCTGGGCTGCTGGGTCAGCAATACTTCATGTATCAGCTCACTGCTTTTAAACAGCACACATTTGCCATTATTCGGCGATATGTTTTGGGTATGGTCTTTATGGTGTATGCACAACTCGCCACCATCGCTTAGCTGCCAATCGCTGTTCAGATACATAATCATAGAGTAGGCCCGACTGCTATCGTTCCTGAACTGGTCCAGGTGTTTCTTATAATAGCTGCCCTTTTCGTACATAGTATAATGAAACTCGTACCCAGTAATACCTGCATAGCAGGTAGCGTTAAGGTAAGTAACAAAGCTATCCATCAGTTTAAAAAAGTTGTTCTCGTGCAGGTTGTTATGCCCAGCATCCAGCCAGTAAATCTTATCGCTGCGTATCAGCTTGTCTTGCAGTACAATCAATTGGTTACCTGTGCCTGCACTATGTAATTGGTCGTTGCCATATAAGCTTAGCAGGTTCTGCTTCAGTGAGCCCGATAGCGCCACACTCAGAAAATTGTCAGCTATGCCTACCTTATCGGCTATATAGCTATCTATCAGCGTATCAAATATGGCTTGCATCCCGCACGGTTTAACCTAGTGGTATACAGCCAATAGGTGTGCAAGGTAGTATAGTTGTCAATATAACCAGCTTAAGCTGTATTTGGCTGTTAGCTCTCCTCCTTCGCCGCCACCGCGGCGGTATTTAAGGAGGAGTGGCAGCCGCAGGCTGACGAGGTGGTGCTTAAGCTACATCTTCATACGCTCGTACCGTTTACCAAACTGCACCAACATACCTACACCATAAGGTTTGCCCTTTTGTTGTCCGCGCTTAAGGTAATAGCGCTTGCTGCCAATGCAGGTACCCACACATACATTTTTGCTGGTAAGGTATTTGGTGCCTACCGGTGCCACGCTATGCCGCCGCAAACCTGTATAGGCAAGGGCCACACTGTTTTTATAAGAGGCATCAGTAACCAAGCCCAACTCAAGCGCGTTTACTATGCCATAGGCAAACATAGCCGTGCTGCTGCTTTCTATCCAGTTGTCAGGGTCGGTGTTGCGCACCGGTAGCTGATACCAATGCCCTGTTTGCTTATCCTGCAGTTCAGGCAGGCGTACTATCATCTCTTTCAGGTAACCGGCCAACTCATTCCAGCGCTTATCATTTTTAGGCACTACTGATAAGGCATCCGATAGTGTTACCACTATCCAGCCGTTGCCGCGCCCCCATATTTCGCCGCTTTTACCGGTCTCATTTTTTGCCCAGCCCGGCTGACTGCAAAACATGCAATGCCCCCAGTGCTTACTATCCCAGCCATGCACCCATAAGCCATATTCTTTATTTTGCAGCTTATCGCGGTGCAGGCGAAACTGCTTCATAAATTCCTCCAGGTATTTCTCATCGCCGGTAGCCTGGTACATACCCAACATAAACTCGCCAATCATAAATATGGTGTCGTCCCACAACTCCCTAAACAGCATCAGGTGCGATACGGCCCCATCTTTGGTGCGCTTAATTTTAAGGTACTGCCCATATATCTTCTCTGCCTTTGTTTTGTATTTCTCCTCTTTGGTTACCCGGTACAAAAACGCTAACCCCAGCCCCGATGCCAGCCCGTTAGGTGTATGGCCATTGGCTACGTTATAGGTTTTATCCATGGCCTTTTTAATATAGTTGAGATACACTTGCTTTTTGTCAGCATGGGCTAACTCATATTGCTTCACCATCGTATTCAGCAGTGCAGCATTGGTCCAGCTCCAGTGGTATTTGCCAGCGGGTATGTAAGCCTCGCGGGCATAGCTATCCACGCTGTCCACCCAGGTTTGGGCGTATGAGGTTTGAAGAACGAAAATCAGTATCAAAAGTATTCCTATGCGCATGGCAATATGTTTGATGAAAATTAGCCGGCTATTATTGTCATTCGAATATATTAGCAATGTGCAAACCAGTGCTATGAAAAATACATTTCTCTTTCTTTTTGTTTTAGCCACTCTGTCGTACTCTTTTCAAAAACAAGCAACGCCTGCCTTTCCGGTAATAGAGATGGTCAGGGTGAAGGGCGGTAGCTTTCAAATGGGAACTCTTAATGGAGTAAAAAGCGAGCGGCCGGTACACGAGGTAAAAGTAGGTAGCTTTGCTATTGGCAAGTACGAGATAACACAGGCGCAATGGCAGGCAGTGATGGGTAGCAATCCTTCGCACTTTAAAGGTTGCGATAACTGCCCGGTAGAAGAAATTACCCTTGCCGAGGTAGACTCGTTTATAAGCAAACTGAACCGGATTAGTAATAGCAACTACCGTTTGCCCACCGAGGCTGAGTGGGAATACGCTGCACTGGGTGGCCCGCTAAGCAAAGGCTACTGCTATCCCGGCAGCGATAGCCTGGAGCAGGTAGCCTGGATGGTAGATAATGCAGGTAAGAAAACCCATCCGGTAGGGCAGAAAAAGCCCAACGAACTGGGCTTGTATGATATGAGCGGCAATGTGTGGGAGCTGTGCAGCGATTATTGGAACGCTGCATATTATAAAACCAGTCCGGCAGTGAATCCGCGCAATGATACTAAAGCTGTGTTTAGAGTGACCCGTGGCGGTTCGTGGCGCAGTGGCGAGGAGCGCTGCTACAGTAAAGCCCGCAACTTTAATGCATACGACCATTACCGTAAAGAAAACTTTGGCCTCCGGTTGGTGATTGATGAAGAAATGCAGATTACACTTCCCCGGTAACACCTTACTGTGATTGACTTAAGAAAGAGTTGGACGTGGGCTGCTTGTATTTTCCCCTCTAGAGAGGGGTGCACCGAGGCTTTGCTCGGGGCGGGGTGTGTGGCTGTTAGGCATATGTGAATTACATTGGGAAGTAACCAATGCCCATTCTATTTGTTTTATTTGCAGCCAATTAAATACAGAAACCATGCTACCAACAAATGCTTATGCGGCCCATGCGCCGAACACCCCTTTAGCCCCTTTTAAATTCGACCGTCGCGAGCCTGCCGCTCACGATGTGCATATAGAGATTTTATACTGTGGTGTTTGCCATAGCGATATCCACCAGGTGCGCAACGAATGGGGCAGTGGTGCTTTCCCTATGGTACCGGGCCACGAGATAGTAGGCCGTGTAGTTAAAGTAGGAGATAAGGTTACCAAATTTAAGGCAGGTGACCTGGCCGGTGTCGGCTGCTTTGTCGACTCGTGCCGCGAATGCGCAAACTGCAAAAAAAGCGAGGAGCAATACTGCGAACAAGGAATGACCGGCACCTACAATGGCAAGGAGCGCAAAACCGGGGCGCCTACCTACGGCGGATATAGCACACAGATAGTAGTAGATGAAAGCTATACATTGAAGGTATCGGATAAATTGCCACTGGCAGGTGTGGCACCTTTGCTGTGCGCCGGTATTACCACTTATTCACCCCTTCGCTATTTAAAGGTTGGTAAAGGCCACAAGGTAGCTGTGCTCGGCCTGGGTGGCTTGGGCCACATGGCTGTTAAGTTTGCCGTGGCCTTTGGTGCAGAGGTTACTATGCTTAGCACCTCTCCATCTAAAAAGGCAGATGCTGAGAAACTGGGGGCGCATCATTTTGTATTAACCACCGATGCTGCCCAAATGCAGGCTGCAGCTAACCAATTCGATGTTATACTCAATACTATTTCTGCCCAGCACGAATACAGCACCTACCTGCAGCTGCTACGCACCAATGGCACCATGGTAGTGGTGGGTATTCCACCTACTCCATCTACTGCTCCGGCAGTGCAGCTTATTATGAAACGCAAAAGCATTATGGGTTCGCTGATAGGCGGTATTAAGGAGACACAGGAAATGCTGGACTACTGCGCCGAAAACAACATTGTAAGCGATGTAGAAGTTATACCGGTAGATAAAATTAACGAAGCCTACGAGCGCATGATTAAAGGCGATGTGCGCTACCGTTTTGTTATAGATACTAATTCGCTACGTTAACAAGCTGATATATTTGAAATCTTAAATTGCCCGTGATACTTACTGTTTCACGGGCAATTATATATTTGACCCTATATGACACTCGATTTTTTAGAAACACAAATACGCAATCTGGCCATTCACCGGGTAGGCAACAAGCTGCGCGATGAAGGCTATTTTTTATCGAAAAAAGAAACCGATGTGCGCGATAGTGATGCACACGCATTACTGCTGAAGTTCTTTACCAGTGAGTTTAAAGCCCCGGAGTTTTACCAGTTTACCCATCCTACTGATACGGCTAATAATGATGTGTATGCTCTGTGCAGCCGTATGTTTAGCCACAAGGTCGATTTTCTTGATTTCAGCAACGATTTGGCAAAACTACTATATAGCCAAACCACCCACCCTAAAGCCAATGGGGGCGAATTGTATGTGGCTTACTTTAATAACGTGGTTCATTTCGGCGAAAAAATAAATGCCATAGGCATTTTTAAAACCGAAAACAAAAGTGTGTTCATGAAAGTGGAACATAAAACGGATGTGTATGAGTATGAGTTTGATGAAGGAATAGATCTAAAGGCCATAGACAAAGCCTGCATCATTCTCAATGCCGAAGAAGAAGATGGTTACCGGGTTTGTATACACGACCGGCAGGGTAAAGGAGAGGAGGCCATATACTGGAAAGGCGAATTCCTGGGGATAAAACCCTGTGCGGATAACTACCATAAAACCCACCAGTTTTTGAGCATAGCCAAAGACTACATTAAAGACCAACTACCGCAGGAGTTTGAAGTAAACAAAACCGACCAGATAGATATGCTGAATAAGTCGGTAGCTTTTTTTAAGCAGAACGAGCAGTTCGATTATGAAAGCTTTAGCCGCGAAGTTATTCAGGAGCCGGGTATCATGAAAAGCTTCACCCGCTTTAAAGAAGATTACGAAGAGAAGAATTCTATGCCTTTGGGTAATGAATTTGAGATAAACCCTTTTGCTGTTAAAAGCCAGGCCAGGATTTTTAAAAGCATATTAAAGCTGGATAAAAACTTTCATGTGTATATACACGGCGAGAAGGATATGATAGAGCGCGGCTACGATGAGGGAAAGAAAATGAACTACTACAAATTATACTTTAATACTGAGAGCTAATACATACAATCAGGATTAAATCATACTTCACAACTTATACTTGGCTTTACGCACCTATAGCATGTTTCAGGTCTTCAACCTGTTTATCCCATAAAAAAGTCTGTTCCTTTATTTCCTTAGCCTCTGCAAAATCGGTAATCTCTAATATGGTATCGTTCGCAATTTCCGACTTATACACACGAAAAGAGAAATATTCATCTTTGTTTCCGTGCTCCCAGTGATATTTTACCGATTCTTCATCTACCAAATCTACCTGGCGGGCACGCTGAAAATCAGTTCCCCAGCCAAATATGTAAATGTCATCCTGTGCATCGCATACATCAGAAAACCACTGTGCCAGGCTATCTGGTTGGCTTACAAACTCAAATAAAATTGCCGGCGATGAGCGGATGATGTACTCTAATGTAAACTTCTTTCTGGCCATTTAGGGGTAATTAGTTCTATTACTGAATGATGCAAGAATAGAAAATATATTCTATCCGCAAAATAAATTTGAATTTGGTAAAAATGTGGAAAACGGCCTTGGCTGGGCACGGCATTTTTCCGACTATCGCATTGTTGAGCTAGACTGTAAAATCAAATTTTATTGGGGCCTCCCCGTTAAAATAAATATATGACAAAACATCTTATTGATAAAGTGCTTATTACCCTTGAAGTAGGTGACAAAACAGCCTTGCTGGTGCTGCTGGCTAAAGATGGTAGCGTACACCGCAAAGGCAATGGCAATCCAGATTCGCCTTCGCCTTTGGCGCAGGGTATTTCCCACGATGGCCATTTTGAAGCCCTCATGATGACTATCAACGAGGATATTTTCAATTATGCCGGGGTTATTAAGCAGCCTAACCCAATGGGGCGCGAGTGCCGCCTTTCCATCATTTTTCAGGGTCAGGGCGATTTAGACTATTCGTTCAGGGTGGTGTATGGCGAAAATAGTGAGGGCCCGCCGCAGGAATTAGCCCAAATACTGATCAATGCCGTAAAAATTACTGAGAGTTGGTATATGCAACAGCTACAACCGCAAGCTGATGATAAGAAATGGTGGCAGGTGTGGAAATGATGGGGTTATGTTAACCAGGATTGAGCAGCCCAAAGGCAAGATATATATGCTTAGTAATCATACAGAAAAGCTTAGGGCTTGTTAAGTATGCATTGAGCTGTAAAACTTTGTGGTTTACTTGCCGTAGTAGTATGTAACGACCAAATTATTGGTTCTTACTAAAATCTGCTCATCATGAATATTCTTCTATTAACATTATTAGCCATAGGCTTACTTATTTACCAGGAGTATTTTTACAAAAACAATGAGAGGTTAAGTAAAAGACATTTGAAAAGGAGAAGAAGGTATTCTTAGTGTAAGCCGGCTAATTCTCATCTAATTCATTGGTAATTACCTCGCTTATTGCAAATAAATGGTGCAAATTTCTGTTTTAAAATGGTAATACCCAAGTCTATTTATGTTACATTTTATTTGTAATCAGTGATTTACGCTTTATTAGGAAGGAAATATTTTCAATAACGCGTAATGTGTTAATTATCAATATATTGAAAGGAGTATTTACATGGCTTTGGTGTTATTCGCTTAATAACAGCAAGTTATAGGGTGTAAGGAGTTTACACAAATGAATTATTGAGTAAAATTCGGCTTAATACAACTTGCTTTTCATTAGCCCCCACTTACACAACCTGTGCACCAGCGATACCTGCAGGCATCCAAAACCATACTTTAAGCTACGCTGAAAATTTATAGAGCTGGCCTCAGGAAAATACTTGGTAGGGCAGGTAACTTCCGCTACATCAAAACCTGCATAGAAAATCTGGCTTACCATTTCGTTGTCAAACACAAAATCATCGTCGTTATTCATAAACTTTATGCTGGTAAGCACTTGCTTGTTAAAGGCGCGGTAACCGGTATGGTATTC
Organism: Chitinophagales bacterium; assembly: GCA_035299425.1. Classification (GTDB taxonomy): domain Bacteria; phylum Bacteroidota; class Bacteroidia; order Chitinophagales; family LD1; genus Bog-950. The sequence continues at coordinate 30,426 of DATGWP010000211.1, read as the reverse complement.
CGATAGCTTTTCGCCTATAAGAATATTTTGAGTAAGGGTTAAAAAGCGGTTGAATATATACTTGTACAGCGGCATGCCACCCTTCAGTGCACCACCACCAAGTATGCGTGAGCCAAACACCACTGGGTATACATCATTACCTATTATGCTTATCATGGCCATTAGCAGCTTGGGCGTATACTGGTAATCCGGGTGTAGCATTATTACTATGTCGGCACCTATTTCAAGCGCCTTGGTGTAGCAGGTCTTTTGGTTGCCGCCATAGCCTTTATTCTTCTCATGTTTAATTACATGATGCACTCCCAGTTGCCTTGCTTTTTCCGATGTATTGTCCTTGCTGGCATCATCTACCAGTATAAGCTCATCCACCACATCCATGGGCACCTCGCTCAGGGTTTTCTCTAAGGTAAGCTCGGCATTATAAGCCGGAAGTACCACTACTACTTTTTTGCCATTGTACATACTGTAAAAATTACTGAAAGCCGTTTAAAATTATCAACCAATCAAATGCCCTAATTATCTACATTCGCGCGCAAATCTAAAAGAAGTGCGCATACTGCAAATCACTAAAAAATTTCCATATCCGAATATCGATGGAGAGGTGATTGCTATTAACGGCCTTACTAAAGGTTTTTCGCAGCTGGGGCACCAGGTGACTGTACTGGCTTTAAATACTAAAAAGCATTATTTCGATATTTCTAAGCTCCCACAAGCCCAGGCGAAATTGGCCCACTATATGGCTGTAGATATTGATACCAGCCTTACTGTAATAGATGCCTTTTTTAATCTCTTTACCTCAAAATCTTACAATGTCGAGCGTTTTTATTCAAGCGCTTTTGAAAACAAAATAGCTGAAACTATATCCGGGCAGCAGTTTGACTTTATATTGCTGGAGGGTGTATACCTTATGCGCTATATAGATGTAATACGTAAAAACACAAAAGCAAAAGTGATTTTAAGACCACATAATGTAGAGTATATTATCTGGCAGCGGTTGTACGAAAACGAAACCAACCCTGTAAAGAAAACCTACCTTAAATTATTGGCTGGTCGCATGAAAAAGTTTGAGCTGGATAATATTGGTAGGGCCGATTTGCTGGCACCAGTTAGCGAAACAGATATGACTATTTTCAAGGCCGAAGGATGCCATACGCCTTATCGCACATTCCCCATTGGTTACGATTTCGATGCATTACCGGCCTTTGGCAATGAGGAAGAAAACGCGGTTTCCTTTATAGGCGCTATGGATTGGATGCCCAATAGGGAAGGAGTGGAGTGGTTTATTGCAAAGGTATGGCCGCTGGTAATGCAACAAATGCCGGCAGCTAAATTTTACCTGGCTGGCCGGAATTTTCCGGCAGAGATAATGAGTTTGAAAGCGGAAGGGATTATAGTAGTGGGCGAAGTGCCCGATGCCAAACAGTTTATATCTTCCAAATCCATTAGCGTAGTGCCATTGTTTGCCGGTAGCGGTATGCGCGTTAAAATAATAGAGGCCATGGCCCTGGGCAGGGCTATTGTCTCTACCAGTGTTGGGGCCGAGAGTATACAATATACCGCTGGGAAAGATATTCTTATTGCCAATGATGCCACTACATTTGCCAACGCAATTATAAGTATTATGAAAAATGAGCAGTTGCGGTTAACCCTGGGCAATGGCGCGCAGCATTTGGTAAGCCACACCTACGATAACCGTAAGATTTGTTCTGCTATTATTGACTTCTGTAAACCTTATTTGTGATAGTAACAGTTGCCCTTATTGTGTTATGGTCTTCGGTGCTGCTGATGTTTCACTCCTATGTGTTATATCCGCTACTACTTCGGCTCTTTGCAATTGGTAAGGAACAGAATAAGGTTGTGTTTGATACAAACGACCCGGCATTACCCGGGGTATTTGTGGTTTTCGCCGTGTACAACGAAGAGAAGGTAATACGCGAAAAACTGGAAGGCATATTTAGTACCACTTACCCGCTCAGTAAGCTAAAGGTTTACATAGGCTCCGATAGCTCTATAGATGCAACCAATGCAATTGTAGCGGAGTTTGCTGCTAAATACCCGCAGCTTATATTTTTTCCATATACCAATCGTAATGGCAAAGCCCAGATATTGAACAGGCTCGTAAACTCAATTTTTGAAACAGAAAGCGTAAATCAAAATGATGTTTTCATTTTTACCGATGCCAATGTAATGTTTACCCCTGCCACAGTTTTTGAGCTTACAAAACATTTTAAGAATACGCAGATTGGGCAAGTGGGGGCTAACATTTTGAACAAAGGCGTAAAAGATGATGGCATCTCCCGCCAGGAAAAAAGCTATATACAGCGTGAGAATTACGTAAAATACCTGGAGGGTATTAACTGGGGTAGTATGATAGGGGCTTTTGGTGCCTGCTATGCTATGCGTACCGGCCTTTGGAAAAATATCCCGCTTAACTACCTAATGGAGGATTTTTATCTGAGTATGAATGTACTTGCACAAAAAAGCAAAGCCATCGTAGAGTTAGATGCTATTTGCCACGAAGATGTGTCTAATGAGGCAGATGAAGAGGTAAAACGAAAAGTGAGGATACAAGCGGGTAATTTCCAAAACCTGGGCGTTTACTGGCCCTTACTTTTCAGGTTCAATGCAGTCGCTTTCTGCTTTTTTTCGCACAAGGTTATTCGCTGGCTGGGGCCCGTTTTTATCATTCTGTCATACATCTCGAACATTTGTCTGCTACCGGTAAGCCAGTTCTACCAGTTTACATTTGCGGTGCAAAACTTGCTGTTGATTTCGCCTATTATAGATGGGTTATTTAAGCGAATGGGGATTCATTTGATATTATTGCGCTTTGCTTCGTATTTCTACCTGATGAACTTTGCATTGGTTAAAGGGTTTATCATGTATTTAAAAGGTATAAAAACAAGCGCATGGGACCCTACAAAACGAAATATATAATTGACAAAACTTTTTTTCTAATTACTTAATACCAGCTACTTAATACTTGTGTAATATGAAACTGAATACCATACCCGAAGCCATAGAGGATATTAAAAATGGCAAATTGATAATAGTAGTAGACGATGAGGATAGAGAGAACGAAGGCGATTTTATTGGCGCTGCGCGCACCGTTACACCGCAGAGTATAAACTTTATGGCTACACATGGCCGTGGGCTTATCTGCATGCCTATGTCAGAGGAGATGTGTGATAAATTGGATCTACCTATGATGGTTTCGAAGAACTCTGCGCAGCACGAGACAGCCTTTACCGTATCGGTAGATTTGCTCGGCCATGGTTGCACCACAGGTATTTCGGCGCACGACCGCGCGAAGACGATACAGCACCTGATAAGCAAAAAGGCACGCCCCGATGATTTTGCGCGCCCCGGCCACATATTTCCGCTGCGTGCCAAAGCAGGTGGTGTATTACGCCGTGCCGGCCACACAGAAGCTACCGTAGACCTTGCCCGCATGGCAGGCTTTGAAGAAGCAGGCGTACTGGTAGAGGTAATGAATGCTGATGGCTCTATGGCTCGTTTACCTGAGTTGCTTAAGATTGCTAAGAAACACAAGCTGAAGATAATCTCTATAAAAGACCTGATACAATACCGGATGAAACACGACCGGTTGATTAAGCGCGAAGTAGAAGTGAATCTGCCAAGCAAGTATGGCAATTTTACAGTGCGCGCTTATTCGCAAGTTGGCTGCAACGAACCGCACCTGGCAATTATTAAGGGGTCTTGGAAACCCAACGAACCGGTACTGGTGCGTGTGCATTCAAGCTGTCTTACCGGCGACATTATGGGCTCTCTTCGCTGTGATTGCGGCGACCAGTTAGCTGCGGCTATGACAGCCATCGAGAAAGAAGGCAAGGGCGTGGTATTGTATATGCAGCAAGAGGGCAGGGGTATTGGCCTGCTGAATAAACTGCGCGCTTATCAATTGCAAGAGCAGGGGATGGATACCTACGAGGCTAACCTGCACCTTGGCCTGCCTATGGATGCACGCGATTATGGAGTGGGGGCGCAAATACTAAACGACCTGGGCATTTCTAAAATGAAACTAATGAGCAACAACCCTAAAAAAAGAGTAGGTTTAATTGGCTACGGGTTAGAGATAGTAGATAACATAGGGCTTGAAACAGAACCCAATGCACACAACGAAAAGTACCTTATGACCAAACGCGATAAAGCCGGACATACTATCCTTAAAGGGAAGAAATCACCCGCAAAGAAAGCGGCGAAGAAAAAGTAATAAACGCCACAAACATGAAGAGCCTGAGCGGTAAAAAAGTAATCATCACTGGCGCCGGTTCCGGTATAGGCAGGTCTTTGGCCTATCAGTTATCGGGTTTAGGCGCACAGGTTTTTTTAACGGATGTAAGCCAGCAAACGCTGGACGAAACCTGTAGCAATATTCAGGCTAAAGGCGGCACCTGGAAATCATACCTGGTAGATAGCGGTAACGAGAAAGCGATCTTCGATTTTAGAGACGCTTTCATTAAAGAGGAGCAACATGTAGATGTGCTTATCAATAACGCTGGTATGGCTTTGGGAGAAATAAAATTTACGGATGTAAAAGACGAGCACCTTAAACATATCTTCAATGTGAACCTGTGGGGTGTTGTAAATTTTACCCGCGCCTTTTTGCCTAATCTGCTTACCCGCCCCGAAGCAAGTGTAGTTAACCTAAGCAGCGTTTTTGGCCTGGTGGGTGTGCATACACAAGTACCGTATTGCACCACCAAATTTGCCGTGCGTGGTTTCTCTGAATCGTTGCGTATGGAGTTGAGCGGCACAAATGTTACCGTTACCTGCGTGCACCCCGGTGGCATTAAAACCAACATTGCGCGCAATGGAATACACTATACCAGTGCCGATAAAAGCATTGCCAGGTTAGATAAGGCTGCAATCACATCTGCCGATGATGCAGCTAAAACAATTATAAACGGTATTCGAAACAAAAAAAGCAAAGTGCTTATAGGCCGCGATGCCTGGTTTATTGACAGGGTGGCAAGGCTTATACCGGTGCGCTACACACGGCTATTTTTATGGCTTGAAAAAAAGATGTTCCTATAACTCATTCGAAGCTGGTTAATAACAGGTTTATTGCGACAGTAAACGATTATTAAATTTACCACTCAATGGGCTCCATAAATATATTTCCTGTAAAAAGGTATTATAAAGTGTTTAGCAAAATTCTAGTGCAGCTGCTAAAGCGGCTGTGGTATTTGCTATGGCGCTGGGCCAGTTTAAGTGTTAATTACAGCATTTATTATTTCAGGCGAATTGTATTGTTTAAAAACGACCAGCAAGCCCGCGGATTAAGCGATGCAGATTATAAGTTGTTTCTGGAGAGGAAAGAGAAGCAGATAGTTCAGGTTAAGGAAGCCACCGTTAGTTACGAAGTAGATAAAACTGTGTTTGCCGATGGCGAACTGCTGCCTGAAAATAAACATGTAAATGCCCTGTGGATAGGCTCCAGGTTATCAAAAATTGAGATGCTTACCCTGCAGTCTTTTGTAGATAACGGACATATATTTCATTTATGGACCTACGGGCCAATTGAAAATGAATTACCGGAGGGAGTGATACTGGAGGATGCCAACGAGATACTGCCCAGCGACAAGATATTCAGGTACAAGCATGTAAATAAATACGGACATGGTAAGGGCAGTGTATCCGGCTTTTCTGATATTTTTCGCTATAAGCTTTTATATGAAAAAGGCGGCTGGTGGATTGATATGGATGTAACTTGCCTTAAGCCGTTAAACGTGACTACACCTTATTTTTTTCGGCAGCATCACGACCTCGAACTGGTGGGTAATGTAATGAAGTGCCCTCCCAAATCGGCGCTTATGCTATCCTGCTTTACTGATGCATCTGCCGAGGTAGATGAGAATAACACCGACTGGCACAAGCCAATCGAAATATTGAACAAACACGTGTTTTCCAACGGCCTTCAACAGTATATCTATGGGCACGTATCTAATGTAGATATGTGGCATGAAATAGCTGTGTTTGTGGTAGGCACACAACCTGTACCTGCCAACTATTATTTTATTCACTGGATGAACGAAGAATGGCGCTCGCGCGATATAGATAAGAACGAGTTTAGGTATCGTTCGGTATTGGGTGAAATGATGATTAACGCAGGACTATTGCAAAGGCCAGTTTCAAAAATTGCCTTTACTATGAATGATTTTTGGCACAAGGTTTTTCTTAGAATATATTATCAGTCGTAGTATAAAGTCTTTACCCCTTGTTGTAATGAGAGAGAATAAATTTGTTTTTGTGGTTTGCGGTGGTAAAGAGCATGTAGACACCCTACATTTTTCGCTTCAGGCGTTGCGCCATTTTTCTAAAAAGGAAATTTGGGTGGTTACAGATAGCCGTCGCAATGAGATACCTGTAAAACATGATAACATAATAGATGTAACTACTCCGCAAAATCTGGATCATCACCAGGCAAGTATATATCTCAAAACAAGTTTATACCGCTTGCTGCCGCCAGGCCCTTTGTATTGCTATCTCGATACCGATGTAATAGCTTTGAGTGCCGGTGTGGATGACATATTTGATCACAAAACCGGCGTGGTAACCTTTGCACCCGATCATAGCCAGATGCATCAGTTTAGCCCATATGCTGTAAATTGTGGGTGCCTGGTAGAAAACCGACGCGATTGGCACGAATTGGATACTATTTTAAGGCAATTTGATACAGCTAACAAAGTAGTGGATCCTGGCGCTGTGAAAAAGCAACAAGAACTTAAGCGTAAATTTGAATTGATAAAACGCAACCGGCTCACTTACTTTCAAACAGCACTTAAATACTTTTTGCCCGGCAATACCATGCGTTTTGATGAAGATACCTATTTTGATAAAGCGGAAAGGACATGGTACGATAGCCAGGGCACTATTATTTTACACGATTTGCCCCAGCACTCTATAAATGAAATTGAAAATAGCACCAACTGGAAATGGAACCGCCTGCGCCGGCGCTGGATAAGCCAGTCGGGTAAAGACGTACACGACTTGCATTGCCAGCACTTGCGCGAAAATATTTTAAAAAAATTCGAGGTACAGATAGATAGCGAAAAATGGCAGCATTGGAACGGTGGTGTTTTTCTATTTGATGAAGACAGCCGTACTTTTTTGCATTTATGGCATTTGCGCACCATGAAAATTTTTAAGGACCCAGCCTGGAAAACGCGCGATCAGGGCACCCTTATAGCTACCGCTTGGCAACTTGGGTTGCAAAATTCGGACTTGCTGTCAAAGCAATTCAATTTTATCGCCGACCCTTCTAACCCCCGGTTAATGATAAGCGAAGACAAGCAATACATTACCGATGATGCTTTCGAAACAAAATACAATCCCGTATTCATCCATATTTTCAATCAGTTTGGAAACAAAGACTGGGAAGTTTGGGAATGGATAACTAATAAACTGGCCAAAGAAAATTTAACGCCAAAGGGCTGATATTCTTGACCACAATCCGGCAGGTGCTGCCTCATAACTTGCCTTTAGCTGCTCAGCGGATACTTGAGGGTTTTTATTCTTAATCACCTCGAGTTTACTTAATCCGACAGGACCGGCGGTTATATGCTGGTTAAAAAAGAAATCGGGGCTACAGTCATACACCTCTATATTATCTCCATTCCCATAATAGTAACGCATTTCAGCACCGTTGGGGATAATACCATATACTACTACAAGTCGGGGCGTATCTGTATTATTCTCACCGGATGCGTGCAGTAAGCGGTGGTCATATACCAGCGCTTCGCCGGCCTTCATGGTTAAAGGCTTAAGGTAATTCCATACTACTTCGTTCACGTCGGCAAAGGAAGAGGGAATGTTCAATCCTCTCACATTATTTAGCAATGTATGGCTCTTGGGTAAAATACTTATGGTGCCGTTTGTTTCACTCACATCTACAAGTGGTATCCAAACATTATAGGAGTTGAATTTGCGTTCATCTACTATATTCCAGTCCTGGTGCGGGTTAAGTGTTCCTGATTGACCCTTACTTTTTGTCATAAAGGTAGACCCCAGAGCATTCACTTCCTGAAAAGTATTTTGCAGCGCGCGGTCACATACAGCTTTTATCTTTTCATTCATGCGTTTGCGCAACTCAAAATCAGGGGCATGTGATGAGGCATACATGCCACCAGGCAATACGGGATGAGCCGAATAAAAGAAATCAGTTAACGTCTTTATTTCCTCTGCGTTTAAATAAGGCACAATGGCATAACCCTGCTCATTTAACTGGTTGGCTTGTTCTGCGTCTTTTAAAATAGAGATGGCCATAATTAGCAGGAGTGATATTATCTAAAAATGTTAGCTAGCCGGCTTATCAGGCTTTTTGAAACGGGTTTCTCAGGTGCAAACCCTGCATTTGCTTTCATGCGGTCAATTTCTTTTTGTAGTTGTTCGCGCGTAAACTGTGGCATTTTATATTCTCTGTAGCCTTTACTTTCTCCCATGTATGGGCGCTGAAAAATATCGCTGGCAAAGTTTTTAAAGCTTATCAAAAATTCTTCAGGCATTTCAAAAACCTCCACCATGCCGGGTTTATCCTCATTGTAATAATTGAATTGCATCGGCGAACCTTTCGATTTTACACCCGCAGTAATAGCCTTACGAATTTTGTCCGACTGGTTTGCTGCCGAATAGTGTATTACACTTTGGTTTAGTATCACCGCTTCACCGGCTTTTACGCACATTGGTATCGACTCTTTTACCACCAAATCGTCGTTGCCCGAAAAAAAGAAAGGCAGGGTAGGAGCCCTGAGTGTTTTAAGTGCATCGTAGTGGCTTCCCGGCACTATTTGCAAAGCTCCGTTTTCTTCAGTCACATCTGTCAGCGGCACCCAGCAGTTAAGGGCCACATAGTTTTCTTCATCAACTATAGTCCAGTCCTGGTGTATGGCCAGGTCGCTGTTTTGAGATGGCATTTTAAACAGAAAGGCGGCACCAAAAGGTTGATAATCCACAAACAGCCGTTCATAGTGTTTGGAGAATACCTGTACAATTTCATCGCTGGCTTTCTTTTTATAACCAAGGTCCGGCGAATAACTGCCAGATACAAAGCCTTCGGATGGCAGTTCAGGATGTAACGAATCAAAAAAATCATTCAGGTACTTTATTTCCTCTGCATCTATAAGCGGCACTATTAAAAAGCCCTGCTTATCAAAGCGGGTCTGCATGGCTTCATCTTTAAATATTCGTTTCGACATACTTTTAGCTAAACATGCTATCCAGCACTCTTTTTAATAATGGTTTGCGGGCTGGTGAGGGTGCTTCTGTTTTTCCATACAACTCTTTTAACCGGGCTTCGGTTAGCTTTGGGAAATTGTAATCTACCAGTCCCAGGCTTTTACCTATTTGCGGTTTATCGTGAATATTGTGGCCAAACTGTTCAAAATCGGTCATAAACGATTCCTCTTCTTCAAACAACTCTACCTTGTTGCCATATTCTTTGTTCCAATATGCAATTCTAAAATCTGCATCCTTATGGGTAAAATAGGTATTGGTTACTATGCGTACATCATCCGACAGGTTAGCATCCGAATAATGAATGATGCTTTGATCGAAAAACACAGCCTCACCGGCTTTTAAGTATAAGGTCTGCAAATATGGCTTTATCGCTTCGCTTACGTCTTCATAATATCCCGGTATGGTCGACCCTCTATAAGTGGGATAAATACGATGGCTGCCCGGCAATACCTGCAGTACGCCATTTGTTGGTGTCAAATCAATTAGCGGCACCCAGATATTTATACCTGTGTACTTCGATTCATCCACAAGGGTCATATCTTGGTGCACACACATGGCACTTTCCGGTCCGGGAGATTTTACAATAAAACAGCCGCAAATAGTTTTTACATCCTGTAAATACCTGCTCATAGACCGCTCACAAAGTCTGCGGATTTCTGTATCTGCTACGGCCCGGTAGTTCTTGTCTTTAGAGAAAGTACTTGGAAAAAAGCCTTTCTCATCTTTGGGGTGTAGCCGGTAATACAAAGCCTTAAGCTCGCTGATTTCCTCGGGTGTATAAAACGGTGCAACCACGTAGCCGTTTTTTTCAAACGACTCCTGCATGGCATCATCTCTAAAGACTTTCAGCATTTGGGAAAAAGTAAACATGCCGGTATTTTTTAAACTCCTACTACGCGCTTTTTAATTTCGCGCACTATGTTTAGTGGAGTATATTTTTCAAAAAAACTTCTATCATCAACCCACACCCATTCTTTTTCAATTACGGGTTCATACTTCACTTCAGGCTCTTTTACTGCCTCCACCGGTTCTTCCTTCTGCGTGCCATCCATATTAAAGTTGAATAGTTGGGCCAGCATTTCGCACATAGGCACATTAAATTCATTGCCAGCATCTTTAATTAGCTGCGCCAGTTCGTCCGATGTGTACTTAGGGAACGTGTAAGGTACTTCTCCCATAATTTCATAACCCTCTATCAATTCGCCGGCATCATACATTTTTGCCAATGCAGCGTTGTTATATTTCAGGTAAAAATCCTCATCTACCTTATATTTTATTAAGGTCGATTTAGTGCCATCTGGTTTCAGGTAGTAGTGTACCAGCTGCGCGTCTTTTTGTGTAACCCCAACTCCAGCTGCCAATCGCACTTCAGTAGATGTGTTTGGCGGCGATGCATGGAAGGTGCGGTTATCAAACAGCAACACTTCGCCTGGCTTCATATCCAGTGTTTTCAGGTAAGGAAAGATGCTGAACATGTGCTCTGCTAATGGCACCGGAGTTTGCGGAGAAGGAGAGGGGCGGTCATTCTGCATTATTTTGTGGCTGCCGCGTATTACCCCCATTCCTCCGTTAGCTATGCTGGTTTCCACAAGGGTTGTCCAGCAGGTTATAGAGCAATACCCCTCTTCTTCTTTATCGGTAAATGACCAATCCTGGTGGGCAGGTACTACCCCCTTTGGGTTAGGGTCTTTTACCACAAAGCTAGCTACAAATGGTTTAAAATCCTGAAGGTGCTCGCCCAGGCGTGGCAGTATTACACCCCACACTTTTTCCCGTACCCTACGGCTCATATCCTTATCGGCCTGGTCCATGCTTACATGAAAACCAAACCCATTCTGATCTTTTATCTGCAGCGATTCATAATACTGTTTCAGGTCGTTTACCTCTTCTTTGTTCAGCAAAGGCAATACTATATATCCTTCTTTTTCAAAAAACGCCTGCTGCTCAGCATCTTTAAAAATACGCTTCATTTTAAACTCCCGGTTATTATCTGTCATTTGCTGCAATTGTATTTTTGTTACTGGTTTTATCTCGTAATCAAACTCGTCTATCTTATCTCCGCAGGCCGGTTTTTGGCCTATGTTGGTATAGCGGATAAACATATCGGCTGGCATGGCATACTTCTCTACTTTGCCTGTTTTGTTCTGCAGGTAAAGATACAATTTTGCCTCAGCCGGTATCAATCCATAAGTTACGGCTAAGCGTGGGGCGGACGACTGATTTAAAGTAGACGCATGTAACAGTGCATGGTTAAATATAAAAGCCTCGCCTGCTTTCATGGGCAGAAGCTTCATTTGGGCATCAATAATATCATTAACGCTATCAAACTCGTTGGGCATATTGGGTGAGCGTAGCGTTTTAGAAAACCGGTGGCTGCCGGGTAACACCTTTATAGCGCCGTTGTGTGCATCTACATCCTGCAGAGGCACCCAAATAGTTGCTGAGTAATATTTTTCCTCGTCTACTATTGTCCAGTCCTGGTGCACAGGCATGGTTCCCGATACGCCCACTGGTTTAGTCAAAAAACCGCTGCCTAGCTTCTGTATATCATAAAAAATTTGGTCAACCTTGCCCGTATAGATAGCTTCTACCTGTTCATTTATACTTTGCTTAAGTGCATGGTCGTTGCTAAAACTGGTGGAGTGAAACGCTCCAGGTTGCTCGGCAGTAACGCTATTATAAACCTCCTTTAACTGCACTACCTCTTCATCTGATAAAAAGGGAACTACGATATAGCCATCTCTATCAAATTGCCTTTGCAGGTCCGCATTGTTAAATACCGAAACGCCCATAGTACTTGATTAAGCAAAGATTGCTTTTAGCTTTGAAACTATGCCATTTGGTTCGTCAAAGCGTGGTTCACGCAGTTTTTTATCAAAGGTTTTAATATCCATAGGCTTAAAATCAAACTTGAAACTACCTACGCACTTAGCGCCTTCGGGCTGTTTCCATGGATTAAACTGCATATAAAATTCTGTATCCACCTCCAGTATCTCTACATTGTCCTTGCTCTTAGCGGGGTTCATATGGTAATGTATAGATGGCACTTCTGCCGGCACCAGAATCAATTGAATGGCCAAGCGCAGTTGATTGGTTTTATTTATGGCAGAATAGTGCACAATGCTGTCATCAAGTACTACCGCATTACCGGCTTTCAGGTTCATGGGTACCAGGTAATCCTTAATGATTTCGTGCTTAATATTCTCCAGTTCCCAGGGTATCATAGGGCCACGCACTTCACCATATCGCTTATGGCTGCCCGGCACTACCTGCAGGGTTCCGTTTTCTTCAAAACTATCTACTAATGGGCACCAAATCGAAACAGAGGTATACTTCCGCTCATCTACAAACGCCCAGTTTTCGTGCAGGGGCACTTCGCCGGTTTCGCTTTGCTTGCGTATGTAGTTGGCTATTATAGGCCTGAAATCGGCCAGCCACTTAGCTACGTGGGGTTTAAAATATTCGGTCACTACGTCATATACTGCCTGCTTATACTCTATATTCTTATCAATAAAAGTAAAATCGTAGGTAATGGCATTGCTATCTCCACCTAAATCATCTACAGTAATATTACCACCACTTTTAGGCAAAAGGTCAAAAAATTTCTTTTTCAGCCCTTCAACTTCTTCCGCAGTAATAAAAGGTATTTGAACATAACCGTCCTTTTGAAATTGCTTTTCAAGGATATCATCTTGTAGTACACGTCTCACTTTGTTCAATTTTATGTTTTAAATGACGTTTCAAATGTAATGTTCCGTTAAATGCTTCTAAATGATATTTATCAGCATGTTCACACCCCGTAAAGATAACATATGTGGCCGTAAAACCTGCGTATAAAGTAAGTGGCATGTTAAATTGTGGTTTAAAGCCTGTTTACTAGCTCGGGCGTGAATTATCAGGATTATTTTCAGCGGAAGTTTCAAATTTGACAGGGATTTTTATTTTTGCGCCCCAATCAGTTAATGGCGAGGTAGCTCAGCTGGTTAGAGCGCAGCACTCATAATGCTGAGGTCGGGGATTCGAGCTCCCCCCTCGCTACCAATAGCCCCGGTTTTACCGGGGCTATTTTTTTTATTTTCTTGCCTTTAAACGGGGATTTTTTCATTCCTTTTTGCGCAGCATGGGTAAAACTATCCATTGGCAAGTGACCGGCTATCGCAAGATAGCAGGTATTAGCCAATTATCTGTAATGCGTGTTAACTGGCACGCCCTTCGTCTAATGTGGTGTATGAACACGAATGAAACCATAAGATTGTATGCATCTTTCGCTGATACGCGAAAGGCAATCAGTTACGCAGTTTTGTATCACGTTGAAAGGAAAATGTTCTCGGTATATGTGAAGGGCTTAAGTGTTGACTTAAGAACAGGCGAAGAAGTTGACCTTGCAAAAATGTCTGATAGCGATTTGCAGTATATTTATACTAATCAGTTATACTGGTTGATGTATTACAGCAGCTATGAAAAAGCAAAGGTCTGTTTCGATGAGTTAGTTAAGAATTCGATGGAAGAGATGTCCGGTTACCCCGATGCTTTAATAGACCGGTACGGGCAAATGGGCCTCGAATTGAAACCGGATTGGTTTCACGTAAACGCTAACCTTCAATATGAAGAGAAAAAGTTTGGAACAGAGGGCTTTTCTATGAATTGACCCAGGGTAGCAAATTAATGTGCTTCCACTTCAAATACCTTTTCCTCCAGCAATGCAAAAACGCGATCCTGAACAGCAGGTTTTACCAGGTATAATCCTGTAAACTTACTGAATGCCGGTAACGTGCAGCATTGAGGCGTAAAGTGAAAACACGGGAGTTTAATCGTTTGCCGGGCTATGCCGTTTATCCTGATACCGGGGTGCAAATGACCGCTAAAGCAGAATTTATCTCCCGGCTCACAGCGTTCGTGCGAAAACACGAAATCGTCGAGTTCTAAAATATCGTGAGTGATAATGTTTAATTCCTTAAACCTGTTAACCGAAAGAATATCATGATTACCCTTAATCAAATGGATCTCCATATCGGGATATTGCACGCGCCAGAGGTCGAACAAAGTTATTTCTACGTTGTGATGGCTGTGGAACATATCGCCCACAGCTATGAGCATTTTGGTTCCCGTCTGTTCGATAATTTTAGCAAGAGTCTGCAGGTCTTCATCAAATACTTTATTGGGTATCGCTATCCCCTCTTTTCTAAAATGCATACCCTTACCAATATGCAGGTCGGCTAGTATTAGTGCGCGCTGCTCCTGCCAGTAGATGGCCCTTTCGGGTAAAATCTCAAAATGATTATTTCTTAGTTCAAGAAGCATTGCACCGCAATAAAATAGAGTATTTGCTAATTGGCAAAATGCTGCCTGATTAATTAACTTTTCTCAAGCTGTGCCTTCATTTTCAGCACTCTATCGGCCAGTTTTTCACTACTTAAGTTTTCGCGCATGCTATCCACTTTAATGGGGAATGAGAAAGGAGTAAGTTTTTTAGGGTATTTCAGTATTATATCCGATTGCTGTATACGGGTCATGGCTTTGCGTAAACGCACCTCTTCTATCTGGTCGTTGAAGGCTTCGTTGTAAGCCTGTTTTAGTAATAAGTTTTTTTCATCGTATTCATTAAACACAGTAAACAACAGGGAAGAAGAAGATTGTAAATGTTTACTCTTAACACCCGCGCCCGGATACCCCCTGAAGACCAGGCCGGCTATAACGGCTATACCTCTGAATTTGCGCCTGGCCATTTCGGTAGCGTTTACGCTCTTTTGAATGTCTGCAATCAAGTCATTTGTGCTGAATAGCTGTTGTAGTATTTTATTGTCTACCGGTATTGGCTGGTCGCAGAGTAGCTCAAACCCATAATCGTTCATAGCTATAGAAAATGTGAGTGGTTTAATTAAACTCAAGCGGTAGGCAAGGAGAGAAGCCATTACCTCGTGCACCAGGCGTCCTTCAAACGGGTAGATAAACAAATGATGCCCGTCCTTAGTTTCTATATATTCCACCAGCGTTTCATTTTCATCCGGTACGTGAGACCGCTCTGCCTGTAAATCGAATAGTGGTTTTAATTCTTCAATCTCCGATTCTACAATAGCTTTTACTTTTCCCACATAGTTAGCCGATGCGTAGGTGCGGCGTAACACCTCGCCCAGGTCGGAGCTGAGAGGCATGCGCCCGCCGTTCCAGCTGGCTATTATAGCCTTCTTGTTTTTCGATTTGCGTACCAGCACATCCATATCTTTTATCATTACATATTCTACGTTTCTGCCAGCCAGCGAAAACACATCCCCGGGTTTCAATTTAGAAATGAAGCTTTCTTCCATGCTGCCTATGTAGCCGCCCTTCATAAATTTTACGCGTATCATGCTTTCGCCTACTATGGTACCTATACTCATGCGGTGGCGCATAGCCAGTTTACGGTTGTTTATCTGGTAAAGGCCATCGGTAATTTCTACTTTACGGTATTCATCGTAACTGCCCAGCGAGCTGCCACCGGTGGTAATAAAATTCAATATCCACTGCCATTCATCATCGGTTAATTCCTTGAAAGCATAAGTTGTACGTATTTCATCTAGTGTTTCTTTTTGCCTGAAGCCTTCGCCCACGGCCAGCGTGCACAAATATTGCAGCAGCACATCGTAAGCGTTAACAATGGGTTGGCGCTGTTCTATAATGTTTTCGCGCACGGCCGTTTTAAGCGCTGCGGCTTCGGCCAACTCAAGCGAGTGTGTGGGCAGCATGTAAATTTTACTAACTGCATCTGGTGAGTGGCCGCTCCGGCCCGCGCGCTGTAAAAAGCGCGCTACCCCTTTGGGCGAGCCTACCTGTATAACTGTATCTACAGGCCTGAAATCAACACCCAGATCCAACGATGAAGTACATACTACCACCTTCAATGTGCCTTCGTGTAAAGCGTTCTCTACCCACTCGCGCACCTCGCCGGATATAGAGCCATGGTGCAAGGCTATAATGCCTGCCAGTTCGGGGTGTGCGTTAAGTAGTGTGTGAAACCACAGCTCAGATTGCCCACGCGTATTGGTAAAAAGTAAAGTGGTTTTGCTTTGCTCAATTATGGGTATCACCTTATCTACCATGCGGGTGCCTAAGTGACCAGCCCAGGGAAATTTCTCTATAGAGTCGGGCAATATTGATTCTATCTCTATTTTTTTGTGCAGGTTAGCTTTTACAATAATGCCTTTTGGCGCATCGCTGCCCAGCATTACCTCCATAGCTTCTTTCATATTGCCTATAGTAGCACTGATAGCCCATAAACGCAGGCCACTAGGTTGTGCAGCCCGCAGCCCTTTTAACCTGCTTAGGGCCAGTTCTACCTGCACCCCTCGCTTAGTGCCTAATAGCTCGTGCCACTCGTCGGCCACTATAGTTTGCAACGTGCTGAAAACCTTTGGATAATCTTTTTGGGCCAGCAACAGGTGCAGGCTCTCAGGTGTTATAATTAATACTTCGGGCAATCGTTTTTTTTGTTTGGCTCTTTCGCTGGTGCTGGTATCGCCGCTGCGCATGCCTATTTCCCACGGCAGGCTTATGGCATCACATACTTCCTGCATGGCTCGTTGTAAGTCTTTAGCTAATGCGCGCAAGGGTGTAATCCAGAGTAGTTGTAAACCGTTTTGCTTTTTAGTTTGCCAGTCTTTAGGGTGTTGGTTTATCCATTCCATAAGCACCGGTAAATAGAGGGCAAATGTTTTTCCAAAACCGGTTGGGGCATTCAGCAAACCTGAATTACCCTGCAAATAATTTCTCCAGGCATCACGCTGAAATTCGAATGATTTCCATTCGAGCGCCTGCATCCAATCTGCTATTACCTGTTCGCCGGGAGTTATCTTTGGTGGTTTCATCTGCATGGTAAAGAACAGTAACTTTGCCAGAAATACGAAAGCTTATTTTTAGGCAAAATGGGATGTGCGCTTTGCGATATTTTTTTGCGCGTACTGGAAAATGTGTCAACCCAACATATCATTAATATATTGATTGTCAAATAGTTGTATTTTTAGGTGTCAACCCAAATTTTGTATAGGTGTCAACCCTGCTCAAAAAATATTTATGTTAAACATGGTATAAAATTACAGTACAGTTTTCTACCGGTTATTAATCAATCTGCGCTACCGGTTCCATAGGTTTTAAGTAATGCTTTCAAGTCGTCCAGTGTATTAATCTCTTCTACCGGCTTATCTTTTCGCCAGCGCAGCATGCGTGGAAACCGGACTGCCACCCCTGATTTATGACGCTTGCTTTCAGCTATGCCTTCAAAACCTATTTCAAAAACAAGTTCGGGTTTAACGGTGCGCACCGGTCCGAATTTTTCTATAATGTTCTTTTTTATAAAAGCATCTACCTGTGTAAATTCTTTATCAGTAAGGCCGGAATAGGCTTTGGCAAAAGTTACAAGGTTGCCTTCATTATCGCGCACGGCAAACGTATAATCGGTGTACAGGCTGGCCCTGCGTCCCGAGCCTTTTTGTGCAGCCACCAGCACTGCATCTATCGATAGCGGGTCTACTTTCCATTTCCACCAATCGCCCCGTTTGCGGCCAGCCTGGTAGATGGCGTTCTTACGTTTCAGCATTACACCTTCACTCACGTTTTCGCGGCTTTGCAATCTTTTATTGGTAAGCTGTTCCCAATCTTTAAAATCTATTACCGGTGAGGCCATCAGCACAAACTGGTTGTCCTCTATTGACCGGGCTATATTGCGCGTATGTGCATCCCGGATATCTTTTACCAGTTGTTCCAGTTTAACCCTGCGTTCGCTTTGGGGTATGGCGCGCATATCCTCGTAGTTTAATTCGAGTACATCGTACGCAATAAAAGCCACCGGTGCCTCTTGTAGTATCCTTTTGCTTACGTTTTTGCGGCCTATGCGTGTTTGCAATGCACTAAAAGGAAGGGGCTGCCCATTACTAAAGCAAATTATCTCCCCGTCAAGCGCGGTGCCATCCGGCAGCAGGTCTTTCAAAACCTGGTATTCGGGAAACTTATCTGTTACCAAATCTTCACCGCGGCTCCATACAAAAAGGTCCCCTTTGCGCTTTATTAGCTGCCCGCGTATACCATCCCACTTCCATTCGGCCTGCCACTCTTCGGGCGTGCCTAGTGTTTCAATGGCTTCTTCTACCGGGTAAGCCAGGTAAAAAGGATAGGGCTTAGATGCATCTGTATCGGTATGCTCACCGGTTACCAACTCGCTAAAGGTAATAGTTGCCGGGTCCCACTTGCCGCTGATGCGATGGGTCATAACCTGTGCATCCGTATCGTAAATTTTGGCCAATGCGTTTACTACCAGTGCCTGCGATACACCTATGCGAAAGGTGGCGCTCATCAGCTTATTAAATACAAATAGCTCTTTGGTGCCAAGTTGTTTCCACGCACTGGTAATAGCTTCTTTTTTTTCTTCTTCTGTTTTATCCTGCAGGTCTATCAGGTAATGCATCCAATAGGAGAGGGGCTTCTCGCTCACACTAGTTGATTCGGGCAGTGCCAGCGCTATAGTTTCGCCAAGGTCGCCTACATTGCTGTAACTTTCTTCAAACAGCCATAGGGGTATACCTGCTAACTCTGCACACCACACATGCAGCAGGGTAGAGTTTACCGTGCGCTTAGGCCTGCGGCCCGTAAACAATGCCAGCGCCCATATCTTATCTTCTTCCTTGGCATTGGTAAAATAGCGCATTATGGCACTAAGTTTCTCGTTGGTTTTAGTGCTGGCACTTACTTCTTCTATTAACGTTGCAAATAGTTTCATGGGGCCGGTTCCTCCGTTATTTGTTCTTCCTCATTTCCGCTTACGCTCAGCGGAATATCCTCATTGGTTTCGTCACCATATTCTGTTTTTACCTCCTGTGCCTCTATGCCTATTTCATTTAAATACCGGCTAAAAACAGATTGGTAGCCATGGGTTACAAATACTTTGCTGGCGCCGGTTTCTTTTATAGCACTTAGCAGGCCGGGCCAGTCGGCATGGTCGCTTAAGGCAAAACCTGCATCCGCATTGCTTCGTCGTTGTGCTCCGCGTACCTGCATCCAGCCGCTGCATACGCCTACCGAGAGAGGTTCAAACCTTTTCATCCACGGTGAGTTTTGTGCAGAAGGCGGTGCTATTATCATAGTGCCTTCCTCTTTAATTTTTGAATACTGCCAATGGGGTATAGGGTATACAGGTAATCCAAAATCTACATACGCTTTTTGCGAATTGTAAACTGCCGCATGCGCATATATTTTACCAAGGCTTTTATCCAAATGCTCAATTACCCGTTGCGACTTGCCCACGCTGTAGCAAAACAGCATACTGGTTTTTTTGTTTTGTTGGTTCTTTAGCCACCAGCTGTTTATGTTCTCAAAAATATCGTCCTGCTTTTTCCATTTATATACCGGCAATCCAAAGGTAGATTCGGTAATAAACACGTTGCAGCGCACGGGCTCAAAGGCCCCACTTACGCCATCATCCTCTGTTTTATAGTCGCCGCTGGCTACCCATACCTCACCTTCATGTTCTACTCTTATCTGCGCCGAGCCTATCATGTGTCCGGCCGGGTGCAGCGATACTTTTACACCATTCATGTAAAGTGTTTCGCCAAAATCAACGGTTTGTAAATTGATGTCCTGGCCTAACCGTAAGCGCAAAATGGGTTCAGAATTTTTGTGCGCCAGGTAGTATTTGCTGCCCCAGCGCGCATGGTCGCTGTGGGCGTGTGTTATTACAGCGCGGTCAACTCCCCGCCAGGGGTCTATATAAAAGTCACCCGCAGCGCAATAGATGCCTTTATCTGTAAATCGCAATAGCTGGGCCATGCCTAAATAGTTCTTTGTGCCATTATGTAAACCAAATGCCACGCCAATTGTTCTAACAGACTTTCATTATTCCAATTATAGTTGGATATTGCCTCTATCAAAATCTGTAATATGCTTTGGATTAAAAGAATATTGGTTGTTACGCTAGTGTTAGCCGCTGTTACTTATGTGGGTATATGCGGGTTCTTATGGTTCGGGCAAGAAAAATTAATTTTTCATCCTCATCCTCTGCCAGCAGATTATCAGTTTGCCTATGGCGGAAAGTATACTGAAGTATTTATACCGGGCTTTGATGGTAAAAAATTACACGGCCTGTTGTTTAAGGCTGATACCACGCGCGGGCTTGTGTTTTATTTGCATGGCAACGCAGGAGCACTGGATACCTGGGGCGATATAGCCGGCATTTATACGGCTATGGGCTACGATATTTTTATAACCGATTACCGGGGATTTGGAAAAAGTGAGGGCGAAATTTTTAGCCAGGAGCAGGTGTTTAAAGATGCGCAAGCCGCTTACGATATGATGAAGAAGAATTATCCTGAAAACAGCATTGTTGTTATAGGGTATTCTATAGGTACGGGGCCTGCGGCCAGGATAGCCTCTGTAAATAAACCCAAACAACTCATATTGCAGGCCCCATACTATAGCCTTACTGACCTGGGCGAAAAAATGTATCCTTCTATCACGCCCCGCTTTTTACTCAGGTATAAATTTGATACATACCGGTATCTTAAACAGACAAAAGCGCCGGTAGCTATTTTTCACGGAGATGCTGACAATGTTATTTATTACGGCTCGGCGCTTAAACTGCAAAAGCAATTTAAACCCGGTGATACATTGGTTACCCTTGCCGGTGTTGGTCATGGTCAGTTAAACCAAAACCAACAATACCAGCAAGTGCTAAAATCGTTATTGGATAAATAACCTGAACTATCTTGTCTGGTGTTTGCCCTCTGCTATTTCCTCTATCATTTTTTCGCAAAACGCAGGTAAATCATCAGGTTGGCGGCTTGTTACCAGGCCCTTATCTACTACCACTTCTTCATCTACCCAGTCAACTCCGGCGTTTATCAGGTCAGTCTTTATTGAATGGTAAGAGGTCATGCGCTTACCTTTTATTTTCCCGGTTTCAATAAGCGTCCATGGGCCATGGCAAATAGCCGCTACAGGCTTGCCGCTTGCCATAAAGTCGGTAGCAAATTTTACTGCATCTTTATTGGTGCGCAATTGGTCCGGGTTCATAACCCCACCAGGCAGCACCAGGGCATCGTATTCGCTGGCGTTTACGCGCTCAATAGTTCTGTCCACATCATATTCGCCACCCCAGTCATTATCTTTCCAGGCTTTTACCTTACCGCTTTTAAGTGATATTACATCTACTTTGGCTCCGGCATCGCGCAATGCTTCTACCGGTTTTGTAAACTCAGATTCTTCGAAGCCGTTGGCTACAAGCACGGCTACCTTTTTAGCGTTTAACTTCTTATTCATGGTTTTTGGTTTTTAATTAACTAACTGATTGCACGGCTTTACTGCAATTAAATTGCCACATTCGCTTTAGCTGCTACATGTATATAAGGGTGTAGACGTTTATCGTCACAATGGGGAAGTAGCGGTGGTTTTTTTAGTAATTTAAAGTGAAATTGTTGAGATGATACAGGCAGATGTAATAGTTATAGGCGCGGGTGCGGCGGGGCTGATTGCCGCACGTGAGTTAAGCAGGGATGGTAAAAATGTGATAGTGCTGGAGGCCCGTAACAGAATTGGTGGAAGGGTATATACGAGCCACGATGCTGCTTTTGAGCAGCCGGTAGAAGCCGGTGCCGAATTTGTACATGGTAAACTGCCAATAACACATGGCCTGCTTAAAGAATATGGGATACCAGTAACACCTGCTAAAGGCGAAATGTGGCAATGCTACAACGGGCAGTTTAGCCGGCAAGATGATTTTATAGAATATGCCAACCTGTTAGATAAGCCGCTGAAGGACTTGCATAGTGATATAACGGTAGCCGAATTTTTAGAAAGCCTGCCTAATGATGATAAGCATGAAGAGTTAAAGTTTGCCCTAAAGGAATATATTGAAGGATATGACGCGGCTGATGTGAATAAAGCCAGCGCACTGGCCTTTAAACATGACTGGCTGCACCAGGATGAAAAGCAATTTCGCGTAGAAGGCGGCTATGCCCGGTTGATAGAAGCTATAGCTAATGAATGCCGCAGCAATGCCTGCCGTATAATAACCGGTGTAACGGTAAAAACAGTAAACTGGAAAAGACGGGAGGTAATAATAGTTACCGGTACCGGTGAGCAGTTCTCCGCACCATGTGCCCTGGTTACTGTTCCGTTAGGAATATTGCAGTTGCCCACTACGCACAACAATGCTATAGAATTTGTACCTGCATTGTCGGATAAAACAGTAATAGCGGAAGAAATGGGCTTTGGTGCTGTGATAAAAATATTGCTTCAATTTGACCACGCCTGGTGGGCTGATGAGGAAGTGAGAAAGCGAAGCGGACATAAGCTGGATAAGATGGAGTTTTTGTTTACGGATACGCGTATATCTACCTGGTGGACCCAACACCCACACACCGGTGGGCTGCTAACCGGCTGGATAGGGGGGCCGCCTGCTCAACAAATGAGCGGACAGAGCGATAAGGATATACTGGACGAAGCTTTACACGCTTTGGCGTATATGTTTCAGCTGCCACTGGCACAGTTAGAGGGTATGCTAAAAGGATGGCATGTAGCCAACTGGGGAGCAGATGAATATGCACACGGAGCCTATTCTTATACAACGCTAAATTGGAAAGAGCAGAAGAAGATATTATCGGCACCGGTTGAAGGGACATTGTTTTTTGCAGGCGAGGCACTTTATTCCGGTGAAGAAATAAGTATGGTAGAGGGGGCGCTTGGCAGTGGACTTGAAACAGCGGCGGAAATATTGCATTTACCAAAGTGAATAAAGACAAATATTGATGTATGGAATACCTTTAATTTGTTGTTTTTTAAATATTTTTAATTCATAAAATCCACATCTGCATGGAAGAAGCTGCTGTAATGCCAATAATAGAAAACTGCCCTACCTGTAAAAAGGCGGTATCGCCCGAGGCTAAATTCTGCGATAGCTGTGGTTATCCGGTCGGCGGTTCTACTTTTGACAAAAATGAATTTGAGTATGCTTACGAAGTGAAAAGATATGAACTGGAAAAAGCACAGGGTGTTGTTAAGAATGGTGTAACCACTTTATATGTTTTGTCCGGGTTGATATTGTTAGCAGACCTTGTTGTGTATTATACAACTGATAATGTTGGATTTCTGATAGCCGGTATATTATTGCCTGTTATGTTTGTAGGATTAGCCCAATGGGCTAAGGTAAAGCCTTTTACAGCCTTAGTTGTTGCTTTAGTGCTGTATGTTACCTTAATTCTTTCGGATGTGTTTGTTAATCCCGCTTCTATTGTTCAAGGCATTATTCTAAAGATAATTGTGATAAGCGCCCTGGTTAAGGCTGTTCGCGGTGCCAAAGATGCTCAGAATATTATGGGAGAATTAGAAGCTAAAAATTGGAACCAGTAGAATTTCAGGGAGACATGTCTGCCCCGCCTGAGCCACTACGGTGCACAGCGTGTAATCAACCGGTAAGTCCTCAAAGTAGATTTTGTCCGGGTTGTGGTTCTTTATTGCAACCGCTAGCACAAAGTATTTCTGATTATTCTTTTAATGGCACAGCGAAGCTGTTGGTGGTTTTTTACATGGTGCAGTTAATTCTGTGCCTGCTGGTTAGCGCACTTGATGTTTTTAATGACTACCATAATGTGTTTTGGGTAGAGATGTTTCTAGCCTGTTGGACTTTGGTATTTGCTTTTGCTAATGCCAAAGATATTGTGCCGCTTTATAAAGTGACTAACATAAACTTACCTGTATTAGGTCTTTGCGCTGTAGGCGTTGTTTTGTTTTCAATAGTAATAGGATTTGTGGTTGATTGGTTCAATCTGGAAATTCTGGGCAAGCAGTTTAGCTACTTTCAATTGTATAAGGACCTTAAGTATAGCAGATTTGTTTTCGTGTTATCTATAGCCGTATATCCTGCAATTTTTGAAGAATTGGCTTTCCGTGGGGTAGTTTATAACTATGTTAATTCGGTTTCAGGATCATTTAACGCTATTGTTATCAGCTCTATGGCTTTTGCAATTATACACGTTAGTATAGTATCACTTGTTTGGTTAATTCCATTTGCCCTTGTTATTGGCTATTTAAGATACCGATACAATACGTTGTGGTACGGTATGGTTATTCATTTTCTTTTTAACGGGGTAACCTGTTTAACAGAGTTGGGTAAGTTTTAGCGATACCGCAACCTGTAGCTTAAGTAAGTTTTATGTGCCTTACCCTGCTGGTCTACACAAGAATCTATATCCAGCAGCAAAAGGGCGTTTCTATCGCCGGCAGCGTCATCTAAAATAGTGGCAACATTTTTTGTTACCACATTGCTTTGCAAATCTGTTTCGTTAACCTCGCCAAGGGTAGAGAAGGTGAACTGTGCACGTTGTAGTCTCATGCTTGTATTACCAAGCCAGATAGTATCTCCCTGCACCAGCGGTGCTTCCAGCATTACAACTTTTGCATTATCAGCCGGTGTAGCTGTGGCAGGTGCATCATACCAGGGCAGCACAATGCTTTTATGTTGCCTGCCGGCATCTTGCGCCGCGCAGGTGGCTATGGCTAAAGTGAGTATACAAGCAAAGGCAATTTTCATAACCTGTATTTATAATAAGGTATACGGGTTGAAATTAAAAAAGTAACAATTGCTATGCTATTAAAACATCCTTCTAAATTCGTGATAACATTCACTTACAAAAACAGATAGTATATGGAATACAGACGCCTTGGCAAATCGGGATTACAGGTAAGCGCACTCTCATTAGGCAGCTGGGTAACTTTTGGTTACCAGATAGAGGATGCTGTAGCCGAACAGCTAATGATAAAGGCCTACGAGGCGGGCGTTAACTTTTTTGACAATGCCGAAGTGTATGCACATGGCAAAAGCGAAATAGTAATGGGCAACATACTTAAAAAAATGAATTGGGACCGCGATACGTGGATGGTAAGCAGCAAAGTTTTCTGGGGCCGTACGGCTGAGTTAAAACCTAACCAGCGGGGCCTTATGCGCAAGCATGTGGTAGAGGCCTGCCATGCCGCATTAAAACGCCTACAGGTAGAATACCTGGATATGTACTTTTGCCACCGCCCGGATGTAAATACTCCAATAGCCGAAACAGCCTGGACGATGCACAACCTGATTACACAGGGGAAAATTTTGTACTGGGGCACCAGCGAGTGGACGGCGCAGCAAATAACAGAAGCACACTATTGGTGCGAGAAACACAACCTGATAGCCCCGGTAATGGAGCAGCCGCAGTACAACATGCTGCACCGTAATTTTATGGAGCGCGACTACCTGCCTTTGTTCGAAAACTTTGGCATGGGTACTACTATCTGGAGCCCGTTGGCTTCTGGCCTGCTTACGGGTAAATATTTTGATGGCAGCGATACAAATGATAAAACCCGTATGGATTTGATGGCCTGGCTTAAGGACCGCCTGATGGGAGATACAGATAAGATAGAGAAAGTAAAGCAGTTGTATGAGCTATCGAAAGAGTTGGGTATGCCGCTGTCTCACCTGGGGCTGTGCTGGTGCCTGAAAAACAAGAATGTATCTACGGTAATACTTGGTGCCTCTAAAGTATCGCAGTTGGAAGAAAACCTGAAAAGCTTCGACTCTTTACCAAAGCTTACCGATGAGGTGATGCAAAAGATTGATGATATACTACAAAACAAGCCGGTGGTAGTAGTGTATTAGTCTTCAGCTTTTTTAAGCAAGGTAAATGGCTTTCGGGTTATGCAGGTAAAGAAAAACTGAACACGGAGCCTTCGTTTTCGGTAGAGTCGGCCCATACTTTTCCGCCGTGCTTGGTTATAATACGGTGTACAATGGCCAGTCCTACGCCTGTGCCCTCATATTCGTCTATTTTATGCAGGCGCTGAAATACACCGAACAATTTGCCGGCATACTTCATATTAAAACCTGCACCATTATCTTTTACATAATAAATGGTTTCACCGTCTTTGGCGTAAGCCCCAATCTCTATCTCAGCCCCGCTGTTTTTTTCCGAATATTTCACTGCATTTGAAACCAGGTTAAACCATACCTGCTTTATAAGTTGGGCGTCGCAATGGGCCGGTGGCAGGTCCTTTACAATAATACTTTGGCTGCAACCCGGTTTTATGCCATACATTTCGCGCAAAACTACCTGCACTATCTGGTTCATATCCACACTTTTCATAGCCAGGTTTACTCGCCCGGTGCGAGAAAACTGTAGTACATCATCAATCATGGAGGCCATGCGCACTGTGTACTTTTTTATTTCCTGAAGAAGTGTTTGTCCCTCTTCATTTAAACTATCCGAGTGGTTTTTGGCCAATATTGACGAATAACCATTTATAATTTTGAGCGGCGACCTTAAATCATGCGATACAGAATAGCTAAACGATTCGAGTTCCTTATTTAGTTCAAGTAACTGTGCTGTTCGCTCCTCTACCTTTCGTTCCAACGATTCATTTAGCTTCTGAATTTCAATTTCAGCGAGTTTTATTTCGGTAATATCCTGGTTAAAACCTGTGATTCGACAAGGTGTTCCTTCTTCATTTTTTTCTACAACTAACTGGGAACGAACGTATTTTACTTCACCGTTTTGTGCGACAACCCTGAAATCTATTCTGAGCGAATTATGCAGCCCCTGCTTTGTTTCGGCAATAGATTGCAGCACACGCGCCTTATCGTCAGGGTGAACACGCTTAAGTATGTTTTCAGAGGCTGGCTCAACTTCGCCTGGGGCGTAACCAAAAATACGGTATGTTTCATCTGACCAGCGGGTAGTACCTTTGGCCAAATCTGTTTGCCAGCTGCCAAAATGAGCTAACCGTTCTGCTTCGTTCAACAGCGCTTCGTCAGATAAAGACTTATCTACTACACGCTTTCTTTCTTCCTCAAGCCTGTATTTTTCTATTACGTTAACCAGTGCACCGGGTAAACGTTTAAGCCGGTCTTTGAGCACATAATCATCGGCGCCTTCTTTCATCACCGTAACAGCAAACTCCTCTGATACGGTAGATGTTACCAGAATAAAGGGTACTTTATTGCCAACCCGACGCGCTAGTTTTAACGCCTCAAGACTATTGAATGAGGGAAGTGAATGGTCTGAAAGAATAATATCGGGACAAAAATCTGTAAGGGCCTTAACAAAATCGGCCTGATCATCTACCAACACCTTTTCAAAATCAATACCTGCTTTTTCCAGTTCTCGGTCAACCAATTCCGAGTCGTACTGAAAATCTTCCAGGTGCAATATTTTTAGTTTATCACTCATAATTCATTCTTTACATGCATTATGTGGGTGGTTGGTTAATCAGCATCCAATACAGGCCTACATCGCCTACAGCTTTCATAAAACCGTCAAAATCTACCGGTTTTACTATGTAACTGTTTACTCCCAGCTCATAAGCCTTATCAATATCCGGGCCCTCTTTAGAAGAGGTAAGCACTACTACCGGAATTGTTTTGGTCAGTTCGTTTTCTTTTACTGCCTTTAGTACCTCAAGACCGTTCACTTTTGGCATTTTCAGGTCAAGCAGAATAATTTTCGGTTTGTTGTTGGTGTCGCGGTTTTCAAACTCTTTGCGGCCAAACAAAAAGTCAAGTGCCTGCGAGCCATCTTTTAAGTGCGTAATCTTATTGGTAACATTACTCTTTTTAAGAGCTCGTATTGTCATTTCTGCATCATGCACACTGTCCTCCACCAGCAAAATTTCTATCTCTGTACTTTCCATATAGGGGTTTATTTATAGTCTATTAAATTTCTTTATTGTCCATAGGCAAGCTAAAATAAAAATCAGCCCCTTTCTCTGGCTCTGCCACTGCCCACACATGGCCATTGTGTTTATGGATTATCCGTTGAACAATGGCCAGACCTACACCGGTTCCTTCAAACTCATCGTTAGCATGCAGGCGCTGAAATACACCAAACAGCTTGTTTACATATTCCATATCAAAACCCACACCATTATCACTTATCTTGTATACGACATAGCCGTTATCTCTAAACGAAGATACTTCAATTATAGGTTTATCTACCTTTCCCGAGTATTTTATTGCATTAGAAAGCAGGTTGGTAACAGCGTGGTTCAGCAGCACGGGGTCAGCCATTACACTTCCCAGCGGCTTTATTCTTACCTCTGCCTTTATATCGCTTATATGCCTAATACCCGCCAGTGATGTTTCTACCAAATCATTCATATCCACCTGTATACACTTTACAGGCTGCCGGCCCAGGCGAGAAAATGCCAGAAGATCGTCTATAAGCGTGCCCATTTTTTCGGCGTTGTGGCGTATTACATTCAGCAGCCTGTGACCTTCTGTATTCAATGTAGTGCCAAAATCTTCGTGAAAAATACGGGCAAAGCCGCTAATTGCGCGCAAGGGTGCCCGCAAATCGTGCGATACAGAATATGAAAAAGCCTCTAATTCTTTGTTGGCAGCTTCTAGCTGGGCAGTGCGCTGTTTTACTTTATCTTCCAGGTTTTCATTTAGCTTTTGCACCTCATCTTCAGCTATTTTTTTATCGTGTATATCGCGGAAATTAGATACCAGGGCATTTACGTTCGGGTCTTGCAGTAAATTAAGTATGGTGGCTTCGCACCAGCGGTACTCGCCATTCTGGTGTTTTAGGCGTATGCGCTGGTAAACCATTGCACCGGGGTGTTGCAAAATACTACCCACTGCCAGGGCAAGCCCCGGCATATCTGCCGGGTATACAAAATCGCCGCTGCGGTTAAAAAAATCTATTTGCGTATAACCTAATACCCTGGTTACCGAGGGGCTGCAATAAAGCGTTTTGCCTTCCAGCGTCGACATGGTCATCATATCGGCATTATTCTCTATCAGCGCACGAAACAGCCGTTCATTTTTTTGCAACTCGGCAGTGCGCTCCAGTACTTTTTGCTCAAGCCCGGCATTGGCTTTCTGTGTTTCTACTACAGCAGCGTTTCTTATATTCAGAGTGTGTATTACCGTAAAGGTTACAACTATTAGTAAAATTATTACCGAGGCTAACAGGGTAAGCAATATGGTTTTGAAAAAACCAAGACTGCTTTCGCTGGCTTCTTTCCGCAGGGCCAGTAGCCGGCTTTCTTCCTCCTGTATCTGCTTTAGCAGCCTCCTTATTTCTCCCAGCTGATTTTCTCTCTGGTAGTTAGTTAGATATTTGCTGGCTGCTATCAATCCTTCTTTGTCTCTTATTGCAATTGCCTGCGATGCAACACTTATCCGACTGGCCATCAAGCTGCTCAGCGAATCAATCCGCGATTGCTGTAACCTGTTATCGGCACAAATGCTCTTCAATTTATTCAGGTGTGCAAATAAATCCCCCTTTGCTTCTTTAAAACGGGCTAATGAACGTTCGCTACCCGTAAGTATATACCCACGGCTTCCGCTATATATATCTTTGTATACAGACATCGTCTGCTCCGATTCAAATAATACGTTTTGGGTATGTTCTACATTGCGCGAGGTGCTCAACAGCCTGTCGGTATAATAACCGGTAAGTGTACTTACTACAATAATCAGCAAAATAACGCCACCCAGCGCAACCAAAAGCAAGCGCTCAATACCGGGCTTGGGCTTTGCAGGGGGCCTTGGGCTAATTAAATCAGGTATAGTATTTTTTTGCATATATAAACTACCACTACAATGTTTCAAAGATAGCCAACAACTTTATTGCGGGGTATGTTTTCTAAAATAAATATTACCCGTTTTTATAAGAACACAACTATGGGCATAGCCCTTATAAGTTGGAATTGCCCTTTAAAGCATCAATCATAGGTGCAAACCAGAAGTCACAAACAGATATGCGATTACAATGAATACGTTAAAAAATATTTTCTAATCATATTATAATAAATAGCCGCTGCACATGTATGCAGTTGAATAATAAACAGGTGGGTATGAGAATATAAACGAACGTGGTTGTCTGCCAAAGACCTACCGGCGCTTAAGTGTAAGGTTGGCAGAGGTTAAATATGTCCCCTTACCGTTGTATATTTTTACCCTATACATGCCCGGGTCGTACATCACTATCTCCTTCCAGGCATAACCCCAGTCAGAATCTACCGTTTGTGGTATGCGCACAATTTCTTCTTCTGTACCGTTATCGTTTATAAAATA
This sequence comes from Chitinophagales bacterium, assembly GCA_035299425.1. Classification (GTDB taxonomy): domain Bacteria; phylum Bacteroidota; class Bacteroidia; order Chitinophagales; family LD1; genus Bog-950. Next base: position 98 of record DATGWP010000211.1, on the reverse strand, counting down.
TATTCTGAAATCAAGCTTATCGGTTAAAAATTTGTTGTCTGTACGCAGCAAAAAGCGCAATGCGCCACCTTCATCATCCACCATAAACTGGTTACTTA
>DATGWP010000210.1:0-48353 GCA_035299425.1 Chitinophagales bacterium | reverse complement strand
AATTTCGTGGCGCTCGGTACTACTGATAGGCGCGCTGCTTAATACTGAAATGCCCATATCAAACCCTACGTAAGGGTTGGCCATATAGCCCAGCCCCAGTGTGTAGTTAAGCCCTTTACCATATCCGCCGTTTACAATTTGGGTAGATGAATCTTTGAAAAAATTGCGGTTGGCCATCACTATAAGCCCGTCGCGCTCGGGGTGGTAAGGGTCTACTACCGGGCCCATAACACCACCCTGGTTTAAAAAGCCATTCCAGGCATAGCCACCGGCCACACGGATGGTAAAATACCCCTCTTTCTTTTTCTCTTTCTTAGGCTTTTCGGTAGTATCCTGCGCTTGTAGCATTTGCAGGCCTGCTACAAGCAGCAAACATGTAAGTAGGTTGGTTTTGAGCATAGTTTGTTTTTTGGTACTACTATATTACAAAAACTAATTGGTTGATAGATAGCACCTTTAAATAGACACTAACCTGCAAGGCTTGTTAATTCATCCCTTCTTTTATATAACCCGGCACAGTATTTTACGTTACATATACATAAATCAATTGCTTATGGATACGCTGCAACCAGGCTGGCTAACCGAAGGATGGATAGATTTTGAATACAAAAAGTATATGCTGCTGGGCTATCTGCAGCAGGTTACGCGCCACTTTGATGAAAAGAAGTTATACCCGCGCATGGCCGAACTGATGGAGCATTACAACCACCTGCAAATGTTCCGCGAAAAGAAACTGGCCGTGGCAAAGGATTTCCCCAAAGAGATTTCGCGCCTGGATTTTGAAAACCTGCGCATAGAATACCGGCAACTGTTTGATGACGATGAGCTGCTGAAAGAGATAGACAGCATAGTGGATTTTGCCCTGCCCCAAATAGAAAGCAAGCTGGGTTTGGGCAAAGAATTGTACGGCGAGGTAGAAGATAAGCTGGAAGTTTTCCCCATAGGCATATTGCCGCTGCACACCGATGAGGGCTACCTGATGCTATCGGATTATATTAAAAAGCTGGTGAACGTATACGCTTACCGCATTACTATTTTCGAAAACGCGCTGGAGAAGTTCCGCGGCATACACACGCAGTTTCTGTTCAACTACAATATATCGCTAAGCGATACCTACGAGCGGGTGAAATTTAAACTGATAAAGGAGAACAGCCACCTGCCTAACCCTGCCGCTTATGTGGTGCAGTTTAAGCACTCGTTCCCCCTGCCCGAAACTATGCTGCCCGTGGCTAAGCGAAGCCTGGTGCGGTACATAGCCACCAGCACAGCCGCCTGAAGTGTGATAAACTAGAATAGGGTGATGAAACCTAACTGCACGGTAAACCCGCGCGGATAGATGGAGTAGTCTTTATCCACTACCTCGTGCAGCACGTTATACGAAACTATAACCGGAATAAAGATGTTTTTGCTTTGCAACAGGTTGTAGCCCACACCTACCAAACATGCAGGTGTAAATATGTGCCTGTAACTAAACTCGAACGAGCGGCTACCATTAGGGTTAATTACTACCTTAGGGTTATCGTTAGGTATGCGGCGGCCCAGCAACTCCAGCTTGGCGCGCACAAACAATCCCCTCCATATATTATACTGTATCAGCGGCCCGCCGCCGTATGTCTGAAAATTGTATTTAAACCCGTTACCCTCATTTATGCGGGTGTATGAGTAGGTTATGCCACCCCCTACAAACAAGCCGGTATTGCCCCAACGTGGGTTGGCATTTTTAGGCTGATACACCCGGTAGGCTACCGAGGGCGAAAAGCCTGCATCTATCCGGAACTGGCTGATAGAAAGGTTTACAATAGGCTCTATCAATAGCTTAGACATGTCGAATTTCTTCGGCTTATCAAATCCCTTAAAATTCTTCGGGTCAGGTGGGGTGGGGTCGTTTACTTTTTCTTCTGTTTGGTATGGCTTGCTGCTGGGTGGTGGCAAATCGTCATCCTGCGCCCACAGGGCTGTGCCGGTAAATACGATGAAAGAAAGTAGGACAAAAATCTTTTTCAAAACGAAAATTGTTTTATAAAAACGTTATCGAAAGTAAGTTATTTTATGGTACCTAATTGCTAAGCTAAGTTAAAGGCCCCAAATGGTTAATTTCCATATTTTCATACTCACAATCCACCACTATGCCATCTAAGTTTATTAAAGCCAACAACATCAGGTTTCATTATGTAGACGAAGGAAGTGGCGAATTGGTGGTGTTGCTCCACGGATTTCCCGAATTTTGGTACGGCTGGAAAAACCAGATACCCGTACTGGCCAAACACTACCGGGTAGTAGCGCCCGATATGCGGGGCTATAACTTTACCGAAAAGCCGCCCAACGTGTCAGATTACCGTATAGAGATACTGGCCAAAGATATAGCCGAACTGATAAAGGCCCTGGGCCACGAAAAGGCCATAGTAGTAGGGCACGATTGGGGCGCTGCCGTGGCATGGGCCGTAGCCGCCCTGCACCCCGAGGTGGTAAAGAAATTGGCCATACTGAATGTGCCACACCCCGTCGAACTGAAACGCGCGCTGATGGGCTTTAACCTGGCGCAGTGGAAAAAGAGCTGGTATATGTTTTTCTTTCAGCTGCCGGGCCTACCCGAAAAGATAATAGGCACCGAGAAGTTTTTTAAGGGCACGTTTAAAAAAATGTGCATGAAAAAATACGCCGTAAGCAAAGAGGATATAGCCAAGTATGTAGAGGCCTACAGCCAGCCGGGGGCAGTTACCTCGGCCATTGCCTATTATCGCGCGGCGTTCCGCAGTACCTTTTCGGCGGTAGCGCTGCCCAAAATACAGGCACCGGTGCTGATGCTTTGGGGTGAGCACGATACGGCTCTGGGCAAAGAACTAACCTACCGCACCGCCGAGTATTGCGCGGGTAGCTTCGAGATAAAATACGACCCCACCAGCGGGCACTTTGTGCAGCACGATAACCCCGAGTGGGTGAACGAGAATTTGCTGGAATTTATGAAGCGGCCGGTTTAAAATTAGATACCTTTTCGCACAGAGGCACAGAGAATAATTACAGGGGAATACAGCTGTATTAAACTCCTGTATTTCTCCGCGTCTCCGTGCGACAGTGAATTGAAATTTTAAGGCTTATAATCTAAATCTATCGAGAACTTCTCGGGGTGCTTGCCCTCTATGTTTTGGTAGAAGGCCATTATCTCGCGCATGTCTTTAGCCATATCGCCGCTGGGGTAAATGATTTTGCCTACACCGGCTACTTTGTTTTTATAGTCCAGGTAGCCCAGGGCAATAGGCACCTTGGCGCCTACTGCTACGTGGTAGAAACCGGTCTTCCATTTGGTGCGCAGGCTCCGGGTGCCCTCGGGGGTTACCATCACAGCCAGGTCTTTATTTTGGCTAAACAGCTCTATCATAGCCTCGGTCATGCTGCGGCGTTCTTCGCCGGCTTTTTTGGGGCTGCGGTCTATGGCTATGGCGCCCAGGGGGCCAAATACAAGGTTGAACGGAAACCGCATCCATTCTTTTTTTACGGTGTAGCGCACCGGTATCTCCATCAGGTAGAAGGCGGCGCGGGCAAACACAAGGTCCCAGTTGCTGGTGTGCGGAGCGGCTATCATTACACAGCGGTTATAGCCACCACCTACGTGGTCTTTAAATTTCCAGCCGAAGATGGCGAAGATGAGTTTAGATATCAGTTTTCCCATAACAGGGCGAATGTAAACGGTTTTTTAATACCGCTATACACCGGGCAGGGTATGCACACAAAATAGCTGTGCATCAATGTCATTAACTTAAGCTTTATTTGGCTGTTATGCTCTCCTCCTTCGCCGCCACCGCGGCGGTTCTTAAGGAGAGCCTGTCCCGAACTTGATTCGGGAAGTGGCTCGCGCAGCGAGACGAGGTGGTGCTTAAGTTAATGGCATTGGGCTGGCATACCTTTGTACACTTTTTGCGATACCTTATATAGCATACATGCAACACCATTTAATATGAAAACGGTAAGGATATTACCGGTGGGGGTAATGGGGTTACCCTCCCTCGCCAAAGGCGGGCAGGGTCACGCTATCGCTCCAGGTTTTTTGCCGGTGCCTTTCTGCATTCTGCTCCCCTCCTTACTAAGGAGGGGCCTGCGTGGCTACTTTGCGTTAGCGGGGTGGTCCGGCAAAAAAGCTTTCCGCTGCAAATGCTTTAGCATTCACGAGTTCCTTAATCAAAAATTATAGCATGAGTAATCCCTAACCCGAAACAGCCTCACCCTCCTGCGCCTCCCTCGAGGGAGGTGGAACAGCCAACAGCCGGGCCGAGGAACGAGGGCTGGTATAACAAACTGTCATGGCGCGTGCCCGCCGCAGGCGGGAAGCCTTTTCGTTTAATAATAAAACATGGTAAAGGCTGCGGCAATCTTCCGCTTTGTAATTCCTGTATGCGCTGCCATTCAAACCCGAAGGGGTGATATAAAAGAAGCCCCTCCGGTATATTCCTGTTATGGGGAATGCGAACCTTCTGGGGCTTCAGTTATAAGATAACGGCGTTTGCAGCACTTATCCGTTTATATGGATATCTGACTTGCCACCACTACCCGCAGCTTACCAGTTAGCAAGCCATGCAAAAATAAGTAATAAGATGGATGGGGGTAGCTACAAAACATAAGGGCTATGCATTATTGCTACCGACCCCGTGTTGCGGTGGAGCATGCCCCACCGCTGATACAAATATACGGGTATATATATAGCCGGCAACTTCTCACTGCATTTTCCCTTGTCGCCTAAGTCCCACCCGTCCCAGAGCAACACAGCCATCGCGTTACACCACACTACCTTTTATTCCTCTCCGCAATCCGGGCTTTGGTCATGCGCTCGCGCAGGCCACCCTCTTTTATAAAGGCTTTTTCTAAAGCCTGTAGTTGCTTGCTAAGCAACCACGACACTATACGTATAAGGCATATCATAGAGTTGGCACATATTTCAGGCGCAGGGTTCTCTATGGCTTTAATGTAAGTTTGGTAAGTAGCGTTGGGCGTTTTGTTTAACTCGCGAAAGCGCAGGGCCAGCTTGTGGTTTTTATCCCAAATGGGAAGCTTATTGGTGCGCAAAAAATCTTCGTAATCTATCAGCAGTTCTTCTAAGCTGGCGCGGGCCACACTGGTTAGTTTTATCTCGGTCTCTTTACTTGTGGCCGATGCCATGCTGGCCTCTACTATGTTTTGCTTACCGCTGCGGGCGGCCTGTACCATCTGGTCGATAGTGCGGTCGTACTGTTTAAAGAAACGCTTGGTAAAATAAATAGTGCCATCGTAAATAATCTCCGATTTCTGGTAAGTTATCAGGTTGCGGTAGCCGCCGTGCTGGGGTATAAAGCCTTCTTTATTTTGGGGGTTGTCTTTCATTGGCTACTTGCTTTTGTGGGACTGTAGGGACTTTTGTGACTGATGTGCTAAGCCCTAATCCAAATATAATAATGGCCGCTAACTCTCCAATTAACTTTAGGTTCTTTAAGACTTAACAAGGAGTAAAAAGTATAACTGATGTAAAATTGAACATGTATTCGCTTTGTTTACTTTGAAAATCCTAATCTGGGCTGAATACTTGGCATATACACAAATTAAACAACTGCTAGGCGGGAGCCCAACATTTTTTATTATTAAAACAGTCAATTACATTAAAGAATATTTTGATCCCCATTATATGGAAATTTGATTTTTTTTTTCGATCCTTTGTCGCAAATCACTTTTGCATGAATACTTCATTCGAAAAATCAAAAACTACCACTGTAGAATGGCTTACGCCTCCTGAGCTAGTAAAGAAATTGGGAGAATTTGATTTAGATCCGTGCAGTCCTATAAACCCACCATTTGTGCATGCCAAGATTAACTACACTAGTGAGAAAAATGGATTGTCAAAAAAATGGCAGGGAAGAGTATATATGAATCCGCCTTATGGAAAGGATATGCACAAATGGCTAAACAAGTTGCAAAAGCATGGCAACGGAATTGCGTTAATATTTGCAAGGACAGAAACAAAATGCTTTTTTGAAAATGTTTGGGATAAAGCAGATGCTTTACTCTTCGTCAAAGGCCGAATTAGATTTTACCATGTATCAGGTGAACAAGGTGGAACACCAGGTGCGCCAAGCGTTTTTATTGCCTACGGAAAATCAAACGCTGATGCACTTAAAAACAGTGGGATAGAAGGGAAATTTCTGCTACTAAAATAGCACGATAGCTGATTGTCTCTATTTAATTTCGTATGAAATAAATTCCCCTACATTGAACCCGGCATCCCAAATCCAAGGGTTGTCCTTTAACAAAATCTTAAGCGCTTCATTTTCGTCTTTTACACCGTCTACAATCCCAATCACTTGCATATTACAAACTACAATGTTGGCATTGGGTGCAAGAGTTTCTCCTTCCTTGCTTAAAAAAATATACTTTTTCATTGTTTAATCTTTAGATACTTACCTTTTGACGTAAATTCCAAAACACCTTTATCTCGTAGTATTTGCAATTGTTGACGTATTTTAGGTTGTATAAAGTTATTATTGGGGTGCTTGATACGTAACTCTTTTTCAAATCTATAGACATCGCTCAGATTAAATTCTTTACTGGGTATTTTGTCTATACAGTTGAGAATGTCCAAAGTCCAGCCTTTCGCATCCGTTGTAGTATTTTTAAGAAAAAGCGTGTCCTTCCATTTTGATAATACTTCCTTTTTTTTCTACTGTTTTTGTTTCTTTTATTAAGAAAATACGACCCAAAGAAGGTATGTGGTTCAAGTCAATGTTACAACCAATCCACCCTGCTCTACGCGCATTAATAGAAAGAGGTTTTCTCTTTTCAATTACCTCAGGTGTAAAGAAATGCTTTGGTATAATTAAAAAATCATTAACAACCCATTGGGTAGGGCTATATGTCAAAAAGAAAAAATTAGGATTTGTATCAGAAGTAATCCTTTGAATCATTGTGCTATAGGCACCATCAACAATCTTTTTACTCAATAAGCCAGTTTTACTTTTAAGTTCATAATCTTCATTACAAGTAATGCAATGAAAATCTGCTACGGGTTTATTTCCTTCGTAACTATTTAAGTTGTTTTCACCGCAATTTGGGCAGTAGCTATTTTTACTTACCCAATTTTCAGTTGCAACTCTTGCTATTTGGGACTTGCTTTTATATCCCGTAGTCTTAATCATATCAAAGTGCAAATTCATTCTGTAAATTAAACCACTTTTCTTTCAGGAAAAAGTAAAATGGATTCAAGGGGTTGTGCAGAGTTAATAATTATTCGCAGATAAACTTCTCTCAATATTATTAAGCAATTGTGTTTTACCCCCAGCTCATTTCAAGAAGGGTTTACAATCATCTATTGTCGGTTTCATAAAAGAGAAAATAGCTAATGAAAACATCAGGAGCCTGTTAATTATTAGCGACCTGTCAATTTCAGCAAATTGGGAAAGGGATATACTTAGATTTCTTTAGGCATTGCACAAAAAATTATGCGTCGGCCATTATACAATCTTCTTATACTTGTGCTATTCTAGATTACATTTATAAAATATGGCAAAAGAATCATCCCGTTCGCATAAAACAGCAGCTAAAGTATTGTATGCAGCCTTTCAAATATTAAAAGCTAATGGCAATAGCATGAGAGGGTTTGATGTGATTGATAAAATACGCCAAACAGTGCAATTTGATGAATGGGAACTACACAGGTATGGCAAAACCGGGTATATACGCTGGGAAAGCATGCTTCACTTTTTTAGCATAGACTGCGTTAAGGCTGGATTTCTACAGAAGAATAAAGGAGTGTGGATTTTGACGCGAGAGGGTGAAAACGTAATACAATTAGGCGCCTCGGGTTTATTACAAGAAGCACGCAAAGCTTATTTTGTATGGAAGAGTAAACAAAAAGCCGATGAACAAGATACTGATATTGAAACCGCAGAAGTGATTGGCACGGAGGAAGAAACCTTTGAGCAAAAACAAAAAGCCTTACTGGAGCAGTTTGAAGATCAGGCATACAAAGGCTTACGTGGTCATATTCAGGCGAAAAATCCTTATGAATTTCAGGATCTGGTAGCCGGATTACTTTCGTCGATGGGTTATTTTATTTCGATGGTATCTCCCAAAGGGCGTGACGGCGGTATAGATATAATTGCTTACACGGACCCACTAGGTACTAAACAGCCACGTATAATAGTGCAGGTGAAACACCGGCCAGAGGCAAGTATATCTTCAGACGATATACAGCGATTAATAGGCACCATGAAACGCGATACAGATGTTGGCCTATTTGTAACCAGTGGTGATTTTAGTCAACCTGCCAAAACAGAGGCACGCTTATCAGGCAAGCATATTGAACTTATAGATTTTGACCGATTCATCGAACTGTGGATTCAGTATTACGACAAAATGAAGGATGAAATAAAATATATGCTACCACTACACCCAATCTACTTTTTAGGTAGTAACGAATAACTCTATACCTCATGCCCTCCAAATTCAACATCAACACCCTCAAAGGCCGCATGGCCGAGAACCTGATACAAGACCTATTTATTAATAGCGGTTACAATATTTTTAACCACGGGCTAGAGAGGCTGCACCCCGGCCTTAGCAAAACGCTGCGCAACAACAACCAAAAGCTTAGCAAGGCGCTGCGCTATATGCCCGATTTTGTAGTGCAGAGCAATAAAGATGGCGGCCTGTTTTACCTGGAGGTGAAGTTTAGGGCCGATGGCCGTTTCTTTTTTGATGAGGGGTATAAAAACTACCCTTACCAAAATGCGTGGTTTGTAATTGTATCGCCCGAGCGCATACAGTGCATGCACTACAACTACCTGATAAAAGGCAAGGGCATTACACCTACCGCCAAATGCGAGTTAACCAGCGTAAAGTGGTTTCACATAGAGCCTGCCCTGCTGGCAGAGTATGAGGAGTATGCGCGGCAGTTGTTTGCGGCGTATAAGCGGTAAGGGCTGTTATGGGTTAGCGATGGAAGGGGAAAGCTTTTTGCCGGACCACCCCGCTAATGCAAAACATCAACGCAGGCCCCTCCTTAGTACGGAGGGGAGCAGAATACAGAAAGGCACCGGCAAAAAACCTGGAGCGGGAGACTCTACGGAGGGTTAGATTAAAGACATCCGAAGTTGAAAAAACTTCGGGTGTCGGTGTGCCCATTTAATTACCGCCCCGCACCACCCCGTCATCCGCCGTAGGCGTGATGCCACCCCTCCTTATTAAGGAGGGGAGTTTAACAGCCGGTTTCCGGCTGTTAGGGTTAGGATTACTCATGCTATATTTTTTTGATTAAGGAATTCGTGAATGCTAAAGCATTTGAGCAGAAAGCTTTTTTGCCGGACCACCCCGCTAACGCAAAACATCTACGCTGGCCCCTCCTTAGTAAGGAGGGGAGCAGAATACAGAAAGGCACCGGCAAAAAACCTGGAACGGGAGACTCTACGGAGGGTTAGGTTAAAGACATCCGAAGTTGAAAAAACTTCGGGTGTCGGTGCGCCCACCCCCGCGCTTATGAAGTTGCAAACAGGTAATGTGATTACCGGTTTAGGTAATCTGATATGTTTTGCGAAAACGCAGGGTGGTTACACTAATGGCGCAGGGTGGTTACAAAAAGTACCCAAAGGTGGTTACACGGATTTTTTGCAACTGCTTTAAAATAAACTTGATATAGCAAAAAGGTGGTTACATTCTCATGTCAATAACTTTTTCGGCATGGGTTACACGGCAGCATGCCGTGGCTCGGTTTGGGGCAGCTATCCCCTTCAAAAAATCTCCGGAGACCGGGCTAAGCTAAACGGGTGTGGCAGTGCCTACTTAACGGTGGCGCGGCGGTTGCGTTTGTACTCGCGAAACGAAACCATTTTCTGCCGTTGGGCATCCCACAGGTTGGCCTGTACGGTTTTAAGGCTTTGCCAAAAAGTAATGGTGTTGGTATGCTTTTCGAATATGGGGTTTTCGCGGTGTACCTTTGGTAAGTTGTAGTTGGGTATAGCCGGCGAAAGGTGGTGTATATGGTGGAAACCAATATTACCGGTTAGCCAGTGCCCTATCCAGGGCAGCTTGTAGTAGGTGCTGCCTTTCATGGCGGCTACTACATAGTTCCAGTTTTCTTTACCGCTTTTGTATACATGCTCGTACTGGTGTTGTATATAAAAAAACCATAGTGCATAAGCGCCAAAGAAAAGGAGATTGATAAACTGCACTATTAAAAACCGGCCGGGGCCCAGTAAGTAAGCAAAGGCAGCATACACCAGTATAAAAGCAACATTGCTGATGGTAACGCTTTTGCGCACTTTCTTAAAGTAATCTGTATTGAGGAAAGCGAAGCGGTTGTATATTACTACATATATAAAACCACCTATGGTAAACAGGTAGAAGGGGTTGCGGTATATGCGGTACCATAGTTTTTGTTTCCAGCCCAGGGCGGCGTAAGCTTCGGTAGAGAGGCACTCTATATCGCCAATATCGCTAAACTCGAGCTGGCCATTGTGCGCGTGGTGAAAGCTGTGGTTTTTGGCCCAATACTTATAGGGTATAAGTGTGCATACGCTGCAAATAGTGCCTATAATATCGTTGGCTGTTTTGCTGCGTGTAAAGGAGCTGTGGCCGCAATCGTGCTGAATGATAAAAATACGGCCCAGAATAAAACCATTGAGTATGGCTACGGCCGCAGAAAGCAGCAGCGACTTATCGTATAAATAAAATTGCAGTGCCAGCAGCAGCAGGTAAAATGTGAAGCTATTGGCAATTTGTATAATGGCATCTTTGGTGCTGGGTACCTGGTATTTTCTTACAATAGCGTTCCAGTTTTTAAGATCTTCCAGCAGTTGTTCTTTGTTGAAGGCAGACATCGGGGCATTTAGATTTTAGAGAGCGCAATGATACGCCTTTAAATATGATTAATGGTGCATTTACAGGTTGTTTTTTAGGTATTCAGGTAAGTTAACACAAGCGGGCCCGTGCTATACTACTGCTGCTGCAGGGGGCTATCTTCTGCCGGGGCAGGAGGCGCCCCGTCGGGCATTTCTGTAGGGGGCATGTTAAGCGCCTGTTGTACAATTTTAGCTTTGGCAGGGCCTATTAATTCGCTTAGTTCTTCAAGGGGTACTTCTTTTAGTTTTTTTACGCTGCGGTATTTTTTAATAAGCAGCTCGAAGGTTTTTTCGCCTATGCCTTTAATTTCGGTAAGCAGTGATGTAGCCTGTGTTTTGCTGCGGCGCTGGCGGTGGTGTGTAATGCCAAAGCGGTGCGCCTCGTCGCGCATTTGCTGTATAAGTTTTAACGATTCTGATTTCTTGTTGATATACAGGGGCAGTGTATCTTCGGGAAAGTAGATTTCTTCGAGGCGCTTGGCAATGCCTACAATAGGTATGCGCCCATACAGGCCCAATTGCTTTAAGGCATCTACGGCACTACTCAACTGGCCTTTGCCACCATCTACAATTATAAGTTGCGGAAGGTCCTGGTTTTCTTCCATCAGGCGCTTGTAGCGGCGGGTTATAACTTCGTGCATAGAGGCAAAATCGTCAGGGCCCTCTACCGTGCGGATATTGAAATGGCGGTAATCTTTTTTAGAAGGTTTTGCGTTTTTGAAAACCACGCAGGCGCTTACCGGGTTGGTGCCCTGTATGTTGGAGTTATCGAAGCACTCGATGTGTACGGGCAGGTCTTTCAGTTTTAAATCTTCTTTAAGCGTGCGCATAATACGGAAGGCAGGTTTCTTTTCTTCGGCCGTCATGCTTTCTTTCAGCTTCTCCTGTTTCATGTACAGGGCATTTTTGGTGGCCAGGTCCAGCAGCCGTTTTTTGTCGCCGGCCTGGGGTACGGTTATTTTTATTTTGTCGAACTCTGAATCAATTTCGAACGGAATAATTACCTCTACCAATTGGTCTGTTTCTTCGAGCGAATATTCGGTAATGGCACGCATGATGAGTTCTTCTTTAGGCTCATCGAGTACCTTTTTAATTTCGAGGGCGCGGGTTTTTACAACGGTACCGTTTGCAATTTTAAGATAGTTAACAAAGGCTGCGCTGTCTGATTCTACATAACCGTATACATCGATATCGGTAAGGCGCGAGCTGACTATGGTTGATTTGTTTTCGTAACCGGTGAGCAATTCAATTTTAGCCCTGAACTCTTCTGCCTTTTCAAACTGCATATCGGCAGCGTATTCGTTCATTTTCTTTTTGAGGTAATATTTTACGGAGCCGAAGTTGCTTTTAAGTATGTCGCGTATCTGCTGGATTTCTTCATCATAGTCGGCGGCGGTTTGCAAATTCTGGCAGGGGCCAAGACAGTTTTTAATATGATACTCCAGGCATACTTTAAACTTACCGGCTTCTATATTTTTGGGAGTAAGTAGCAGGTTGCAGGTGCGCAAAGGAAAAATCTGGCGGAGCAGGTCGAGTATAATTTTGGCATTGAAAACGGATGTGTAAGGGCCCAGGTACTCGGAGCCATCGCGTATTACTTTGCGGGTGAAAAACACGCGGGGGAAGGATTCTTTTTTAATGCAGATGAAGGGGTATGTTTTATCATCCTTAAGCATTACATTATACTTAGGCTGATATTTTTTGATAAGGGAGTTTTCGAGCAGAAAGGCATCCTGCTCGGTATCTACTATTACAAATTCTATTTTGCGGATAAAGTTGACCAGCTGCTGAATGCGGCGCGAGTGGTCGGTTTTGGTAAAATAGGAGCTGACCCTTTTTTTCAGGTCTTTGGCTTTGCCTATATACATTATCTCATTGTTTTCGCCCAGGTATTTGTATATGCCGGGCTGAGAAGGAAGTGTATCCCGAAAGGCTTTATATTCTTCAAAGGTCATTTAACAGGCACAATTTTAAGCTTGTAAAGTTTGCATTAATTAGTGAAACTATTTTAGCCCGTTACGTATAATTAATAAAAGAGAACAAGTTATTTGAAATACTGTGGATGGGGTAAAAATAAAAAAGGAGGAATGTGAATCCCCCCTTTTTTTAAGACCAGCGCAAAGAATGAAAATTATCTATGAGCTATAACTAATTTTTTGCTGTAAACTTTATTGTTGGCAGTAATTACTGCTGTATAAGTGGCATCGGCAAGAATATTGGTATCGAAGTAGATAGTATTGTCGCCGGCTGTAAGTGTGTGTGAAGCGCGTGAAAGTTCGCGGCCCAGCATATCGAACACTTTTACATCAATATCCTGCGCAACAGAAGTAGTAACTACAATACGAGAGGCATCTTTGGCAGGGTTAGGAATAAACTCGCTGATAGAGAATACATCGCCAGAAGTAATCATAGCATTAACAATGTATGTTTCTTCGCTGTGGTTATCGTTATCTACCTGGCGCAACTTGTAGTAGTAAATTACATTAGGGGATACATCGGTATCATCGAAAGTATAGGTATGGTTAGTGGTAGAATTGTTGTGACCATCTACCCAGCCAATATTAGTAAAGTTCATGCCATCCACACTTCTTAATACCTCGAAACCACGGTTATTAATTTCTACCGAAGTAGCCCATGCTACCTGAATAAACTGATTGTTTACCGGTTCGGCTTTTAGATAAATTAACTCAACAGGCAAAGCATTGTTAGATTTAGAGTGGCTAACCATAAAGTGCGAGAAGCCCGTATAACGACCACCCGGTACACCCGGTTGGGTATGATCGTAGCAGCCTGCGTTACGTGTAAAAGTTATCAAATCATCCATAGAAGTAACTGAAGAATAAACCTGAGAGGTCCAGTCATCGGTAGCCTGTGAAGGGTTATCGCCTATAGGTGTGCTATACTTCAGCGTTCTCCATGTTTCGAAATAATTTGAATTATCTACCATTCCTTCTTCGGTAAAGCTTTGTGGGAAAGACTCCATGCTGTATTGATTAGAAGGGTCGCCTTCGAAACTCCAGTAACCGTGATCGCGGATAGCCTGCTCAAGAATTACCCAACGCTGTACACCAGGGTTACAAGGGTTTGGGTCGTAAGAGGTACCAAACAGAATGTTTACACCCTGGTTATCGGGAGTAGGGTAGTAGCCACCGCAACCTACGCAATTGGTTGACATTTTGCCCACATATCCACTTGGATTATCGGTGCCATCACAAAATAAACCGCGTATTTTATTATCGCCCCCACCCAGTGCATTAAAATTAAAACGCACTGCCTGGTAGCCATTGGTAGCTGTGCCTACCGGATATACATAGTTAACGCCGGTAGAACCAACGCTGCGCGATAAACCACCCTGGCCTACACCACGGGCACCGCGGGTTTGCACATAGCTATTGGTTTGTACTGCACCGCTATTGATGCCCAGTGCCGGATAGCCTTTTATTGCCTCTACATCAGGGTTGGCTACATATAGCTCATAGTCGCTGCTGCCGGTGTAAGTTCTTATTACGCCTTTATTAGCATTATCAGTGTAGTTAGCGCCGAGTGTAGGAGTATATGTGCTGGCACCTGTAGTGGCTGTGCCAAATACAAGTGAACCGTCTATCTGCACGTTGGTTTGCAACTCTACTGCCGAATTGCTGGTGCTCTTATCAATTACCAGGTTGTAAAAAGAATTGGTAAGCGGGCTGCTGAAATCGCCTTTGATAACCTGTGTGCCATCGCCAATGAATTTTACCACTTTTTCGTTGCCCACACCCATTGGCTGAAACTGCACAGCACCAGTATTGTCGAAATTGCCTTTAAGTTCGATAACACCGCCGTTGTTAATCATACCGGCATCGGTATTTGTAAGATCGCCCTGAATATGCAAGAGGGCACCCGGCTGAATATTTACGCCAATACCATCGTAGCCGGTAACATAAAATGCATACGGATCGAGAGTTTGAGCAGTAATAAATAGGGGTGCTAAGGATAAAAGGAGTAAAATCTTCTTCATACGGTGTATTTAGTAGTTATATACAAGCTACAATATAACAACTATTGTGCCTTTGTCAAGTAAAATCAACAATTAGCAATCGGCCGATTGATTATCAGCTACTTATGTAGCCGCCTGGACCTTGTTTAAATACTGTTTTGTCCTTACGCTGATACAATACAAAGTAGTTATTGTATACACTTACAAGTATAAATTGGTATTAACCCAGGGTATGTGGATAAGTGGTAAGGCGATGCTGCGAGAAACTTTATTCGAACTCGTTGCCCTTTTCAAGACTATTATTGCTTGAGTATTTGCCGCAGTTAAGCTCGATGTTTATTTTTTCGGAAGGTGGCGGGAACTTATGTTCAGGGCTGATTTCATTTTTAAAGTTAGCACTATCGCTGTATACCTTTTGGAAAAACTTGGCCCATATAGGTAGTGCCGTGCTGGCCCCCTGGCCGTTTTCCATGCTATGAAAACGGATATACCTGTCATCGCACCCGCACCAAGAGCCTGCAATAAGATCGGGCGTGCAGCCTATGAACCAGCCATCGGAATAATTTTGAGTAGTGCCGGTTTTGCCCAGTATATCGCCCATAAGCTTAAACCTGTAGCGCAGGCGTGTAGCTGTGCCGCCCTGCACTACGCCCCGCAGCATCTCGGTCATTACGTAGTTTGTCTGCTCATCCAGGGCTTCGTTTTTGCTGGCTACAAAATCCTGTAGAACGTTGCCGTTGCGGTCTTCTATTCGTGTAATAAAAATAGGTTCTACGTGTGTGCCGCTGTTGGCATAAGTAGTGTAGGCACCTACCATTTCAAACAAAGATATATCGGCAGAGCCCAGGCATATAGAGGGCTGCACAGGTATATCGCTTTTTACGCCCATTGTTTGTACCAGCTTAACTACGGCCTCGGGCCCTATTTCGTGCATAAGGTAGGCCGTAACTGAGTTGATGGAGTTAGCGAGTGCCTTACGCAGGGTAAGCATGCCACCGTATTTGCCATCGCTGTTGCGCGGTGTCCAGTCTTGCAACAAACCAAAACGCGGGTCGCTGGCTTCGAAAGTAACAGGCTGGTTGGGCACCTGAAAACACGGCGAGTAGCCTTTATCGCGTATGGCTACCGTATATACAAATGGCTTGAAGGTAGAGCCTATCTGCCGCTTGGTGTTTATGTTCACATGATCATACTGAAAATACCGGTAGTTAACCCCACCCGCCCAGGCACGTATAAAGCCAGATTGGGGGTCTACTGCCAGAAAACCATTCTGCATAATCATGCGGTGATAGCGTATAGAGTCGTAAACACTTATCAATGTATCCTTCTCGCCCCCATCGTAGCTAAATATGCGGCGCCTGGCTGGCACCCGCAGTATAGTATCTATCTCGGCATCGCTCAGGCCCTGCTTTTTCAAATCAATGTATTGCGGACAGTGCGAGTATATAGCCTGCCACTCGGTAGGGAAATCTTTCCAGGGGTCTTTGCCTTTCCAATAGGCAAAAAACTTTTGCTGTACCTCTTTCAGGTGTTCGTATTGCGCTTCCTCAGCGTACTTTTGCAGACGCGAATCGATAGTAGTGTAAATGCGCAGGCCATCTTTGTAAATGTTGTATTCGCTGCCATCGGGTTTTGTGTGATTTTTGCACCAGTCTTTAAGCCACAGGCGCAGGTATTCTCTAAAATAAGGGGCAATACCTTCGTTTTGAGTATCGGGGTGAAAATTGAGGCGTATGGGGAGTTTGAAAAGAGAATCGCGCTCCTGCTTTGTAATAAAGCGGTAATTATACATCTGGTCTATTACCACATTGCGGCGCTGCAGCGAAGCTGCAGCCCTTAAGCGGGGATTGTATGCAGAAGGTGCTTTGAGCATGCCAACCAATACAGCTGCTTCTTCTATTTTAAGCGAATCGATAGGTTTGCCAAAATATACATAGGCAGCCGATTTGATACCAAAGGCATTGTCGGAAAACGGCACTGTATTAAAGTACATGGCCATAATTTCTTCTTTGGTATAGCTGCGCTCCAGCTTAACAGCAATTATCCACTCCTTAAGTTTGCGAAAAACCAACTCGATTTTACTGAGCCGTTCCCTGGGGAAAAGATTTTTAGCAAGCTGTTGTGTAACAGTGCTTCCGCCGCCGCCGCCATCTTTACCAACCAGGCCTTTGGCCACGCGCATCAGCGCCCGTAAATCGACACCGGTGTGGTTGAAGAAACGTATATCTTCGGTAGCCAACAGTGCATTTTTTAAACTGGGGTTAATGTTTTCGTAGCCAATGTTGCTGCGGTTTTGCAGGTAGAATTTGCCAATAACCTGGTTATCGGTGCTTATTACCTCGGTAGCCAGGCTATTGTTGGGATTCTCCAATTCTTCGAAAGTGGGCATATAGCCCATTTTGCCCGAGGCTATCATCCAGAAAATTCCGATAACAAAAACTACACCCAGCAAAAAAGTGCTCCAAAATGCCACCAATACTTTCTTATGCTTCATTAGGCCGCTAATGTATAAAGAAGATAGGAATGGCGGCATTTGAAAGCCGCTTAGAGTGGTTAAAAATTAAAGGAGCAGATATAACAGGATTACAGAAAGCAGCCTAACTGAATTTTATATGATGCCGGTAAATAAGGATGGGCTACACCCAACGGCGGTACCAGGTTTCCATTACGGCTACTTTCCATAGCCGCCAGTGGTCTTTTTTGTCGAGTAAAGATTGGATGTAGGCAGGGTTTACTATGCCGTCTGCAGCCAGTTTGCTATCGCTAAGCCGCTGCTGGTACCAATCCATATTCATGTAATATTTATCAGGCCCTACAAAACCTTGTTTTTTGCGCTCGAGTATTTGCTGCGGAAAATGGTTTTTAATGTTTTGATACAGCAGGTGTTTCGTTTCTTCGGGTTTGTAATAAACGCTGCTTTTAAGCCCCATTACAAATTCGCAAATCTCATGGTCCAGAAAAGGTACGCGCACCTCCAGCGAGTTAGCCATGCTGGCCCTGTCTACCTTAACCAATACCTGCTCGCCCATAAAACAGCTTACATCCATTTGCTGAATGCTTTTTAAGCCCGGCAAATCGGCACGGTAATTTTTGCTGTAAAACCAGTCGGGGTTGGCATTTATGTGCTTATGTAAATCGGGTTGTAATAGTTTTTGCAGTTCGGCAGTATCGAACCGGCCCATGGCCATAGCCTGTGCATAGTATTTAACTATGTAGGGGTTATCGCTGTTTTGAAACAATGACTTTAAACGCTGCACCAGTGATAGGGATTGCGGCTGATACTCTTTTTGCCACTGATAACCGACCAGCATTTCGTCGGCACCTTCGCCGCTCATTACGGCCTTTACCCGTTTGCTGGCTTCCTGGCTTACTAAGTATGTAGGTATGATAGATATATCGCCGTTGGGTTCATCGTATACCCACGACAAGTGGTCGAGCAAGTCGAGCGATTGCGATTGGAGTATAAGCGAATGGTGGTCGGTGCCGTATTGCTTAGCCACCATGCCGGCAAATAAATGCTCGCTTACATCCCAGCCTTCAAACCCAATAGAGAAGGTGCTGGGCGTGTAGTCAAACCGGCTCATGTAATATACCAGTGCAGAGCTATCGTAGCCGCCGCTAAGAAAAGACCCTACCGGTACATCGCTGCGCGCATGGGTATAAACAGAGTTGAACAGCAACTCATCATATTTTTCTATAGCCTCTTTATCGCTAAGCGTTTTTTCGGCAAAAGGGATGGTCCAGTAGTTTGTGGTTTCTACGGCCCCGTTTTCTGACAGTATTAAGTAGTGTGCCGGTGGCAGTTTTTTTACTTCGTTCCAAATTGTTTTTGGGCTGGGTATATACCGGTAAACAAAATAATCGGTAAAGGACGAAATATTCAGTGTTGTGTTTACAGCGCTATTGGCTTTAATGGCTTTAATCTCTGAGCCAAAAATAAAGTTGCCGTTTTGGTGGTAGTAATACAGCGGTTTAATGCCAAACCTATCGCGGGCTACAAACAGCTCGCGTGTTTTCTCGTTCCAGATGGCAAAGGCAAACATCCCTTTTAACCGCTGCAATACAGCAGGCCCCCATCGCTCGTAGCCATGCAGTATCACCTCAGTATCGCAGTGCGAGCGGAAGGTGTGTCCGTGTTTTTCCAGTTCCTGGCGCAGTTCTATGTAGTTGTAAACCTCGCCGTTGTAAGTTATCCATAAGGAGGAGTCTTCATTGGTCATGGGTTGCTTGCCCGCTTCTGATAAGTCGAGAAAGGATAAGCGTCTGTGGCCCAGCCCTGCAGTTTGCGAAGCGTTGATGTATGACCCGTCGCCATCGGGCCCGCGGTGCCGTATAGCCTCGCTCATGGCGGTAATATTGGCCCCGGTTATACCGCCTTTATAATTTATATGTCCTGCAATGCCGCACATTAGTAATCGTCTTCGGTTTTAAAATTTTGTGCAATGGTTTGTAAATCGTGCCACAGTTTAATAACAAATGATGGAAACAACACCAGGTGCAATACCAGCAAGATTAAAAAATCGGCGCTACGTACGCTTAGCAGCAGTAAAAAAAATACCGGTATCCATCCTTCGTAGTAATCATTTAAAAAATGGAGAAACTTGAATTTTAGTTGCCGCTTGGGCAGGTAAGGCAGTTTCCATCCGCTGAATTTTAAATAAGTAAGCACTGCAAAAATTAAGATAGACAGAAGGAAGGGAGGAAAGATATAGCTTATAGCTACACACAGCGCTACCGTAAAAAATATTTCGAAGGGTAGCAGGTTATTGATAAAATAAAGGGTAAACAATGCGCCGTTTTTTCTTACAAATGTATTGGTGCCGGCTTTGTTGTCTTTTTTGCGGTCGTCTAATTGATGTAGCAAAATATTGCGCAGGCCCTTAAGGGTAGTACACACAAAAATGAGCGCAAACACCAGCAGCCCAATAAACACCATTTGGCTATAGCCGGGCACAAAAGCTGTAAGCGCAATAAACGCGGGATTAATATGGCCGTAAAAGGCATCGGCTACTATGCCCATTGCACTCCTTTCTTTTAACCGCAGGGGCGGGGCGCTGTATACCGTAAGGGCCACTATCTGCAATGCAAAAAGTGCATTAGCCCCCAGGCCCGGAATTTTTAGCAGCACCCATGCGCCGATGCCCAGCAACAAGGGCAATACCACAAACAGAAGCCTGAGCCAGTAGTTAAAGCCTGCCAGCGCATTTTTTTTACCGGCGACTTTATCGCTTGCTACATCAAAAAAATCATTGAGTAAATACCCAAAAGAGGAAGTAGCTACAAGGGCTGTAAAGAAGAGCAGTATACGGGGCCATTCGGCCTGCAGGGTGCCATGGGTTACCAGCAGGCAAAAGTATATCCAGCCCAGCACCTGCGGGGGTATTACCATCCACCAGCTATTAAACCGTATTATTTTAAGTAGTTGCACCGTTGGCCTCAAAAATAACTTACCTGCTTAATAAAAATAGGTACGCAGGTGGTACAAAAGCAAAAACCCCGAACCTTTTCAGGCCGGGGTTTTTGCATATAGCTGAATTATTTTATTAGAAGTTTTGCAGGTTAATTCTTACGCTAACACCGTTTTGAACAGCATCGGCACGTGTATCGCAGGTGCCATCGCCGTAGTTGATGGTAAGGTCAGGCTGGCCTGAGATAGTTGCTACTGTTTGACCAGAAACGAACTGGCGAACGCAGCCTGTAGCACGGCTCATAAGCAGTGGTTCTGCAATCGTTTCGGTATAGCTGTCGCCGTTAGATGTAATACCGCTGGCAGTACCGGTAAAGGCGAAGAAGTCATCTTCTTTAGTAGCAGTGCCGTTGGCTTGCCATTCTACTAACCAGGTAACATCCTGTTTTACCAGGCGTCCATCGCTGCCGTATTTCAACTCGCCGCCACCTACAGAAAGGTCGAAGAAGTAATTGCCACCGCCAAAGGCACCTTTATTGTGCACGCTGAAAGTGCCCAGTACCTGGTTGCCATTGATATAGAAGTTGCTCATATCAAGTGTAGCTGTGCTGCCTGAAGTGCCCAGGTTACGGTTGGTATATGTACCGTAAATTACACCGGTTACCGGTGTGCCATCTGACAGTGTGCAGCCCGAGGTGCCAAAATTGATAGTTACCTGGTAAGGGAACACAGTGGTATCGGTAGTAACGGTTGCGCAACCGGCAAGTATATCGCTGGCCTCGTCGTTTTTAAACATATTGATATCGCCCATGCCCGCACCAAACGCTACTAACAGGGTTTTGTAGTATACACTGTTTAAGTAAGCTTTATCGTTGGCTATTGTTTCAACGCTGGCTTGAGTAGTTACATTTTTAGGAGGCTCAACAATTTCTTTTTTGCAAGAAGAAAAGAACTGTGTAAGTGTGAGCGCAGAGACGATTAATAGGTGGCTAGTTTTCATTTTTTTTTGTTTTTGTATTGCTTGTTTGCCTGAATAAACGGTGCTAAAAAGAAAAAGTTACGGTGGTTTAGTATGCCACAAAGTGTGCTATGTGCTATCCAAACTGTAGCTTTAATAATTGCACTTATAACGGTGCTTTTGGCTTATTTTTTATTTTCGGCCTCAACAATTTAATACTGCCTGTATGTTAAAAGAGCTGTTAACCCGTTTTGAAAGTCGTAAGGTGAAAGATTATTATGCCCGTAAGCACGACGAGTACTTGAAATATATGGGGGATATCTTTCAGGCATACCGTATGCCGCAGGATGATGATTTTTTGGATTACTATATAAAGGCCATGAAACTTAAAGATGGTATGCGCTTACTGGATGCCGGTTGTGGTGTTTGTGGCCCGGCATCTTACTTCGCTTCCAAGCTGGATGTAGCTATAGAGGCAATTACCATATCGCCTGAGCAGCAGGCCACGGCCAAAGAAAAGCTGGCCAACATGAAGTTAAAGGGCCAGGTATACCCCAGCGTGCACGACTTTCATTTTATTGATAAAAAGTTTAGCGAAGAGGAGTTTGATGTTATATATTTTCTTGAATCGTTTGTGCATTCGGCTTACCCCGACCAGGTTATGGCAGGCGCGCAAAAGTGCCTTAAGCGCAATGGCATGATTTATATTAAGGACTTTTTTCATGGCGTAGCTACCGATAAGGATGAGCGCGACCACCTTAACTATGCCGTAAAGCAGTGCAACAAGGTTACCAGCCTTACCGTGCGCCACCTGGACGAGACCTTAAACACCTTGCGTAAAAACAACCTTAAAGTTATATCGGCATCTATGCTGCCATTTATGCCCGATTACGAAAAGGGGAACACCTTTTATGCCAATACGGGTGCTGAAATTTATAAGGACCAAAAAGGCAAGTACAACGGTATTGGGCCCGAGTACTTAATATTTTATGAGATAATAGCTATTAAGCCTTTCCACTAGTAGTACCTTAAGCAAACATGGCTTTTAGCCGGTCTATAAGGCCGGTTTTCTCCTCTGCTTCGCCGCGCATTTTGGCGGCAAACTGCTCTTCGTTGTATACCGGCGATTGAAATTTTTTCCTGCTTACCAACTTGTATTTTTCGAGGGCGCCTTTCATTTTATAAATAGTCCAGTAGTAGCTGGCATCGGCCTCGTAGGTTTCGCAGATAGTAGCGCCGTTTTCTTCTACAAAGGTATGGTGCAGGGGTGTTGCTTCCTGCGGGTACATAATCAGCTGGATAGAAAGGCGTATTTTATCCGATTGGTTAATATCTGAGTAATGAATAACGCTATCATCCAGTATAATGCAGTTGCCGGCTTTTAAAGGCACTTTTACCAGGTAGTTATCTACTACAAATTTTTCGATGTGGTTAAACGTTACGTTTCCACGGCTTCCTCTAATGCCTCTAAAGCGCTTGTGGCTGCCGGGAACAAACTGCAGCGTACCGTTTGTTTCGGTTACATCTACCAGCGGGCACCAGATAGAAATAGAAGTGAATTTCTTTTCATCTACTACGGCCCAGTTTTGGTGTACCGGTACCTGGCCTTTGCCGGGGTCTTTGCATATAAAATTGGCAATAAGCGGTTTATAGCCGTTTACAATATTTTCGAGCTTAGGCAGCAAAATGCCTGTGATAAGGTTGAAAATCTCTTCGCGTTTCTGACGCTCGGCGTGTAGTATCGAAAACTCTGCGGTATTGTTCTGGTAGTAGTCTTCGCGCACATTATTGGCTACATAAAAATCATACAGGGTTTTAACCTCTTCGGCACTTAACAGCGGCATAGAGATGTAACCATCTTTCTGAAACTGCTCTTCGGCAGCTTTATCTTTTAATACATTTCTCATAGTGCTTCAATTTTCCAGTTAAGCTTTGGCCTTAATGGGCCGGGATACTTTTTATAAAAGAAATTATCGTCGGTATTTTCCTCGGGCAAAGATATTTCAAAATAAAATGCTTCGCCAAGATGATATATCTCATTTTCCCGGTCGGTTATAAAGAGGCTGAGCTTGAACAGCCCCTGGTTAAACAGGTTGGCAGGAAAGTGGCAGGTAAACTCCAGCGTGCCCGACCTGAGCGTGCGGTTGGCCCTATCCTCTTGCGAAAATGAGGTGAATACAGGAGAGCCGGTGCTGTCAAGCACATGATACACGCAGCCTATATCGTCAGGGGTAAGCATTTCTACCTCTGTTACAATGTTAAAAGCCTCGTTTAAATTTATCCCGCCAGCACCTTCGGCTTTGGTAATGCGCGAGTTTACTACCCTGAAATTTTTTTGTGCCCCCTTATCGCCCCATTGCACAAAGTTGTAAACCGCATTGGTTTTGCGCGCCGAAAGGTCGACAGAGTGTTTAATATATTTATTGATAACCTCTTGCGGCTCACCCAGGTCTTCGGTGTTGCCGCTATCCAGTTTCATAATGCGGCTACAGTATTGCAGGGCATCGCGCATGTTGTGTGTTACTATAATAATAGCCTTGCCCGATTGGGTAAGCGATTGAATATGCTGCTGGCACTGCAACTGAAACTCATTGTCGCCCACGCTCAGCACCTCATCAAAAATCAGGATATCGGCATCTATGTGCGATACCACCGCAAACGCCAGCCGCAGGTACATACCGGCGCTATAGTTTTTTACCGGCTCGTTTATAAACTTCTCTATACCGCTAAAGTCAACTATGCTCTGGTATTTTTTTGTGGTTTCTGCTTTAGATAAACCATATAGCTGGGCTGCCAGGTAAATGTTTTCGCGGCCACTGAGCTCGGGGTGAAACCCCGCGCCAATTTCAAGCACCGAAGCCGAGCGGCAGTAAAAGTTTATCTCCCCTTCATCGGGGGTAATAATGCCGCTAAGTATTTTCAGCAAGGTAGATTTGCCTGCCCCGTTTTTGCCTATAATGCCCAGCACTTCGCCCTGCCTAAGCTCAAACGAAATATTTTTAAGCGCGTAAAACTGCGTGGTAGCTGCCGTAGCAGCGCTGAATAAACCTGCAATGGTTTCTTTCAAACTATCCTTGCGGCTTTCGTTTATGCGAAAGCTCTTGGATACATTTTTAACCTCTAATACCGTTTCGTTCATATGCCTGGTTTAGTAATCTGCAATATGTTTTTCGTTACGGATAAAAAACAGAAGCCCGGTAGTAAACAATACCAGCGATATTGAAAATGAAACAGCTACTTGTCCCAAATCAACAGGCCACCCAATAAATATCCAGCGGTAAAGCGAAATTACATTAGCCACCGGGTGCAAATAGTATACCCAGTTTAGTTGCGCAGGTATAATAGTAGTAGGATAAAATACCGGTGTTAGCCAAATGCCAAAACCTACCAGGTAGGGTATAAGGTGGTGAAAATCGCGGAACCGGATAGTTAGCGCGCAAAGCCAGATACCAATACTAAGGCCTGTAACCACATTGGCAATTACCACCAGCGGCAGTAAAAGTATTTTTAAAGAAAACGGGCAACCGGTAACAAACATAAGTATAAGCAGCAGGGAGAGTGATATGCAAAATTCTACCAGCCCCACTATCATTTTAGATAACGGGAGTACCAGGCGCGGAAAATGTATTTTCTTTATCAGGTTCTGGTTGTTCATAAGCGAGGTGCCCGCCTGCCCCACCAGTTGTGTAAAATAGAACCACCCCATCATACCGGTAAATACAAAAACAGGATAGGGTACACCTAACTGCAATGGCATTAATCGCTGAAAGAAAAAGGAAAAAATAAGCAAACCGGTTAAGGGTTGTATAATAGCCCACAATACCCCCAGGTATGTTTGCGCATATTGTATTTGCAGGTCACGCTTTGCAAATGTAAAAATGAGGATTCTCGACTGCCACACATTTTTAAGATAGCTTAAGGCAGAATAATTTTTGGGCGATAAGGTTTTATAAAGCTGGCGCGCCATAGGGTCAAAGTAAATATTCTTTCCAATAAGGATGGTATAAAGTTTCGCCACGCAGGGCTTCTGCTTTGCCGGCAAAAAGGGCCAGGGTGCTATCGCTTACCTGTATAGGTTCAACCTTTGAAGAAAACAGCCCTGTAACTTTAGATAGCTTACGGGTATACAGCATATATACATATAAACCATAAAGAGCCTGCTGTGCTTTGTAAGGAAGCCAACTTATAGTTTTATACCACACCCACGATAGTTTGCGGTAAGATTCCACCTCTTCTTTACCCAACGATGCATTTTTAACTGATACATCAAAATCTATTTCGGGCAAACCACCAAATTGATTGATACGGTTTATAAAATCTTTGGGCTGGTGCCGTAGCATTTCAAAAGGCAGCACCAACACATTACCGGCTCCAAAGATGGACCGGTAAGTGTGTATCACATAATCGTAGTTATAGAATGCAGATAAAATACTGCCAAACTGCTGTTCAAATTCTTCAAATTTAAGTATGCCACCAATACTTACATACTGCGAATACATGGATTGCAATGCAGACTGAAACCCGCGGGTAACTATCAGGATTTTTGCACCGGGAAACCGGATATGGAGTTGCTGTGCGGTTTTTTGCTGTTGCGCGGCCACATCATAGGTTTTAAATTTTACACCCACTATGTCCAGGTTGCCCTGCCATACACTTAGCTGCTCTTCGCTAACCACAACATGGGTTTGCCCGGTGGCCAGGGTAATGGTGGGTATTTGTACCTCGCCCGAAAACTTGTAGTTGCCCAACAGGTTGCCACTGTAATATACGTTAGGGTGCGTACTGAAATAATGTTGCAACAGTGTAGAAGCCGCTTTGGGGTATCCGATATGAATAAGGGTAGAGGGGTTATTCATTGGGCAATATTTATTTCCCAAACTTCTCTTTCAAGGTTTTTTGCATCGATATCATCTGGTCGCGCAGCTTAGCGGCAGTAAGGAAATCAGTATCCTTACTGGCCTCCAGCATTTTTTTGCGGATAGACTCTATTGATTTGTGCAACTGGTCGGCGTTCATGTATTCTGCCTGTGGCTCGGCGGCTATCGTCATCTCATCTTCCAGTTCTATATAAGCATCGGGTGCTACACGTATATTAAGTACGGATGTAGAGTTCATAATATCCTCTTTGCTTTTGAAAATAGTAACCGGGGTAATGTTATTCTCTGTGTTGTATTTAATCTGCTTCTCGCGGCGGCGTTGTGTTTCGTCAATGGTCTGCTGCATACTGCCGGTAATTTTATCGGCATACATAATTACCTTGCCGTTTACATTTCGCGCGGCGCGGCCTGCCACCTGTATCAGGCTTCGGCGGTTACGCAGAAAGCCCTCCTTATCGGCATCTAAAATTGCTACCAGCGATACCTCCGGCAAATCCAAACCTTCGCGCAACAGGTTTACACCTATCAGCACATCAAATTTTCCTAAGCGCAGGTCACGGATAATTTCGATACGGTCAAGCGTATGCACCTCGCTGTGTATGTAGCGGCACTTAATGCTAACGCGCTGCATGTATTTGTTCAGCTCCTCGGCCATGCGCTTGGTAAGCGTAGTAACCAGCACGCGCTCGTTCTTCTTCACACATTCGTCTATTTCTTCCAGCAGGTCGTCTATCTGGTTCAGGCTTGGGCGCACCTCTATAGGTGGGTCCAGCAGGCCGGTAGGCCTTACCACCTGTTCTACAAAGCTACCTTCGGTTTGCTCCATCTCATAATCGCCGGGTGTGGCGCTTACATATATTGTTTGGCCAACCAATTTCTTAAATTCTTCAAAAGCAAGGGGGCGGTTATCCAATGCCGAAGGCAAGCGGAAACCATATTCTACCAGGTTCATCTTGCGCGAGCGGTCGCCACCCGACATGCCGCCTATCTGCGGAATGGTTACGTGGCTTTCATCTACCACCAATAAAAAATCGTTAGGGAAATAATCGAGCAGGCAATAAGGCCGCGAACCTTTGGCCCGGCGATCCATAAAGCGCGAATAGTTCTCAATACCCGAGCAGTAACCCAGTTCGCGCATCATTTCCATATCAAACTCCACACGTTCTTTCAACCGCGCTGCTTCTACATGCTTGCCTACTTCTTTAAAATACTGCACCTGCGTGTTTAGTTCCAGTTGAATTTCATCTAGTATCTGTAAAAGCGAATCTTTGCTGGTAACATACAGGTTAGCAGGAAAAATAGAGGTGGTGGTGAGCTTGCCCAAGGTGCGGCCGGTAGATGTTTCAAAGCTTTCTATCTCTTCTATTTCATCGCCGAAGAAGGTTACACGAAAAGCATAATCAACATAGGGCAGGGCTATCTCTACTACATCACCTTTTACACGGAAGGTGCCACGCTGTAGCTCCTCGGCGCGCGAGTAAAGCGCATTTACCAGGTTATGCAAAAACGCGTTCCGCGCAATTACCTGGCCCTTGTGTATCTTTATAATTCCATTTTCAATTTCTACCGGGTTACCCAAACCGTATATGCAGCTAACGGATGCCACTACAATAATATCGCGGCGCCCCGATAGGAGAGAGGCCGTAGTGCTTAAGCGCAGTTTCTCTATCTCTTCATTTATGCTCTGGTCTTTTTCGATATACGTACCACTGGAGACTATAAAAGCCTCTGGCTGGTAGTAGTCGTAGTATGACACAAAATACTCTACGGCATTGTCGGGAAAAAACTGCTTGAACTCGCCGTACAGCTGCGCTACCAGCGTTTTATTATGCGTAAGTACCAGCGTAGGCCGTTGCACCTGCTGTATTACATTGGCTATGGTAAAAGTTTTACCCGAACCGGTAACACCCAGCAGCACCTGGTGCTTATCGTCCTGGTTTACACCTTCGGTAAGTTGCTTTATGGCCAAGGGCTGGTCGCCGGCAGGCTGATATTTGGTAGTTAACTTAAATGGCATTGGGGTGGCGAATTTAAGGTTTTAAAACCTCTGTTCACAGCCCTGGCCAACTCTATTTCACAGTTTTTGCCTGTTTTTAGATAGAAATAAGATAATAAGGCTGCCTTTCGCTTTAGTTTCTATATTTGCCGACCTAAAAAAAATCAACATATGGACTTATCAGAAATTGTTTCTATTCCCGGTTTACCTGGCTTGTTTAAAATCTCTGCGCGCAGAAACGATGGTTTAATTGTAACCTCATTAGTAGATGACAAAACACAATTTGTTTCGGGCAGAAATAACCTTT
The DNA here is from genome assembly GCA_035299425.1 of Chitinophagales bacterium. Lineage (GTDB taxonomy): Bacteria > Bacteroidota > Bacteroidia > Chitinophagales > LD1 > Bog-950. The sequence continues at coordinate 19,982 of DATGWP010000210.1, read as the reverse complement.
TCTCTACATTGGACAACATCACTATCTATACCGATAATGAAGAAACCATATCGCTGAAAGAAGTGCTGGCCGGTATTAAGAAGAGCAAAGCTGCATTGCCTGATGCTAAAAAAGAAGCCGACCTTAAAACATGGATGGGCAAAGTGCTGCCTAATTACGATAAAGAGAAGGTGCATGTAAGCGATATGAAAAAGCTGGCTAAATGGTATAGCATACTGGATGGCAAGAACCTGATAGAAGAACTTACTGCAGAAAAGGCAGAAGGCGAAACGGAAGAAAGTACAGAAGCCAAGAAGGACCTTACACCGCATAAAGAAAGCAAGCACATTGCTACCAAGAGCGACCAAAGCTCTAAGGGTACAAGCAAGCCTGCACCGGTGCGCAAAATAACCACACCGCGTAAAGCATCGTAGCAGTAAGATTGCACTTAGGCCGTTAGAAATAAACAAGCAATGACAACAGAAACTTTTCAGGGCATAGAAATTCCGGAGCGCAAGAGGCGTATTTTTGTAACAGAAGACTTTGCCCCTACGCAATGGGAAAGTATAGAACCTTACTACAAGAATCTGTTAGAAAGGAGTATTAACTCACTATCTGATTTGCAGGCATGGTTAAAAGACTGGAGTGAACTGGATGCCGTATTGGGTGAGTATAGCCGGTGGGTATATGTGCGCACTACTATTGACACCAGTGACGAAAATGCCAAGGCTGATTTGGTTAACCAGTACACAAACATCTATCCAAAGCTAACCGTGCAAGCGCACCAGATGGATAAGAAGTTTATGGCTTGCCCCTTTGTAAGCCAGTTAGACCAGGATGTGTTTTTTACTTTTATAAGAAAAGTAAAAGAATCGCTTGAGTTATACCGGGAAGAAAATATACCGCTTAACAGCCAGCTGCAAATGAAGCAAAGCGAGTATGATACCATTGTTGGCGCACAAAGTATTAATTATAACGGACAGGAGTTAACTATGCAGCAGGCGCATGGCTATATGCGCAGTAACAACCGCGCCGAACGCGAAGAGGTTTTTAAATTGATACAGGCCCGCAAACTACAGGATGCAGAGAAGTTAGATGCCTTGCTTACCGACCTGATTAAAATACGCCACCAGATAGCCCTTAACGCCGGCTTTGATAATTATATGGAGTATCGTTTCCGCGAGTTATGGCGTTTTGATTACACCCCGCAGGATTGTTTGCAGTTCCACAACTCTATTGAGGAAGTGCTGATGCCACTGGTTAACCAACTGGCCGATGAACGGAAGAATGAATTGGGGCTGGATGTACTTAAACCCTGGGACCGGGAGGTAGACACTACAGGTAAGCCACCGTTAAGGCCGTTTAATAGTACCGATGAGTTAGTAGACAAAACCATTGCCTGCTTTAACCAACTGGATCCTTATTTTGGTGAGCGCATCGAGATAATGAAACAGATGAAATATCTGGACCTTGATTCGCGCCTGAACAAAGGTGCGGGCGGTTATAATATGACCATGCCGGAAATAGGTGTGCCGTTTATTTTTATGAATTCGGCTAACACCGAGCAGGACCTGGTGACAATGGTGCACGAAGGTGGCCACGCTATTCATACTTTTCTGGCCCATAAACTGGAACTGAACGCATTTAAAGATACCACCTCGGAAATTGCTGAAGTAGCTTCTATGGCTATGGAGCTGATGAGCATGGAACACTGGGATATTTTTTATACCAACCCCGATGATTTGAAACGCGCCAGGAAAAACCAATTGCAGCAAATACTTAGCGTGCTTACCAAAACATGCCTGGGTGATAGCTTCCAGTTTTGGTTGTATACCAATCCTGACCATACAGTAGCCGAAAGAAGGAATAAGTGGGTAGAGTTAAACAAACGCTTTGCCCCGGCTGCTATCAACTGGTCTGGCAGCGAAGCTATGCATGAAACCGGTTACCACAGCATCCTGCATTTTTATGTGGTACCTTTTTACTATATAGAGTATGCCTTTGCGCAGTTGGGTTCACTGGCCTTGTGGAAAAACTTTAAACAGGATAAAGAGAAAGCTATCAGCGATTATAAGAAAGCGCTTAGCCTGGGCTATACCAAAACAATACCGGAGTTTTATGAAACAGCGGGCGTTAAATTTGATTTTAGCAAGCCCTACATATTGTCGCTTTCTACCTTTTTAAAACAGGAGCTGCAAAAGCTGAAGTAAATAGTGACCGCAGATAGTTTCACACATAAATCAGAAATAAAAGCCTATATGAAAAAACACTTACTCTCTTTCGCTGCACTTATACTTGTATCGGTTGGCGCCATGGCGCAGGCCTGTGTTATTGATAGCACCAATACAGACCTGCTTTCGCCACCTTCAGAGACATTGCCTTGCATTGAGCGCAACGTGCCTTACAGCACCGTATTGCAGTTATTTACACCGCCAAGTATTGGTGGCGTGGGAGTCGATTCAATTGTTATTACATCCTTTAACGATATGCCTTCGGGCATTACCAGTGCCTGCAATCCATCTAACTGCACTATGGTAGGTTTTGGCCGTGCGTGCATTACCATATCGGGCACCACCAGCGATACCGTAGGTGCTTACCTGATAGATTATGATGGCATTGCCTATACCGAGCAGGGGGCAGCACCATTCGACTATCTGCGCGCTAATTTTCCGGGTGTAATACCCGACTATACTTTGTTTATTACCGAGGCCGGTGCGTTTTGTGCCAACACCGGGGCCAACAGCATACACTCTAATAACCAGGAGCTACAATCTGCATTTTCGGTTTATCCCAACCCAAGTGCGGGTATATTCCGGTTTAGTTTAAATCATGTTTCGGCTATGGGTGGCGATATTATAGTTACCGATATGGCCGGACGCGTGGTTTACTCACACAAAAACACAGCTGGTTTTTTCGAACCGACTACTATTGATATCAGCCAGTTGGCCAAAGGTGTATATACATTGCAATACCGCACTAAAGAAGGTATTGCCGCAAAGAAGATATTTATAGACTAATACACTACAGATAAGCGGTTATCTACCGGACATTTGGGGCAGTGCCCGGCAAGCTAAAATAAAAGCGCGCCTCTTCATGTTCTTTTGCTTCGGCCCATATTTGCCCTCCGTGCCTTTCTATAATACGCTGTGCAGTGGCAAGGCCTAAGGCAGTGCCCTGAAAATCGTCTTCGTGATGCAGCCGCTCGAAAGGCTGGAATAATTTATGCACGTAATCCATATCAAACCCTACACCGTTGTCTTTCACATAGTAAGTTAACTGCCCGTCGATTGTTTCGCTACCGATTTCTACTACGGGCTGAGCCTTAGGCGCCGAAAACTTTAGCGCGTTGTTTATTAACTGCCCCCATACCTGCTTAAGTAAAGCCGGGTCGCAATATGCGGAAGGCAGTTTACCGATTTTTATTTCAGCTTTTATTTCAGTGCCGCTATCCCTTATGCCGGATAGGGTATCTAAAACCAGTTCGCGCATATCTGCAAGTACCGGCTCCAGCGGCTTGCTGCTTACACGTGAGAGGGTAGAAAGATTAGCAATTAAATCCCCCATGTGGATAGACCGGTCCTTAATATGCCTGAGTGTATTTACAATGTCTGCATCCAGTTTGTCGGCATAGTCGTTCATTAATATTTGCGCATAGCCGCTGATAACATGCAAGGGAGCCCTAAGGTCGTGCGATACATTCGTAAAAAACTCATTACGTGTTTTTTCGCATTGCTTCAGCCGCTCTGTTTCAGTTACATCCGTTACCGCATGTATTATGTTTTTAACCTGCGCGGTATCATCCAGTACGGGTGTATTAATTATACAGAGGCTTTTATCGTGTGGTATACCGTTTTGCAAAAACTCACGCACAGTATACACGGGCATAGTGTCGGGCTGTTTGCCTGTTAAAACTTTACTTAAAGAAGCTTGCAGCGCAGATGCGCTGACCTGGCCGGTAGCTTTGATATTGTAAGGCGCTGTATCGAAAATTTCTTTGCCGGTAATAGCTTCGCGTGTTACACCCTGCATATGCAGATAAGCATCTGTTGCCTCAATAATTTTAAAATCGGGAGCTAAAACAAGATACTGCCCGGGAACAGATTGAAACAGATAGCGATAGTCTGGCAACACAGCGGTGCTTTTTGGTTAGTATGAATGTAAACCTTGCAGGCTGTATTGCCAAACTTTACCCAGATGCGTTTTGCTTATCTTAAAACTGTGATACTGCCTTTCTCAGTAGCATTGCGGAAGCCATCGAGAAAAACAATGTTCATGATATAAACGCAAACCGTAGGTCCCAGTGGCTCACCTTTGTAAGTGCCATCCCAGCTAAAAGCAGGGTCAGTTGATTCAAACACTTTCTCGCCCCAGCGGTCAAATATCATTACCTCAAAGGTTTTTATACCAGCCAGGTTACCATGCATAGATAGCACATCATTATTGCCATCTCCATTGGGCGAAAATGCGTTGGGAGTAAATATAGTATGGTCGGTAATTACGTCTACCGAAACCGTATCCTGAGCCTCGCATCCGTTAGTATCAATACCAATAACGGTATATAGCGTAGACAGGCCTGGCTGAACAGTTACATCGGCGCAAGTGGTACAAGGCATACCAAAGGTAGGAGCCCAGTTATAACTGGTTTGGTCCGAGCCGGTACTGGTTACCTGTAGGTCGATGGTTTCGCCAAGTTTAATAGTGCCGCCACCGGTAGCATCTACACTGAATGTATTGTGGTTAACTATTACAAAAGCAGTATCTACCGGGCAATTGTTTGCATCACGTACTACCACGCTATACGTGCCGGGGTAAACGTTTATTAAGTCTTCGGTGGTGGCACCGGTGTTCCATAAGTAGGTGAAGGGACCGGTTCCGGTATTTACTGTCAGATCTATAACGCCCTTAGGGCTGTAGCAGGCTAATTCATTAGCCGCTGCGCTTACACTTAACTGCGGTAATGTATTTATAAATGCACTTGCGGTTTGGCTGCAACCGTTGGCATCTGTAACGGTAAAAGTGTAGGTGCCTGCTGTAACATTGGTAAGGTCTTCGGTGCTAAAATTGTTGCTCCAGTGGTATTGATAAGGCTGTGTACCTCCGTTAACCGTAGTATTTACGCTACCGGTAGCAGCACCTGCACAGGCTACATTGGCAGGTGTAAGGCCAACACCCAGCAATGCGGGCTCGGTAATAGTTACTGCTGGCAGGCCCGCTATACAACCATGTGCATCGGTGACCAATAGCGAGTATGTGCCGGCAGCAAGATTTGTAAGGTTAGCGGTAGTTGCGCTGTTATTCCAGTGGTATACATACGGCGCCAGCCCGCCACTTACCTGTGTGGTAATGCCGGCATCGTTTAGTGCGTTACAGGTAATATTTGTGTGGCTCTCGCTTACAGTAAGCGGGCTTATGACTTCCAGGACTACACTATCGGTGGCAGGGCAAGCATTACCATCGGTTATCAATACAGCGTAACTGCCTATGGGTAAATTACTAAGATCTTCGGTGTTTGCACCGGTGCTCCAAAGGTAACGTACAGGCTGCACACCACCTGTCACACTTAGGTCAATGGCACCATTGCTAGCTTCCGGGCAAAGTGGGTCGCTTTTTGAAATTACTACAGTGATTGGAGCGGGCTGGTTAATAGTTGATGTAACAGTAGCCGTGCAGTAATTAGCATCGGTAACGGTTAACGTATATACTCCGGCACCAATAGCTGGCTTATCTTCTGTATTGGCCGAGCCCGTACTCCAGTTGTAATAGTATGGCTGCACCCCACCAGCAATTGTATTGTTTATACTTCCGTTTTGCTGCCCATAACATTGCACATCGGTTTTGGTAGAGGTAATGTTAAGGGGGGCTGGTTGAGCAATAGTTGCATTCTTTACCAATTGGCAGGTGTGAGCATCGGTAATCGTTACAGAGTAATTGCCCGCACGCAGGTTGGTAATATTACGCGTGGTAGCGCCGGTGTTCCATAAGAATGAATGGTTGATAGTGCCACCGCTTACAAAGACACTGATAGAGCCGGTTTCGGCACCATTGCAAAGCACATCAGTAATAGCCGTGGTAGCCGCTAAAGCAGAGGGCTGGCCCAGCGTGGCAGATGAAGATGCCGTGCAATTATTCCCATCAGTTACAGTAACCACGTAGGCGCCCGCCGATAGACCGGTACGGCCCGGTGTATTAATACCATTGCCCCAATTGTAAGTGTATGGCGATGTACCGCCTGTTGCATTTACACTGAGGCTACCATTGGTGCCACCCGCGCATGAAATATCTGAAGAGGATGCAATAGCCACACTCAACGCTGATGACGGCTGTGTAATTGTAGCTGTAGTAGTTACCGCACATAGGTTAGCATCGGTTACAGTCACATTGTATGTGCCTGCAGTTAAGCCGGTGCGGTTTTGCGATACAACATCACCACCCCAGTTGTAGCTATAAGCAGTAGTGCCACCGGTAGGGGTTATAGTAATTGCACCGGTATTGCCACCGTAGCATGCCACATTAACCGTAGATGAAACAGCCACGTTTAAAGCTGATGCGGGCTGCGTAATGCTGGCAGATGCCGAAGCCGAACAAGAGTTAACATCAGTTACTGTAACCGTATAATTGCCGGCTGACAAACCGGTACGATTGGGAGTGGTTACATTGCCACCCCAGTTATAATTATACGCCGGGTTACCACCGGTAGTAGTGGTGCTAATGGCACCATTGCTGCCGCCATAGCAGGCCACATTGGTAGCAGAGGCTATGGCAATACTTAAAGTACCTGGCTGGGTTAAAGTAGCTGTTTGTATGGCCGTGCAGCTGTTAGCATCGGTAACGGTTACTGTGTAAGTGCCCGCAGTAAGGCCGGTTCTGTTCGGTGTGGTTACGCCGTTGCCCCAGTTATAGGTATAGGTAGTGGTGCCGCCGGTTACGGTTACATTAATAGTGCCGTTGTTTCCACCAGCACATGAGATATTTGAAGAAGAAGATATAGTAGCGGTTAATACAGCTGCAGGTTGAGTAATTGTAGCCGTAGTAGTCACTGAGCATAGGTTAGCATCGGTAACCGTTACATTGTAGGTGCCTGCGGTCAAGCCGGTGCGGTTTTGCGAAGTAATACCGTTACCCCAGTTATAGCTATAAGCTGTAGTGCCGCCGGTAGCATTAATAGTAATGGCGCCGGTATTGCCACCGAAACAAGCTACATTAACCGTAGAGGTCACCAAAACATTTAAGGCCGAAGCAGGCTGTGTAATACTTGCAGCTACCGAAGCAGAGCAAGAGTTAGCGTCAGTAACAGTTACAGCATAGTTACCGGCTGCCAAACCAGTGCGATTTGGAGCAACGGCCCCATCACTCCAGTTATAAGTATAAGCAAGCGTGCCACCGGTAGAAGTAGTATTTATTGCGCCGGTATTGGCACCGAAGCATAACACGTTGGTAGCCGAAGCAATTGCAATATTTAATGAAGCAGGCTGTGTTAAAGTAGCTGTATTAGAAACCGTGCAGCTGTTAGCATCGGTAACGGTAACGGTATAAGTGCCGGCAGTAAGCCCGGTTCTGTTTTGCGTGGTTACACCATTACCCCAGTTAAAGCTATAGGCAGTAGTGCCACCGGCAACAGTTAAGTTAATACTTCCCGACGCATTGTTGGCGCATGAAAGATTGGTAGCTGCAATGGTTGCCGATAGTGCTGCTGCTGGTTGGATTATAGTAGCCGAGGCTGATGCACTGCATCCTTTATTATCGGTTACAGTAAGCTGATAGGTTCCTGCACCTAGGTTACTACGGTTAGGTGTATTAATGCCACCGCCCCAGTTATAGGTATAAGGCGCCGTGCCTCCATTTACAATTGTAGTTAGCGCGCCTGTATTGTTGCCATAGCATGAAACATTTGTAACAATAACTGAATCGATGGCAAGCGCCTGAGCCGGTTGTGTTACCACACGTGTAACACTTGCCTGGCAACCATACAAATCGGTAACCGATACATTATAAGTGCCGGCCTGTAAGTTAGTACGGTTTTGTTGCGTGCTGCCATCGCTCCAATTGTAAGTATAAACTACCGTACCGCCGGCCGTGCGCACATTAATGGTGCCGGTACTATCACCATAGCAGTTTATGTTTGTGGCATTGGCGGTTATGGTAAGCGCGGCTGCAGGCTGCCCTACTGTTACTGCAGCAGTAGCAGAGCAATCGTTGGCATCCAGCACTGTTACGGTATAGTCCGCTGCTGGCAGCGTATAGCGGTTTTCGCCGCTGTTTCCATCGCTCCAGGTATAATTGTAAGGGGAGGTGCCACCGGTAGTAGCTGTGGTAATGCTGCCGTTACTACCAGCAAAACAACTTACATTGTTTGCTACAAGTACAGTAGTGAGCACTGCCGGTTCTGTTACTGCAGCAGATGCGCTGGCTGAGCATGTATTGCCATCGGTTACGGTTAAAGTGTATGTACCCGCTACAAGTGTAGCCCTGTTTTGTGTAGTTGTACCGTCACCCCAGTTGTAGCTATATGCGCCGGTACCGCCGCTTACGCTTACATTTATAGCGCCGTCAGCCTGGCCATTGCAAGCCGCATTATTTGTAAACGTGTTTATAGCAATAGGTGCCGGTTGATAAACTGTGATATTATTTACACTGCTGCACAGGTTGGCGTCGGTTACAGTAACGGTATATGTGCCACCGGTAAGCCCGCTACGGGTTGAAGTAGTTACACCGCCACCCCAGTTATAAGTATAAGCAGGTGAGCCACCGCTTACCGCAAGTGCTATTGTGCCGTTGGTACCTCCATAGCAGGTTATAGTATTGCTGGTGTAGTTAACTGCTAATGGAGCTGGTTGAGTAATAGTGGTAGTAAACGAGGCCGAGCAAGGTGAATTATCTGTAACAGTTACTGTATAAGCGCCTGGTGCCAGGCCGGTTCTATCTTCTGTATTTATACCACCACCCCAGTTATAGGTATAAGGGCTGGTGCCACTGGTTACGCTCAGGTTAATGCTTCCGTTACCCGCACCATTGCAGCTTACGTTAGTATTTGCAGCAGCTATTACCGGCTTTGCAAGTATGGTTACAGTTTGCTTTACAGAATCTAAACAGAATCCTCTGCTTACTACATGTGTAACCTGGTAGGTGCCTGTTGCTGCAAAAGTATAGGCCGGTGCGCTAAGTGTAGATGTTCCCGCGCCATTACCAAAATCCCAGTAATGGCTTACACTGTTTGAACCGGTGTGCGCAAAGTTGATAGTTGCGTTTGGCCCGCATGGCGCTCCGGTATAGGCAAACGCCGCATTGGTATTATTTCCACTTACACCTACTACAATACTGCCCGATGTAGTGCACCCGTTAGCATCGGTAACAGTTACTGCTATAGAGCCGGGTGCCAGGCCGTTTTGATTCTGCGTGTTTGCACCGCCATTGCTCCATACATAGTTGTAGGGAGAAGTACCTGTGTTGTTGGTTACCACCGTAGCCGTACCGGTAGCGTTTACACATACGCTTGTACCCGAGTTGATAGAGATGGCCAATGCTGAAGGCTGCGTAATAGTTACAGCAGCAGTAGCATTGCAGGCATTAGCATCGGTAACCGTTAGGTTATAAGTTGCTGCTGCCAGGTTGGTTCTGTTTGGTGTGGTTGCCCCATCGGCCCAGTTATATGTATAGCTGCCGGTACCTCCTGTTACGGTGGTAGTTATTGCTCCGTTAGTATTTCCATTGCAGCTTACCTGGGTAGGTGCAGTTGCTACTACCAAAGTAGCAGGCTCTGTTACAGTAGCAGTGGCCAATGCGGTGCAGCTACTGTTATCGGTTACTGTAACTGTGTAGCTACCCGCGCTGATATTTGTTCTGTTTTGCGTATTGCCGCCATCGTTCCAGTTAAATGTATAGGGAGAAGTGCCACCGGATACGGTATTGGCAATGGAGCCTGTGCTGGCACCGTTGCACAAAGCACCACCGGCTACAAGCGAAGTGCTAAGTGCTGCTGCAGGTTGCGATACTACAACTGCGGCAGTAGCATTACAAGCATTAGCATCTGTAATAGTTACATTATAGGTGCCGGTGGCTAAGCCCGACAAATTCTGGCTTACGCTGCCGTTATTCCAGTTGTAGCTATAAGGGGTGGTCCCGCCGGTTATGGTTAGGTATACGGCACCATTGCTGCCGCCAAAACAGGACACAGCCGTAGTAGCCGCAGAGGAACTTAATGCTGCTGCCGGTTGGGTAATAATTGTTGTGTTGCTAGCAGTGCAAAGGTTAGCATCGGTTACCGTAACAGTATATGTGCCTGCGGTAAGGTTAATTCTGTTTTGAGTAGTTATGCCGCCGCCCCAGTTGTAAGTATAGGCACCGGTGCCACCGGTAACAATAATAGTAATATTACCTGTGTTGTTGCCATTGCAAAGCACATTTACTGCTGTTTTATTTATAACCAGCGCCGCAGGCTGGTTTATTGTATTGGTTGATATAGCTGAGCACCCGGCACCATCGGTTACTGTTACACTATAGGTGCCTGCTGATAAACCGGTACGGTCTTCAGTAGTTACACCACCGTTCCAGTTATAGCTAACCGGGCTAATACCGCCTGCTACCGTAATATTAATACTGCCGTTATTTTGACCATAGCAGGTAATATGATTAGTGGCCGATGTTAATGTAATGCCCGAACCAAACTGCGTAACATTAATTGCGGCCGAAGCTGTGCATAATGCGGCATCGGTAACTGTTACGCTATAACTGCCTGCGGTTAAGCCTGTGCGGTTTTGGGTGGTAATGCCGCTGCCCCAGTTGTAAGTATATGTGCCGGTTCCACCGCTTACAGCAATTGTAATAGTGCCATCATTGCCCACTGCGCAGGTGGCATTGGTAACAGCAGATGTAATGGCAATCGCCGAAGGTTGTGTTATAACACCTGCACCGGTTACCGAGCATGAGCGACTATCGGTTACTGTTACATTGTAAGTGCCGGCTGATATACCGGTTAGGCTTGCAGTCACAGCGCCGTTACTCCATAAGTAATTATAAGGTGCAGTGCCGCCGGTGGCATTGGCAGTAAGCGAGGCACTGGCAGCGCCATTACATGTCGGGCTAACCGGTGTAAATGAAACTGCCGGTGCTGTAGGCTGTGTAATTGCAACTGTAAGCATGGCCGTGCAGGCTCTTGAATCCGTTACGGTTACAGTATAATTGCCTGCTGCCAGATTGTTGCGGTCTTGTGTGCTGATGCCACCACCCCAGTTATAGGTATATGGTGCAGAACCACCTGCTACTGTAATATCTATTGAGCCGGTACTGGTGCCATTGCAAAGCGCATTGATATGCGTTTCGGTAACTGCCAGTGCCGAGGGTTGCGTTATTACCACACTTAATGGGCGCGTACATCCGCGGCTATCGGTTACCGTAAGGAAATAAGAGCCCGCTGTAAGGTTGCTTCTGTTGGGGGTAGTGATGCCTCCATTCCAGCTATATGTGTAAGATGGCGTGCCGCCACTTACTGCCGTTGTAATACTGCCGTTGTTTCCACTATTGCAACTAACGTTGGTTGGTGTAGCGGCTACCGCCAGCGCGAGCGGCTGGGTAAGTGTAGCAGAGGCCGAAGTACTGCATCCGGTGTTATCGGTAACTGTTACACTGTAGGTACCCACACCTATGCCTGATATGTTTTGCGAGGCAGCTGCGTTGCTCCATAGGTACGTATATGGAGATGTGCCACCTGCTACAGCCAGGTTTACACTACCGGTTAAGCCGCCAAAGCAAGCCGGGTTAGTAGCTGTAGGTATTGCAGTAAGGTTGCCCGGTTGCGTAATGCTTACCGTGCGCGATGCTGTGCAGCCGTTGGCATCAATAATTGTAACCGTATAGGTAGCAGCAGATATTGCCGGAAGGTCTTGTGTAGTGGCACCATTGCTCCAGGTGTATGTATATGCACCGGTGCCACCTGTTACCGTTAAATCAATAGCACCGTTAGACTGCGAGCAAGTTGCGTTTGTGTGAGTTTCGGTAGATGTAATAGCTGTAGGCTGAGTAATGTTAACCGTGCGGGTAGTACTACAACCGTTTAAATCAGTAATTGTAACCGAATAGGCATTGGCTGCCAGGTTATTGATGTCTTCGCTTGTGGCGCCGTTGCTCCATGCAAATGTGTAAGGAGAAACACCACCGGCCGGGGTAAGGTTAATGCTACCGTTAGTAGCACCATTGCATAGTATGGGTGTGTTAGTAGCGGTAGATGTAAGGCTGGCAGCAGGCTGTGTAATAGTATAAGTGGCAGTAACCGAGCATCCACTGGTGTTAGATGCAGTAATGGTGTAAGTTCCGGCTGCCAGGTTCGTGCGGTCCTGCGATACTATGCCCCCACCCCAGTCGTAAGTAAATGGTGCATTGGCACCGGTTACAGTTACATCCACAGCGCCATTATTGCCACCTACGCACGATACGTTTGTTGCAGTACCCGAAATAGCCAGGTTAGAAATAGTAAGCGAGCGGGTAGCTGAAGCCGAACAGCCATAAGCATCTGTAGCGGTTACATTGTAAGCGCCACCAGTAGCTACATTTATTACAGGTGTGGTAGCACCTGTGCTCCATAAATAGCTATAAGGAGAAACGCCGGTAGAAGTTGCAGTTAACTGCACTGTGCCACCGTTGCAGATAATACCTGCAGGATTCGCTGTAACAGATGCAGTAGGATTGCCTACATAAATAGTTTGCGAAACAGTTTTGGTGCAGGCACCAAAGGTCATGTTGCAGGTATAGGTAGTAGTAACCGATGGCGTGGCTACCGGGTTCTTGATATTCGGATTGCTAAGTCCGGTAGTGGGTGTCCAACTGTAAGTTATGCCGCCGTTTGCATCCAGTTGCGTACTCTGGCCCAAGCAAAGGGTAGTGTCGGTAGCCGAAATAGTAGCCGGTGTATTGTCACGTATATTTATGGTAGCGCTTGATGATACACCACCGGTGCATGGGTTTACGGTAGCTATTGTTACCGATTCCATTCCTTCAGCAATACCATCTTCCAAAGGGTTTAAATCAATGCTGGCTACCGTTTGCCCTGCCGGTATAAGAACCGATGTAGGGATTGTAGTATAGTCGCTGCCGTTAGTGGCTGTACCTGTTATTACAATCTGCACATACATATCTACCACTTGTGCCTGCGACAAAGTAAGTGTAAATGTACCCCCCACACAACCTTCGTACGCAGACGAGAAACCTGCATAATCAAGGTTACCTACGGCCGAAACGGTTACCGGGTTTGAGTTGAATGAGTATGCCGAAAGGAAAACGCCCGAGTCGTAGATTCGGTCGGCAACATCAGCTATAGCAATTTTTAAGCGATACGTTTGGCAGGGAGTAACGGCCGCCGTGGCGGTTAGCAAATGTGTCATACCATCATACACAATCTGCGGGTTTATAGGTGTTTGGTTAGTGGTGTATAGCGATGAATAACCGGTGCTTTGGTTGGTACCGCTGCAGGTTCCGCCATTTGCATTTGCACCGGGTGTGCCGGGGTTAATTGTATTAATAGCCACCGGTAGGTTGGTATTATTAATCAGTGCTATGTTTTTGTTAGTATAGTTACCACCACCCGGGTTTGGCCCGCTTATGAAAAAGCCGAAAACATCGTTGAACTGAGAGCAAACCCATTCCGGATATTCTTCGGACGCAAAGACGTAATCAAATTTTAAAAGCGGTCCCTGCGGCACGATATCAAACTGCAATACGCATGGGTCGTAAATAGTTCCGTTAGTTAAGGTAGATAGCTGCGCATCGCCATTGGCTGTAAACTGGCTGGACGCAAAAACGTTGGTAGGGTTGGGTATGTTTTGCACGCGGCCCGATGCCAGCACTACTCCACCGGGCATACCCAGGTTAGAATTCACATTGGTAAAAGTTCCGGAGCCATTGGTGGCGCAACTCATGGTATAGTTGCTAATGGTAACACCACTGCCGGCAAGTAGCTGCGATAAGGTTTGTGAGTTAGATGTTTGCGTGACGGTGATCTGCGCGTATGCGCCGGAGAGAGCAACAACCAGTAAGAGAGCTAAGTAAATCTTTTTCATAATCCACGTTTTTTGTAACAGCGTTACCATAATTCTTCACAGATAGTGCTTAGTCTGTGGGTTTTCTGCAGGGTATTTTCTCCATTACAATCCTTGGTGGTTACTTTTATTTTTGTTACGGCTTGCAGAGTGAAATGTTATGTTCCATGGCATATATTTTATGCAGAAAGTACTAATAAGTATATGGGGAGAATTTGAAGGGCAGGCAGGCAACTTTTTTTTTACATTTACGTATACATTTTCCGGCTGCGTTAATGCTGATTAACCTTTTTTGTAATTCATCATTTTCGGGGTTCAGCGGCAAATTGTATATTCACCGCGTTATGCAGATTAAAGCGGTTTTCGCCCTTCTTTTTGGTTTGTTCACAGCATGTATGCCTGGTATAAGCTATGCCGGAAGCACAGATGAAAGTCCGCGTACCGAATATGGGCTGGTGGCTTCTGTTATTTCCAATTGCGACGAAGGCATAGTAGCCACACCCGTTTCAGTTGCACAGGATTTACCCGTGGCATTACGCGCCCCATCTGTGGCCGATAAATTTTCATTGTCTGGTTGTTTGTTCCATGCTTCCACGGCAGGCAACCCAACCGTATATAACAATTTTGGCCGGGCATCTTTGCCGGGCTTGTCTTTTCCTCTGTATCTGTTCCATTCTGTTTTACTGATTTAGAAACTGCTTTCGCATTAAGCAATATTCTTTAAGCGGGCCAGCGGGTGTATTTGTTTACACCGGTCAACGCTTCATTTATAAATTTCAAAACAACTATAACATTATGGAACCAAACAATAATCAGAAGGGTTATGGCCCTTTGGCTTCTACCGGCATTGTAGTAGGGGCAATTACAGCAGTAACCATTTTTTTATTACTGCTAAAGTCACTCTTGTTCTAATCTTCACTTACAAAGTTCTGCCTGTGTAAGGCAGAACTTTAATTTAAAACCACTAAATTGGCAAACATGAACCCTTTTCTAGTACAGGTAGTTACCCAGGCAGTGTTGCGCAAGCGCAAAAATGCAGCCAACCACAAGCAGAAGTACTCTGACTTTGAGTTAGCCAAGGGTTTCCGCGAGCTGCAGATAAATGTAGTTCGCCTTCTTAAAGATATTTTACTCATTTCTGCCGGTATTGCTTCTGCTGCATTTGGCTTAGAAAGTTTTTTGGTGCCCAGCAATTTTATTGATGGTGGAGTTACCGGCATTTCGCTTTTAATAGCGCAGGTGCAGGGAATACCGCTGCCCATTTTGCTGTTGGTAATAAATGCACCATTCGTTTTTCTGGGCTATTATGTAATCAGCCCGCAGTTTGCTGTTAAAGCAGGTATTGCCATTAGCGGCCTGGCCCTGGTAGTGGCCACGGTACACTTTCCTGAAATAACACACGATAAGTTATTGGTGGCTGTGTTTGGCGGTTTTTTTTTGGGAGCGGGTATAGGTCTTAACGTAAGAGGGGGCTCGGTAATAGATGGCACCGAAGTACTGGCTATTTACCTTAGCCGGAAGCTATCTACCACTATGGGAGATATAATAATAATAATAAATGTAATTATATTTTCTGCGGCTGCTTATTTTTTATCGGTAGAAGCCGCCTTGTATTCTATGATTACTTACCTGGCAGCCTCCAAAACCCTCGATTTTGTAATTGAAGGTATTGATGAATATACCGGTGTTACCGTTATATCTTCTCATAATGAAGAGATACGGCAAATGATTATTCATACCATGGGCCGTGGGGTTACGGTATATAGCGGTAAACGCGGGTTTGGCAAAACCGGCGAAAAGGAAATTGATATCGTGTATACGGTAATTACCCGGCTTGAACTTAATAAGCTAAATACAGAAATTGAGAAAATTGACCCGCACGCATTTATTGTAATGAACAGCGTAAAGGATACCAAGGGCGGAATGATAAAGAAAAGGGCACTAAAACATTAGTTATTAAATTAATTCGTCGGGGAGGTATTAATATACCTTGTAGCCTGAGAAGCCCGCATCCAATTGGTTTAGGTTAATTATTTGCGATGCCCCGCTGTTCTGAGTTACAATTACATCTACTGTATCCCCGGCGTATAATTTAAAGTTTGAAGAAAGAACCTGTTGTGTTACACTGTTATTGCTTTGAATACCGGTGCGCACCTGCTCGGTTACTGTGCCATTTACTCTAAACGCAAGAATAGCCTCACCACTGGTAGTGTAAGCCTGCCATACAATGCGGACATCAAAATGATACATACCTTCCGACAAAACATTAAAAATACCGGTAGCAGCATTGTAATAGTTGCCATCGTTAAAGTTCACGTTATCAAAAAGAAGTGCGGTCTCTGTACCAGAGGTGATATCTAATAAGCCATATGTACTATAGGCACTAAAACCTTTTTTAGGATTATCTTCTCCCCATGATGCCAGACCGTTAGCATCCGATACCAGCACTTTGCCTTGTGCCGGGCCGCCCCCTGTAATTTTTACCTGGCCGTTCACTTCAAGTTTTGCAGTTGGCTGAGGTGTTCCTATACCAATATTATCGTTAGCGTAGTTTATAGTTAAAGCATCGTTGCCGGTAGCAAAATTAAAAATGCGGTAGTTGCTGTTGTTAAGTGTACCAGCCAGCCATTGGGCAGAGTCGCCGAGGCTATACTGAACAGCGGCCTGGTCAGTGTTGGCATCTGTTTTATCTAATATCAGCAGCGAGCGATTATTAGCGCCTCCCTGGCCACGTAAACGAAAACGTGCGTCGGTAGCAAAGGCAGCATCTATGTTGTAAACCGGTGTGGCAGCGGCAAGGCCAATACCCACTTTACCGCTACCGGTTATGCGCATTCTTTCGGTGCCGGCAGTACCCAGGCTCAGTGATTGGTTTTCGTAGTTTAGTATTTGTGCTGCGCCCTGTTCGGTGGTTTGCCCTATTACAAGGCCATTCAGAGGGCCACTACCGGTAGCATCCGATACTATCTGCAGCACAGATGGAGAGGCACCTGCATTTTTTATAACCACATCATTTACCGGTGAAGGCACGTTTACGCCAATCCTGCCATCCTGAGAAACAATTAACCGTGCACGGGCGCTGGTGCCTATCGAAACATTCTGGTTTTCGTAGTTCATCAATTGTATATCGCCGGTATTGGTTGTTTGGCCTATTACAAAGCCATCGTATTTTGTAGTGCCTGTAACCGATGATACCAGCTGGATAGCTGCCGTATCGAACCCAGTCGAAACTACCAATTCTCTTACGGGGTTAGCTATGCCCACACCAACCTTTCCTGTTTCGGTTACACGCACGCGCTCTAAGTTATTAGTGCCCAGCAATAAGGCCTTATTTTCCTGATTCATCAGCATTGCCGTACCAAATGCTTCGCTTTGGCCCAGTAACAAACCGTCGCTGGCCGTTTGCCCGGTCAGCACCCCTGCAATCTGCATAGTGGTGGGCGAGCCGCTTTGTGTTACCAACACCAGGTCGCGTGCTGGCGATGTGGTACCTATACCCACCATACCATCTTTGGTAAAACGGATACGTTCATTTCCATTGGTGCCTATATATAAATCGCGGTTCTCCATGTTTATCATGCTTATAGTACCGGAGTCTGACTGCAATACATTAAACCCGTTTGGAGATGTAGCATTGGTTAACAAAAGAGAGGTAATTGAATCTCCGTTTATATGAAAATGCGCAAGAGGTGTATTAGTGTTTATACCGGTATAATGCCCGTTATCAAAAAAGCGTGAATTGCCGAGTGAGTTAGAGTCGGGAGTAAACTTAGGAATGTAATTAAGCGCACCATGAATGTTGGCTGCGCCTGCTGGACCAGTTACACCAGCCGGACCGGTAGGCCCCGTAGCACCGGTTGCCCCGCCGCCTGCACCACTGGCTCCCGTTGGTCCGGTATTGCCAGTTGGCCCTTGTAATCCGGTAGCCCCTTTAACGCCCGTAGCGCCTGTAGCACCCACAGACCCTGTAGGCCCGGTGACACCTGTTGGGCCATTGGCACCGGCAGGTCCTGTAGCACCAGTTGCACCGGTACCGCCGCCACCACCGTTGCCGGCAGTTTCGGCATACAGGGCATAAGCTACACTTACCAGCTGCTGGTTTCCTACCAATAAATAATTACTGCCTCCCTCCGGGTCGTACTCTACCTGCAGAAACTTTGAGTTAATACCCCAGTTGATAGCAGAAAAATCGCCAGCCGATACCTGCCCATCGCCAACAATACCGCTAAACAGCCCAAACTGGTTTGTAGTAAATAATTGTTTTTCCTGATACAACATAGGCCCTGTAGCAGATATATCGCGGATAGTAAAGCGTACCGAAATATTCTGGTTAACCAACGGCTGCCCCGCAACGTTGCGTGCTACAGCCTGGTAGTTAAATTTATGTGGTGCCTGTGCAAATAAATTTGCCGCGCAAGTAAACAGTATAATAAGCGCATAAATGTGTTTCATAATTTCTGCATGATGTATTCCACTGCTAAGTTACACATACGCTTTACACTTTGCATAGTTTGAGCAGAAGGATTAAAATAAGGTTAGAATGCAATTGTTAACGACTTGTATGCCACTGATAACCTGAATGTTAACAGCTTTAATGGTAGGCCGCTAGTTTGTCACCAAGCAACACAGTACCTTGCGGATTCAGGTGGTCAAAGTCTACAAAAAGATCATCATTAAAAGCGGGGTCGTTGTAAAAATCCAGGTATACAAGCTTATTGGCCGTAACAAAAGAGTCGACGATGTGTTTTGCGCTGGCTACATTTTTTTGATTGGAAGAACCTTTATAACATTCTGTTTTGGGTGGATTGAAAAATATCAACTCGATGTTATGCTTTTGGCACACATCAACTATTGTTTTTAAGTAATTTAGGTTCTCGGAAATATATCTCTCTTTGTACTTTAAAAGCGTGTGTTCTTCGGCGCGTTTACGGCACATAAACGGATCCAGTTTTTTGTGAGTAACAGCAGGAACTGCAGCCGGCGATGAAGCCGGGAGAGATGTGTCTGTATTTTTGCTGGTATCAGATGTAGCTACAGGCGCAGAAGTAATAGGAATAAAATTAATGGGCTTCTTTTTTTTAGGAGGTAAAAACAAATACGCCATATCGCGATTGGCTCTGAAAAAATGGGACCTGCTCATTAAGCGGTTAGTAAGGTTATCGTTATACATTTCGCCGGTAAAAGGAAAATACTCGCGATCGTATTTCTCGTCGCCATTTTTAACCTGGTTGTAACCTACTAAATCATAATCCAGCCCCATGTATATGCGTTTTAATTTAGGGCTCTTGGGTACTACTGTTTTAATTACGGTATACATTCTGAATATATCCTGCCCGCCTATCGACATGTTGGCAATCTCTGGCACACCATCGTCGTAAAGATCGCGAAAAACACCTACATGTGAATTGCCTATGTACAGGCGCTCTATTGTGTTTACCTTATCGTAATATGTATTGAAGAGATAATCGGCAGTAGAGCCTGCGTTGCGGTAAGCAAACTCTAAGGCAACGGCCATCAACACACAAAGTGCTAACCACGAAAAAATAAACTTTGCAAAACGCATGACTTAAAATTGAAAATAAATGAACGACTGCTCCTCGAAAATGCCAAATACATATATACACAGAAACAGCAGGGCGCAATACACAACGTCTATGAGCATTGGCCGCGGCCCTTGCGGTAAAATTTTGTTTTGCCATTGCTTGTAAAATACAAACTCAATGGCAAACATTATTGTTAATGAGATTACGCAGCTAAGGTTAAAGAATGTGCTAAACATAGGTATGCCGAATAATATACCCGGTTCTATCTGCGTAGTATTTTTAATAATGGTAAAAGCATCCTGCACGTTTTCGGCTCTGAAGAATACCCAGGCCAGCATTACCAGCACCATAGTAAAAGCCCACTCGGCACCTGTAATTAAAAAACGGACAGGTTTAAGTGTATTCTTTATGCTTTCCTGAAAACTATTGGTAAGGT
>DATGWP010000209.1:0-16013 GCA_035299425.1 Chitinophagales bacterium | reverse complement strand
GCATTAGCCGGTAACGAGAACTGAACCGGTTGCACCCCGGCGCGATAGTAATTAAGCGCCGCGGCAGTGGTACTTAAAAATTTAGTTTCTTCATCGGCTTTACTTTCAGCAATCATGGCTGCAGATGCCTGTAAAGCATCGGGCAACTCATTAAGCTGCAAGGGCTTTTTGCCGGTGCCTATTAATGCAGTATTAACCAGTGTTTCTTTTAACTGCATATCAGATAACGTAGTATTTTTTATCGGCCCAAAGGCTTAGTGGTTCAAACTCTGTTTCGCTTGCCTGTAAAAACATATTAAAAGGCATGCCACCGGTTATAGATAGCAGATATAAATCGCGCGGCTGATGGCTTCTTACCTTTATGCATTCGCCCTTTTCATCTACAAGGTAACAGTCGCTACCCTGCTTATAAAACGAAACGTTATTCATTAAAACCGGCACGCTATCCAAAAAAGGATTTTGCGAAACGCTATCAGATAATGCCTGCAAGGCCGCATTGAAATCATTATAAACACCAGTGATAGAGAACGGCCCAACGCTGTGTTGTGTTTTCATTAACGCCCGGAGGGGATTAACCCCTTTATAAAAAACCAGCTCAGCATCAACCGAAGTGCCGGGCATTAAATTCAATTCGGGAACCTGGGCCTTGGCTATAAACTGTAGTATTAAAGCATAGCGCCCTGTGTTAGTGCCATACAGCCAATTTCGCTCTATGGTAATTTGTTCTTCTTCTACATAGGTGCGCGAGAGCACCTGCCATGTATCGCGCACACCCGGTTGTGCAAGCAGTTCTTCTTTACTCTGCGTAAACCCAATTAATGATTTCACCTCTTCTACCCAATCCTGGGGCAAAGAGTTCAGTTGCTTGTAAGCTTCTGTCGCAAGATAAATCCTGGTTAGCTTACTTAGCAATTCGTATTGCCAATCGGCCCCGTAATAATTTATTTTGCCCAACCCGCGCAACATAGCCGCCAGGCCCGGTGCCTGCGCATCTATCATGCGCTTTGAGGGTGTTTGCCAAAAATCGTAAGCACGTTCCGGCACCGATAGCAAACCGTTGCGCACTAAATCTTTTAACCACACCTGCAAATCATCTATACCATCTGCTATTTTTCGCGCACGCGCCTCGCTGCGCTTAGCCTGGGCTTCGGCATCTACCGGTTTCTCTTTCTGCTCACTTTTCTTCTCCACCTTTTCGGCTCTCTTATCTATCCACTGCGTAACCCATTCAGGCTCGGCACTGCGCGAAAATCTGGTAGCATCGCGCACATATAATAACAAAAGTGCTAGGCCGTGTTTGCAAGGAAATTTACGGCTGGGGCATGAGCATTTGAAAGCAAGGTTATTCAAATCTACCTGCGCCTGGTAGGGCAGTTTGCCGCTACCCTGACATTCTCCCCACAGTGCTTTATCACTTACGCAGAGCAAACCCCACTTAGATGCAGTAGCTAAATCTTTACCCGATTTAACCGACCCTGCATCGGGCGCTAATGCTATTACCTGCTCTTCAGAAAAAGTCATTTAGCTAACATAAAATATTATTATATAAAATAAGGATAGAAAAACCGGTGGTGGATAACTTATCGTTTGGCTTGCAACATCTGCACCACCACCGGTGGCACAAGGGCCGAAATATTATCGCCCTGCTTCCAGCCATTACGGGCACTGGTAGAGCTTATGCTTTCCATTTCTTTCCGGCAGGGTATCCAAAAAGTTTCAAGTGTATTGTCAATCGATTCATTGATTTGGTGCAACATCCATTCGTAGTTAAAATCTTCGCCATTGCGTATGCCCCGCACTACTATACTGGTTCCCTTCTGCCGGGCAAAATCGGCTAATAACCCTTCATAGCAGTCCACCTCTACATTGGGCAAATAGGCGAGTGCAGCTTTAGCCATTTGTAATCGTTCCCCTATAGTGAACAAATATTGCTTAAGGGGATTGATACCAATAGCTGCTATCACATGGGGGAAAGTATGTGCAGCACGCTCAATTATATCTATGTGTCCGTATGTGATAGGGTCGCCCGAGAAAGGGCAGATAACTGTATTCATAATAACTGATTTAACTCGTTTTGAAGATTGATGCGGGCCTGGCTTTCGTATTTGGCGCGAAAGAATGCAGAAAGAAATATGTATGGGCGGCTGAGTGTTTTGCGCAAAAAATCTCGTCTGCCTTTGTTGTAAATAAAGTCAGGGTAGATGCTGAACTCCTTTCGTACAGCACTTGTGTAATCGTGATAAACCGGCGCAGCGCTGCCAAGTATAGCCATATCGGCATCCAGAAAAATATTGGTTTCATCATCGGCAGTATCAGATTCGTGGCTTTTTGTGCATACAATAAGGTGATACACCTTGCTTATCAACTCAGCAGGCATGTTCCATTGCATTAAAAACTTGCGGGCGTAGTCAGCGCTTTGCTGCTCGCTATCACTGCGCAAGGGATTATACACAAGGTCGTGATAAAACAATGCCAACGTGGTAGCCACCGGTGGAATACCCTTATAGTAAGCATATAACTCATCATACATATTGGCTAGGTGTTGCATAGTATGGTAGTGTCGGCCCTTCTCGCTATAGTGATCTATAATATTCTCCCATTCAACCTCACTTCTGGTAACACCAGCTGGCACAGTTTGCAGCCATGCGGTTTTTAGTTCATTATTGTTCATAGCTTGAAATTTAGTCTATTGCGCTTATTGCTGATGCAAAGATGCTATTGGTAGAAACGCTGCGCATTGATGTATGATAAGATTTACGAAGCAAGCTCTTTGCGTATGCGGCTAAGCGATTCGGGAGTAATGCCCAGGTAAGAAGCGATGTAATGATGCGGAACGGCATTAACCAGGTTGGGATACATTTGGAGCAGTTGCACATAGCGCTGCTGCGCGGTGCAATGCTGCAGCGAGTAAATACGCTCTACCGCAAGCGTATAATTATACTCGGCTATTAAGCGGCCCAGCTTTTGAAACTCTAAGCTTTGGTCATATAGCTTTTGTAAATCATCATAGGCTATTTGCACCAGCTCACAATCTTCAAGGGCGTGAATGTTTTCCTGCGATGGCGTGCGGGATAAGAAGCTGGAGTAAGAAGAAACAAACTGGTTGCGGTTGCCAAAATTAAAGTAAGAAGTATATTCTTTATCGTTAGCCAGGTGGTAAACACGCATAACGCCGCTTACTAAAAAACCAAGCTGGTTACATACTTTGCCCTGCCTCAACAAATAATCGCCTTTAGCTATTTGCACCGGTTGCATTACTGCGGCCAACATATCTAACTCCGGTTGCGACAGTTTGACGAAATGATGCAAGGTATGTATAAGCTTTTCGGGAAGTGTTATCATAGTAGGATTACAAGTTATGCAGAAATACTTATTTTCAGATTAGAAACCTAAAACCCATTTGCTTGAAAAGTAAGTTTATAATTCTCCCACTACTATTGTTACTGGCCTTGTTGCCGGGTTGTAGTACTACATTCTTTGGTACTGTGGTGGTGTTGCGTTTTCAGGATTTTGTAAGCTATGTATTAATGGCGCTGGTACTGGGGGCTGTAGCATCGTTTATAACCCGTGGTGATGGGCGCACTTCTTTTTGGATATGCTTTTTGCTAAGCCTGGTGCTTACACCGTTGGCAGGCTTAATTTATTGTTTAGTGTTACTGACGAGGAAATAGAGACTACAACCACCTCGTCTCGCTTCGCTCGACACTTCCCGAATCAAGTTCGGGACAGGCTCTCCTTAAATACGCGCCTTGTGACGGCGCAAGGAGGAGAAAGAACAGCCTTAAAACGCAATTACCAGCCCGTTGCGGGTCCGATTTAACTGCGTAGGGGTAAAAGCAGGTATATCTTTCTCTACCAGTTCGCGGTTAAACTCATAGGCTTTTGCAGTAGCTGTTATGCGCTTGAGCTTCTGCCCCGTTTTGTAAAAGTGGGTAAGATATAGCATATCAAGAATATACTTTTTGTGCATCCAGCTATCGAGATAGTAGCTACCCGCCTGGTGCAGTATGGTCAGCGAGTAACAGTTAGCCTCCCACTCGTACATCTGCAGCTTGCGTATAAGTTCGTCACTAGGGTTAGTATAAAGCTCCCCACCTAAATCGCGCAGCAGGCTATCTACATTCCATTGTATAGTGTGCCCGGTTAGGTGCAATACATTGAAAAGCTTCTCTTCATCGCTCAGCAGGCCCCCTATGTAAATATTTTTACCATCCAGGTCGCCTTTAAAAAACATATCGAGGCTGCGGGTGTATTGAATAACAATACCCAGCGCACCCACCACATCTTCTACCTTATTTAAAACCTTCCCAAAATTTACACTACCCATAGCCTACATCAAATGAATTACTGAATAATACCTTCCATCACATCTTCGATGTAAGAAACAATCTCGATAAAGCGCGGGTCTTTACGAATAGAACGGTCGCGCTTAGCCGGCAGCTCGGGTTTGATGTGTTTGATAACACGGCCAGGGTTGGCATCCATTATATAAATATCATTGCCCAACAACACTGCTTCGCGCGGGTCATGAGTAACCAAAACTACCGTAGGGTTTAAGTCTGCTATCTCACGTTTTTGAAAAATATCGAGCAGAAAGAATTGCATTTTTGCACGGGTAAAACCATCGAGTGCGCCAAAGGGCTCATCCAAAAACATCATGTTGGGGTTGGCTACCAGGCAACGGGCTATGGCTACACGCTGTAACTGCCCGCCAGACAGCTGTGGTATCTTGGCATACTTGTTCTCGTGCCCCTCCAGCCCTACTACTTTTATCATCTCCATGGCCTTGGCCTGTGCTTCTTTCTTTGAAACACCCTTAAGCGTGAGTGGCAGTGCCACATTCTCTAGAACCGTAAACCATTCCAGCGATGAATACTGCTGAAATACCATAGGTATGCTATGGTTAGGCTCGATAGGCTTGCCATGCACTAATACTTCGCCGGCTGTTGGTTTTTGCAAACCGGTGAGGTATCGTAGTATAGTTGACTTGCCACAACCGGATTTACCCATGATAACTATAAACTGACCGATATTTGGGTGGTCCTCTACCGCAAGGTTGAAGTTCTCGAAAACTACAAAATCCTTTTGGGTCTTATTGTCAAAGTAGGTCTGCTTTATGTTGCGCACTTCAAGCACCGGTGGTAACGAACCGCCAGATGAGCTCTTTTGTGCAGGTGCTGTTGAGTTTTCCATGTTCTGTTACTGGTGTTTGAATTTGAAGATTAAGCGGTCGGCAATACGGAATATAGCATCCTGCAATATGCCTATGGCTACTATTATAAAAATTACTGCATATACTTTACCAACGTTGCTTTGGCGCTCGCCTAAGAATATAAGGCTACCAAGACCGCCTTGTATGCCGGCAAGTTCAGCTACTATAATATATGTCCAGCTGATGCCTACTAATATGCGTATATCATCTGACAGACGGGCGATTACTGATTTCCAGATTACGAAGCGCACCGTTTGCCAAAAGGTAGCGCCTAGTGTTTTCATCATCTGCAAGTGCGTAACACTTACTTCATCTATACGCTGCACTACTACGGGTACCAGGTATACCCAAATACCAAAGGCAAGGAAGTTGATCTTGGTGGCAATAGTTAATCCACTGATAGCAATGAAAATACCCATGAGCGCAGTAATAGGCACAAAGCGTAGTGCATTTACCTGCTGACTGAACATTTTGCGCACCGGCTCAAAAAGGCCGATGGCAAAGCCAAAAATGAGCGCTGCTGCTATACATTTTAGATAGCCTATAATATTAATCTTGACAGAGAACCAGATGTTATCACCCAGGTGGTCGTTCTGCTGCATATCCATAAATGCGTTCCACGTTTTTTGCGGCGTAGGCATTATATGATTATTGATAAGGCCAAGGTTAGTAATGGCAAACCAGGCAGCCACAAGAATTAACCAGCCTAATATTTTAAGCGGTGAAAAATTATCGTTGATAAAGGCTTTTACACGGGTGCCAAAAGGAATATTGTTAGGGGCCGTTTGTTTCATAGTGTGGATTTAAAAAAGGCGGGCTTTACAACCCGCCTTTCTTGTTTTAGTTAATCGTTCCCTTTACGTCCCAAATAAACTGGAACTCGGTGCGGCGGTTGCGTGCCTTACATGCTTCGTCAGCATTTTCTTCGCAGCCGGGTACCGGTTTGTTAGAACCGTTACCTACGATAATGAATTTGTTTTCGTCAAAGCGATGTTCATTCACCAGGTAATCTACCACCGCTTTAGCGCGGGCTATAGATAGCTTGCGATTGCTGCCTGCGTTACCTACGTTATCGGTGTTACCTTCTACACGGATATACGCGCCGGCAAAGCCTTGTGCCAGTTCTTTAATCTCGCGGTCAACCAGTGCCTGTGCGTCCTGATTTAGTGTGTATGAGTTAGTAGCAAACTCAAGGCTTACCACCTTGCTGCTTTGCGATGTTTGCTTCTTCACTTCTTCAGTAGCCGGTTTAAAAGCTTCTACCTTAGCCGGTGACTGATTGTTGTTGCTCGAAAGGTCTGTATCTTTCATCAACTCCTGAATTACAGAAGCATCGGATACATTGCGCCATGGGGCAGGTGATTTAGCCAAACCGATCTCAGTATACTTGATAGCCATACGGCCATACATACGGTCACCCGTCATACCGGTATAGGTAGTGTTCAGACCAAAGAAGTTGATGTTATCGCCAAGGGTAGAGAAGTAAACCTTATCAGCCGATTTTGCTGCGATATCTTCAGGAAATTTGAAACCTGCAGCAAACAAGGCATTAGCTTCCTTCTTAGCAGCTGCATCTGTGTTAATACGGGCATTACCTGTTAACCATGCTTTTACCAGCTTAACTATCTGCTCGTGTTTATCTTTCAGGTTTGACTGTTTTACCAATAAACCATCGGCAATTATCTGACTGGCAACAGCGCTGCTGATAAGCACCTTGGCGCCTTCCTGCGCAGCTACGCAGTCCTCATCATCCGGCGCCCACACTACTGCTGCATCGCATTGCCCGTTCTTAAATGCATTGGCTGCCTCTATACCATCGGCTACCTGGTAACCATCTATATCGCTCATTTTAAGACCGGATGACTCAAGCACGTTAAGTAACAGTGTGTGCGAAGCTGTACCTACCGCATAGGCAATTTTCTTTTTCTTTAGCGCCTGTACTTCATCTATACCTTTGCGCACCACAATAGCATCGGCACCGTGCGACTGGTTAACCTGCATAATCTGCACTACATTATCGGCCAGCAATTCGCTACCTGAGCCCATCTCTACTGATAGTGCATCGGTAGTGCAATAAACAAGGTCAAGGTCGCCGGCATGTAAACCAGCGCGTGTATCCTTTACGGCATCCATTTGCTTGATAAGCACTTTAAGCCCAAAGTCCTTATACATCGGGCTGTTTTCGTTTGGCTCCATACCGCCGTTCATTAATACCAGGCCCTGCACACCGGTAAATGTATTATAGGCAATAACCAGGTCGGGCTTACCGCTTTTAGTATCTAATGCCAGTTTACCATCTTTGCTTCCACCAAAATATTTATAGCCTAGATATCCGGCTGCCAATACTCCTAAGAATATAGCTACGTTGCGCAAAAGGGTAACAGTTTTCTGTCCTTTATCAGTTAATTCCATGTTGTGGTGTTTTTGTATTTACGGGTTCTTATTTAAGTAATTCTTTGTTTGCGCTTAGCCATGATGTATCTGCCATGTTTTGAGCAGCAGCAGGGTTGGCGTCGTTTTCTTTATTCATAAAGGCAAACACATCTACCTTATTGCTGTACTGTTCAAGCAATTTTTGGCCGGCATCATCCATAATACCGTTTTCTGCTTCCATCTTCATCAATAATGTTTCGTGGTCGTGTATCATACTCATTACTTCCGATTCATTTTCGGCGATTCGGTTGCGGGTTTCTTCCAGCGTAATAGTTTCAAACTCTGAAACACCTAATAAAGACGATGCACTGTGTGCAGCTTCGCGCCAGGTATTAGATGTTTGCAACTGATCGCGCAGTCGGCCAATGGTATTAGCCACCGACTCGGTGCTGCTTTCTAAGTTGCTATACAAGCGGTCGAAGAAATTGTAACTCTTCAACATCTTCTGCTTATCGGCCTGCATTACCTTCAATAGTTTTTCATCTTCGGCGGCTTCGCGGCTAAAGTGGTTGATTTGGTCCTTAGCTTTTGCCCGGATGTGCTCGTCCAGTTTGGGGTCGTTAGCCTGCTTTTTAAACTGCTCGGCATAGTCCAGGTTTTTTT
This sequence comes from Chitinophagales bacterium, assembly GCA_035299425.1. GTDB lineage: Bacteria > Bacteroidota > Bacteroidia > Chitinophagales > LD1 > Bog-950. Next base: position 7,765 of record DATGWP010000209.1, on the reverse strand, counting down.
GCATAGATGCTTTGCGCTCTTCCATTTTACTGGTGTGCAAAGTAATAGCTGCCATCATTTTTTTAATGCTTGAACTAAATGTAACAAGCACAGCCCTGCGGTTAGCTACAACCACCTCCAGCAAACCGGGTAAATCTGTTTTAATTAAAAATCGAGTCATTTTGCGTATAGCACTTTTCCAGCGCTGTATAAGCACCTCGCGCATAAAAAATATAGTGCCGGCTACAGCCAGCACAATAAAAAGCTTGCCCACCTCTATACCAAAGTCAACCCAGTTTTTAATAGTTTGCGTAATAATTGGCAACAGAAAATAACTGCCTAACAGAAAAAGAACTGCCATAACCGCTGTAACGGCCATGCGCATATTGCGCTCATCGCGCGTTTCTAAATCGTAAACCGATGAGCTTTTTAGTGCCTCGTTCATAGTGTGTGAATTATCTGGGGTTAATATTAAATATAAATTTCAGGGTTACGAAGATTGTAACCTTTGGATATCAGCGTCTATAGTGCCCTGTATATAAGCATGCGCCAGGTTAATCATCTGCTCTGCCCGTTCAATCTTTGCAATACCCTCCTTGCCTAGGGTTTTATCTACTTCACTTTGGGTTTTCTCCTTAGCCAGGGCATCTTCCAACTGGCGCTTTTGATTTTCGAGTTGCACCAGTTGCGATTGTATTTTCTGAATATTGGCTTCGCGCGTTTGTAAAGCAGCCTGGCGCTTTTGCAGTTGGCTGTTCTTTTCGTTAGCCGCACCTGCTAAAAAGTCATCATTCTTTTTGCGGATTATCTCTTTGTATTTACGGGCAGCCTCTACCAGTTTGGCCCCGGAAACATCCTGCGCCTCAAAGCTCATCAATACGGTATGCAATATCAGGTCGTCAGAGGCCATGCCCTTCCCTTCCATCTTCTGCTTTGTTTTGTTCAGCAGTTGGCGAAACTCAAAATAATCGGGCCCGGGCAAATTTGACTTTACCAGTTCATCTTCAAAAAACTTAACGAAAGAAGGATCCAGTTGTACCGACCCGGGATTGTTTTTGATGGGCGCTACAAAAGCCGGTTCTGATACCTGCCCCGAATTGGTGGTTGTATTATCGCCCTGGAGAGGAAAAAAAGTAGGCGTTACAGGGTCAGTGGTTTGCTGCTGTTTGGTATCGTTTTCTGCATCGGGCGTGTTTACGCCTTCCTTCTCAGTAATAAAGCCTTGCTTTATTAAAAAATCTTTTAGACCCATAGTTAGTGTTTGCAGATGGCATGTTAGAAAACCTCTGCACTTGTTCCAATCAAATTTATAGTTTTTGCAATTATTTCAAAGCAAAAGCCATAAATACAGAAAGGCACCATACAGATACATGACGAACATGTGTAAAATATATTTTGCAATTTAAAACAAACAGATACCTTTGCTTTAAATTTAAGCAAAGTGGTTTACACTTCTGAATATCCCAAACCAGCCGTAACAGTAGATTGTATAGTGTTTGGTTATAGCCAAAGTAGCCTGCAGGTATTACTGATAAAAAGAGGTATTGAACCCTTTAAAGGTAAATGGGCACTGCCGGGAGGTTTTGTAAAGCTGGATGAAACACTGGACGATGCAGCCCGCCGTGAATTGCTGGAAGAAACCGGGCTAGAGAACGTTTACCTGGAACAGCTATTCACCTTTGGTGCAGTGGACCGCGACCCAAGAGAACGGGTTATTTCGGTGGGATACTTTGCGCTTATAAACTTAAGTGCCGGCAAAAACATAAAAGGAAGCACCGACGCCGACGAAGCGAAATGGTTTGACATTAACCAACTGCCACCACTGGCTTTTGATCACCAGCACATACTGGACACGGCCATTAACCGGTTAAAAGCCAAAATTGTTTATCAGCCTATTGTATTTGAATTACTACCTGCCAAATTTATTTTCTCTGACCTTGAAAATATTTATGAAACTATTCTGCAGACAACGCTTAACCGCAGAAACTTCCGTACCAAAATAATGGCCACCGGTTTAGTGAAAGAATTGAATGAGTATTTAAAGAATACCCCCTATCGCCCTCCAAAGCTTTTCCAGTTTGACAGAAAAAAATATATGAAAGCAAAAAACAAAGAGATTAATTTACGTTTTTAAATTACATAATATGAATCCCAGTAAAGATATAGGAATTATTGTAGGCCGTTTCCAGGTAAATGAACTACACCCCGGGCATTGCGAGTTGATAAATGATGTGGCCAGCCGGCACAAACGTGTATTGGTATTTTTAGGTGTGGCACCGGCGCTGGTTACACGCAGCAACCCTCTTGATTTTATAACGCGTAAGGAAATGCTGCTCCAGACCTTTCCTAATATTACAGTGCTTTCACTGCCCGATACACCTTCGGATATGGACTGGAGCAGGGAACTGGATAGCCGTATACGCGAGGCCTGCCCGGTAGGCAGCGTAGTACTTTATGGTAGCCGCGATAGCTTTATCCGGTATTACTCAGGGCATTTTGAAACGGTAGAATTACCAGCCTACCAGAACACCAGCGGAAGCGAGGTACGGTTGAACATTAGCCGTGAAATAAAGGCATCGCCGGATTTTAGGGCCGGGGTGATATTTGCTGCCTATAACCAATACCCAAAAGTTTACCCTACTGTAGATGTGGCTATTGTAAAAGGCACAGAAGTATTGCTGGGCCGCAAGCCAAATCAAAACAAGTTCCGTTTTATTGGCGGCTTTACCGACCCTGCCGACAACAACTATGAAGAAGCAGCAGCGCGCGAAGCAGAAGAAGAGACCTGCGTAACTATAGCCAATGTAAAGTATGCAGGCTCTGCTAAAATAGATGACTGGCGCTACCGCAGTGAGGAAGACAAGATTATCACCCACTTTTTTACAGCAGAATACAAAGATGGTGAAGCCGAAGCCAAAGATGACATTGCCGAATTAAAATGGTTTAATAGCAATGCCCTAAGCCCCAATGATATAGTAGCCGAGCACCATGTGCTGTTACACCTATTTAAAAAAACACTAAACCCATAAACTATGATACGCAACAATATAATGCTGCTAACCGACAGCTATAAGATAAGCCACTACAAACAATATCCACCTGAAACTACGGATATATACTCTTACTTTGAAAGCCGCGGAGGCATGTTTGCCGATGTTACCTTCTTTGGCTTGCAATATCTATTAAAAAGCTACCTGCAAGGTGTTGTAGTAACAAGAGAAAAGATAGATGAGGCAGAAAAAATTTACAGCAAACACTTTGGTGACCCATCGCTGTTTTACCGCGAAGGCTGGGAATATATACTTAACAGCCATGGGGGCCGGTTACCGGTGCGTATAAAGGCCGCAGCAGAAGGAAGTGTAATACCTACCCACAACGTAATGATGACGGTAGAGAACACTGACCCGAAGTGCTTTTGGTTAACCAACTTCTTAGAAACTCTGCTGGTGCAGGTATGGTATGGTTGCACGGTGGCCACCCAAAGCCGCGAGATAAAAAAACTGATAAAGAAATACCTGGAAGAAACTGGTGACTCGGCAACTATAGATTTTAAACTACATGACTTTGGTTTCCGCGGTGTGTCATCGGTAGAAAGTGCTGGGCTTGGCTCAGCAGCACACCTGGCAAACTTTAAAGGCAGCGATACCATAGCCGGTTTAAGCTTTATACAAGACTTTTATAATACGGATGATGTATACGGATTCTCTATACCGGCCGCTGAGCACAGCACCATTACATCGTGGGGAAGGTCGAACGAAGCGCAGGCTTATGAAAACATGCTGACACAATACAGCAAAGGGCTGGTGGCAGCGGTAAGCGACTCGTACGACATATATAATGCCTGCGAAAAACTATGGGGCGAGCAGCTGAAAGTGAAAATACTTACCCGCGAAGGCACGCTGGTAGTAAGGCCTGATAGCGGAGAGCCTAAAGATGTAGTATTAAAAGTGGTAAGCATTTTAGGCGATAAACTAGGTTACACCACCAACGGCAAAGGCTATAAAGTATTAGACCCACACATACGTGTACTGCAGGGTGATGGAGTTAATTATGACAGCATAGGTGAGATACTAAAGAATTTAAAATCGCATGGCTGGAGTGCCGATAACATAGCCTTTGGTATGGGTGGTGCCTTGCTGCAAAAGCTGGACCGCGACACACAAAAATTTGCGTTTAAATGCAGCAGCGCCACCGTAGGCGGTAGCGAGCGCGATGTATTTAAAGACCCCATAACCGATAGCGGTAAGCGCAGCAAGCGGGGCAGGTTGAAATTGATAAAGGATAGTACGTTGGGTTATAAAACTGTAGCCAACACCGAAGCCGGCGAAGACCAACTAAAAACAGTGTTTGAAAACGGGGAGGTAACAACACAATACACCTTTGATGAGGTGATTAAAAATTCTGCCTTATGATAAAAGAGATAACTGGTGACCTGATAGGGGATGCGAAGCATTACGATGTAATTGTGCATGGCGCTAATTGCTTCTGCACTATGAAAAGCGGCATTGCAAAACAAGTAATAGAAAACTTCCCGGAGGCACAGCAAGTAGATAATCTTACCACTAAAGGCGATAGAAAAAAGCTGGGAACTATTTCACATACTAAAAACACTACCCCCATTGTAGTAAATGCTTACACACAGTTTGAATTTGGCACCGATAAAATGAATTGCGATTACAACGCCATGCGCAGCTGCCTGAAAGAATTAAAGAAAACATTTGGCGGTAAAAAAATAGGCATGCCACAAATAGGCGCGGGCCTGGCCGGTGGAGATTGGAATATTATTAAACAAATAATACACGACGAGCTAAATGACGAAGATGTGACGATAGTGTATTGGAATAAATGAGTAAAATGGAACTAGAATTATATGAAGACAGCGTAGAACGATTACCCAAAACAGGACAGGTAATACTTGCCGCACAAAGCGAAACAAGCATTACCGTATATCAAGCTTACAGGCCAGCCATTGCAAAATATGCAGCACAAAATCAGCAGTTTGGAGGTGAGTATTCTTTTAGCAGAATGAGCTGGATTAAGCCTAACTTTCTGTGGATGATGTATCGAAGTGGATGGGCTGTAAAAGAAGGACAAGAACATATATTGGCCATAACAATAGCCAAAACAAATTTTGATAAAATACTTGAGCAGGCGGTGCATTCAAGCTTTAACAGTAAACTATATGAAACGAATGAACTATGGAAGCAAAGGATGGAACAGGCAGATGTGCGATTGCAATGGGACCCCGACCATGATCCTTATGGCAACAAACTTGAACGCCGTGCGATTCAACTTGGATTGAAAGGAGACATATTAAAAAGCTATGGAACAATTTGGGTTGAACAGATTGCAGACATTACAGAATTCGTAAACGAACAGCGCAAACATGTTGAAAATAAAGAATTGAATAAATTACAAGTGCCTTACGAAACCATTTACACTCCTGCTAAACACATAAACTTATGAAACTACTATTTGCGACAAGCAGCTATGCCTATTTAAAAAATGAATTATTAAAAACTGCAGCCAATATTCAGACAGGCGAACTGGAAGTGAAAACATTTCCGGATGGAGAAAATTACCACCGGTTTGGCAACGACCTGGAAGGAAAAGACATAATACTAATAGGCGGTACGGTTACAGACACCGAAACACTGGAACTATTTGACCTTGCCTGCGGTGCAGTGAAACAAGGCGCGCTATCTCTTACCTTGGTAGTGCCTTTTATGGGTTATTCTACCATGGAGCGGGCTGTAAAAAAAGGAGAAATAGTAAAAGCCAAGAACAGGACCATGCTATTATCTGCCATACCCAAGGCACCTATGGGTAACCGTATTATGCTGTTTGATATACACAGCGAAGGCATACCGCATTATTTCAATGATGATATAAGGCCATTGCACATCTATTGTAAGAAGATAGTAATGGATGCTGCTACCCAAATGTATGGGCGTGACTTTGTGCTGGCCAGCACCGATGCCGGCAGGGCTAAGTGGGTAGAATCGCTGGCAAACGAATTAGGTATTAATGCCGCATTTGTATTTAAACGGAGGGTTAGCGGTGAAGAAACACAGGTAACAAGCATAAGTGCCAACGTAGAAAATAAGAACGTAGTTATATACGATGATATGATACGCACCGGTGGCTCGCTGATAAACGCAGCCAAATCGTATAAAGATGCAGGGGCAAAAGAAATTGCCGTAATCACTACCCACGGCTTGTTTACCAACAACGCATTAGATAAAATAAAGGCATCGGGTATAATAAAAAAAGTAGTGTGCACCGATTCGCACCCCAATGCATTACAGATAAAAGATAGTTTTTTAGAAGTAAAAACAATTGCAGGGTTAATAGCTGAGCATATTTAAATTTTAGATTATGGAACGAAATAAAGGTAGGGATATATTATTTGGATTAGCGGTTGGTGATGCTTTGGGAGTACCCGTAGAATTCCGCAGCCGTAAAGCCATTGCATTAAATCCTGTAAAATCAATGTTGGGGCATGGCACGCATAACCAGCCGGCCGGAACATGGTCTGATGACAGTTCACTGGCTTTTTGTTTGGCAGAAGCCCTAACAAATGAGTTTGACCTGAAAAATGCAGCAGAAAACTTCGTTGCCTGGATGAATGATTCCTATTGGACACCTCATGGTTCCGTATTCGACATTGGCATTACAACACGAACCGCAATAAACGAACTGGCTATGGGTATAAGACCGGAACTGGCTGGAGGATTTGATATAAACTCCAATGGAAATGGCTCATTGATGCGCATATTACCTTTGATATTATTTCTTAAAGACAAGCCTATTGAAGAGCGTTATGAGTGGGTAAAGAAGGTATCTTCCATAACACACGCACATATTCGTTCGGTAATAGGTTGCTTTTATTACACCGAATTTGCCTTGCTGTTGTTAAATGGATCTAAGCCTAATAACGCATACAAATCGTTACAATTAACTTTGCCCGTGTTTCTGCTTGACATACTTGAGATAAACCCGGCTGAAGTTACCCTTTACGACCGCCTGCTTACACAAGATATTATCCAGTTAAAAGAAGATGAGATTTTCAGTTCGGGATATGTTTTGCATACCCTCGAAGCCTCTATTTGGTGCATACTAACTACCAACACATATGCTGATGCTGTGCTAAAGGCAGTAAACCTTGGTGATGATACTGACACAACCGGTTGTGTTACCGGAGGCCTGGCTGGTATAGTATATGGCTATGATGAAATACCTACAGAGTGGATAAGTGTATTAGCCAGAAAAGCCGACATTCAAGATTTAGCAAACCGGCTAAATGAGAAACACAAATCATAAACTAAGACAGTACAAGATACTTTGCCTCCACAGCATCTACCAACCACACGCCATTCTCTGATAGATAGAAAGCTATTCCATCTTCGCTCATCTGCTTTGCATCCACTTTCAACACAACAGGTTTACCATGGCGGCTTCCTACGCTCACAGCAGTATCATAGTTGGCACTAAGGTGCACATGCAGCCTGCTCATCTTTTGCAAGCCAGTTGCCATAATAGACTCTACAAAACGCTCAGCCGTGCCGTGATACAGAACATTAGGTGGGGTAACCGCTTTTAGCTCTACATCCACTTCTATACTATGTCCCTGGTTGGCCCGTATCTTTGAATAGTCTTCATTGAAGGAAAACCGCTTCTTCTCGTTTGTAGCCACAATCTCCTTCAGCGTTTCAAAATTCAGGTTACCGCCTTTGGCGTTAAGTTTTGTAATCAATTCATTTACATCTGCCCAGCCATTATCATC
>DATGWP010000208.1:0-12318 GCA_035299425.1 Chitinophagales bacterium | reverse complement strand
ATCATTCCGTTGTGACCGTTTAAGCGAACCACTATAAACCCGGCGCTTAGCGCGCCGGCATCTGCCACTGCTTTTACCGTATCAAATATGCCATCATCGTTTAGCCCTGGTACGATAGGGGCCACGTTTACATTTACCGGTACACCCACGGTTGTTAGTTTACTTATAGTGCGCAGTACGCTATGTGCCGAAGAAGTTCTGGGTTCCATTACCCGTTTTAGCTTCTCATCGAGAGTGGTTAAACTTAGAGTAACTGATACCAAATTGAGCGCGGCCAGCTGTGCAAGGATATCTATATCCCGCTCTATCAGGCTGTTTTTGGTAATGATACCTACCGGGTGCTTAAACTTTAAAAACACCTCGAGCAGTTGTCGGGTAATACCAAATTTGCGTTCAGCCGGCTGATAGCAATCTGTATTGCCCGAAAGCATGATAGTATCGGCCACCCACTTGCGGCCAATAAGGGCATCATGCAACAATTGCGGCGCATTCTTCTTTATCAAAATATTTTGCTCAAACTCAGCCCCGGCGCTGTAGCCCCAGTATTCATGTGTTCCGCGCGCATAGCAGTAAATACAACCATGTTCACATCCCTGGTACGGGTTCATACTCCAGGCCATGCCAAGGTCCGGGCTATCTACCTTGTTCATTATTGTTTTGGGAAAAACATCAATGTATTTGGTTTTAGGGTTTTCGGTAAGTAATTGCTCCCGCTCTTCCTGTGTGGCTAAGTCATCGACATACACCTGCTTTTCGCTGTTTTTTAAAAAGCGGTTTGCAGGATTTAATTGAGAACCCCTGCCCTTTACATAAATATCCGGCTTATCCATTTTACTAAAAGCAATACTAATTTATTTAGCTAAAAGATTATGCAGTTTAACAAACATGGATTGTTAATGAAAAGAATCGTCGGTTTTGTAATTAAGACGTTATTTGCAACAATGAACAAGCTGAAAACTATAAGCGCCCTTATATTGATAAGCATAATGCTTGGCGGTTGCCCTTACGAAAGTGCCGTACCTATCGATGAACAATCGATAAAAATTAACCCAATGCTACTGGGTACGTGGCAAAGTGAGAAAAGCGAAAAATATATAGTAACAAAGGGGAGTAACGACTATACTTATACCATAGAAGAAATAGCAGAAGATAAAAAGCCGGTTACGTATTCGGCGTATCTGAGCCTGGTGGGCAGCGACTATTTTTTAAACATAACTACCGGACAAAGTAAATTTATGTTTTATAAAATAGTATTAGACAAAATGAATAAATCGATTCAGTTATCGTCGGTTACCGAAAATATTGATGAAACATTTAAAACATCAAAAGAATTGAAAGCGTATTTTATTAAGCATAAAGAACTCAGTTTTTTCTTTGAGAAAGAAGAAATTGAGCTAACTAAACAGAAATAAAACGTTGACTACTATTTGGCAGTGCAGGTATAACCCTGAGCCTCGTAAGCATCAACGGTCCATTTCAAACCTTCTGTTTTATCAGGAAAATCTTTAGAGCAAAGTTCGCGCACATCGTTGTTACCAAAATCGCAGGTGTAACATTTGCTGCAAGAAGAAAAGCCCGCTGAAAGAGTAACAGCACAGAATAAAAACATAAAAAAACGCTTCATAAACAGAATTTAAGTTGAACAAATTTGAAAGAAAGAATTGTATTTCCAAAATTTGCCGCATGACATACCTTTTAAAACCGCTAAACACGGTTATGTTTTTGTGCCTGCTGTTAACCATAAAGGCCCAAAGCACCCAAACTGATAAAACCCTGGACAACTCGGTTCACCTATCGAAAAACCTGAATGGGCTGAATGTGCTGACCATAGCCCAACCCGACTATAGCAAAGTGGAAATTACCTTGTATGTAAAGACAGGCCCTGTATACGAGAATGACTCGGTGAGCGGCATATCGAACATAGTGCAGAGTATTATAGCGGATAAGATAGCTAACCACCTTCGTAAAAACCTGACAGGGTTATCATTTCAAAACACACAGTTTTCGTCGTATATAACTACTGAATCCAGCCTTTTTCAGTTAACCTGCCCGGCAGCAAATTATGCAGCAAGCCTGCAATTATTGCGCGATTCTGTTTTTGTAACCACTATCAGCCAAAATGAGTTGGATAAAAAACTGGAAGAAGTGCGCAAGGAAATTGAAACCGGTAAAAGCGACTATAAAACTATCTATGAAATAAAGTTGCTGAGCAGGCTTTTTAGAAAAGATGCCACCCGGCAGATATTGACCGGCGATACCAGCGGTAAATTTCCTTATATAGACCTGGGCCACGTACGCTCCTATTGGGCACGGTACTATGTACCTAATAATTCAATACTAAATGCATATGGCAATTTTAGCACCTACCAGTTTCAGGATAAAGTGGCAATGCTGTTTAAAGATGTTTTGAAATCGAAATTTGACAAAGATGTAATAAGCAAGATAATAGATTTTAAGGGCATGATTTACTCAACCCAGTTTGTAGTAAATGCACCGGTGGAAGAGCCACAAATTGAAATTTGCTGGTTATTTCCGGGTACGCGCTCCAATGTAAAAAGCAGCTACTACGCCTATTTGCTAAGCGCCATGCTTAATGACCCCAATAACCACATACAGGTAAAAGCGCGTAAAATGGGGTGCAAAAAATTTACCGCTGTATATGATGCACGGAATTTCAGCGGTATTTTCAGAATAATGCTGCAGCCGGACAAAACCCGCTTATTTGAAACATACCACTTTGTATTAAACGAGGTAATGCGGTTAGATGAAACACTACTAAACGAAAGTATGATGGGAGTAGGTATGCTTAATTTTAAAAAAGAGTATAACAACATTAAGGCATCGAAAGAGTACCTGCAATGGCTCAGCAAATATTACGTTTATGACGATGAAACTTATTTTCAAACTTTAGATGACAGCGTGGGTTTGCTGGGTGAACGGCGCATGCGCAAGTTTGTAATAGAGTATATAAAGCAAAGCCCGCATGTGACGGGCCTATTGGTAAACGAAACAGACCGGACCGAATTAAAAGTAGATTCTATATTGCCCGAACTAGACGCCAGTATCCACGATTATGTTTTTAAGTACCGGCCCAACATCAGTGACCTGGAAGGTGCAGAAAACCAGATAAAACTGAGCAACCTGTTAAACTGGCTGCAGGCCAATCCGGACCTAACGGTGCAGGTAAACGGTTGCAGCGACCGAAGCGAATATGGCAGGGCAAAAGATGATACTATAAAAGCATTTATAGACTCGATACCAACCTTTAAAAAAGTGAAAGAAGATTGGGTAAAAACAGGGGCCATAAGGATTGAAATGATGCGGGCCATGAAAATTATTAAATACCTGTACGACAAAGGAGTGGCTATAGACCGAATAAAGGGTACGAGTATGCCATTTACATCGAAAAATGAAAGCGAAGAGCTGGAAAACATGAAATGTACTATTACAATAGATAAAATACGGAAAGCACCATCAGTTTACGAATATCATTACGGAAAGAAAAAAGAAGAAAATGAACAACGGTAAAACACCCAAAGAATCAACTATTATAATGACCGAAATAGTGTTGCCTAACGACACTAATGCACTCGGTAATTTACGCGGAGGTAAAATACTGCACTGGATGGATATAGCCTCGGCTATTTCGGCCGGTAAACATTCGAATGCGGTAGTAGTAACTGCCTCGGTAGATAATGTATCGTTTGAAAACCCCATTAAGCTGGGCGATGTGGTAACCATTACCGCCAGGGTTACACGTGTATTTAATACATCTATGGAAACGCACATAGAAGTATGGGCGGAGAACCTTCCATCGCAAACACGCTATAAATGCAACGAAGCTTACTACACCTTTGTGGCACTGGATAGCAACGGAAAGCCGAAAAAAGCAGCTGCCCTGCTGCCCGAAACTGAAGCTGAAAAAAAGATGTACGATTCGGCACTTGCCCGCCGCGAGTTGAGGTTAGTGTTGGCTGGAAGATTAAAAATGCATGACAGCAAGGAACTTAAGAAGTTGTTTGTAGAAACCAATCCGCAGTAATTTATTACTACTCGGGTTCTTCTACTTTTCCTTCAAAGTCGTTTTCATAGTCGTGGTATTTAATGGTTTTGTATGCGCTGCTGCCATAGTAGTTTAATACAGCTTCCATATAATAAGCGTCCATGTAGCCATATATTGCATCTATCAGGTAACCGGTTTCATTAATAAAGGAAATACCCGGATAGGATAATTTGCCCTTTAAAGCATATTGGGCAAACTCGTGAACGTAACGATTTTCTTCGTTAATAAAATTGTAGCGCACACCGTTAAATACCAGCGGAACTTTTGATTCTGCATTAAACTTTACAGGATAAAAATTCTGGTTAATGTAGTGTGCAATCTCCTTATGCCTGAAAGAGACAGAATCCTCCAGCTTGCACCAGCGACACCAACTAGTATACACACTTACCAATATTTTTTTAGGGTTCTTTTTCTGAGCAAGCTCGGCTTCTTCCATAGTCATCCATTTGATGACAGTATCTTTATAGGCAGGCGTTGCCAGCACAGTAGAAGTATGCTGCGCGTGCAGGGTACTAACAAACAAAAGAAAGGTCAGTAAATGGGTAATACGCACTAAATGGGTTTGTAACACTAATAAAATGAAAAAAAGTGAGCCTGTAAAACGACGTAACTATCATTGCATTAATTTAACGTGAATAAGGTTGCAGGCTGATATATTTCATTGCCCGGGATTTGTGAAAACATTTACTTTACAATATGAAACAGAGATTAGTAAACCCCATATTAAAGCTGTCCGTTTTTGCCATATTACTATTTGTTACCCAATGCAAAGAGGATAAGAATGACAATAACAACAACAATAATAATAACACCCCCTACTCTACCATTGAAAATACGCTAGGATACGGAGTACTGGAGAAAGTAAAAGGTATATGGAGCGGGCCGGTAAGTTCTACCACGGCGCTTGGCAGCTACCCTGAGTGGATAGTTGATTTCCGGCCGATATCGGAGAATCAAGTATCGGCTAAAAATGAGCTAGATACCTTGAACGATATACACATGTCCTTTTTCATTGCAAAGTACAAGGGACAATACAGAGTGGCGTTTCGCAACGGTGGTTCGTTTGGCGGCCAAACCCGCGTATCGTACTTTTTAGCCGATAGCGTATCAGAAACTGCTAGCTATAGTTATTACCGGTTTGCCGAAGCAATAAAAGGCAGCAGCCGGGCGTATACCGAGGTATTGCTAAAGGGTGACAGCCTGATACTTAGCTCGTATACCAACAAATACAACTCGCAAAGCAGCGCCACGCTGCACATGCGCTGGTCGGCCAGGTTACAGGATGCTACTTCGTGCCAGGCTGCGGTTGACCATTTTAGTTTTCCTAAAAAAACATTGACCAAAGATTTCAGTACCGCCCTTGAAGGTGATGCCGAAGCCATTTATTACTCAACTACCGGTGGCGACCCTTATACAGAAGCCGACCAACCCTACTTAGGCAGAGCGACCGTAAACTATACCTATATGGGTGTGACCCCGAATGCAGCCAACAAGACCTTTTTGATGATAACTACGCAGCCACTTATTTCGGGTTTCTCGCTTAACACCGGCAACCTTAAATACCGCTCACGCTATGTAATACTTGCAGCCAACGACCCCAGCTTTACATTTAACTACATGCACCCGGGCACCTACTACCTGTATGCACTATACGATGCCGATGACAATAAAACCTTTAGCAGCGGCGATTGGGTAAGCACTACTAATGCTACCTTTACCCTGGCCGATAAAGGGAACATAACCACATCTGCCCAGATAAACTTTATGATACCGTAATCATTAGTAGCCCGTATGAATACCCTATGCAATACCCCGCCGGCAGATAAGAAAGCATACATTACCGATATAGGCAGGCTACTTGTGAAACGCTATGGTAAAAAGAAATTCTACAAACCTAAAGAGGTAAAGAAGGCTTCAAAAGAATCGCCATGGTCAGATTATGATTATAGCTGCTGGGCTATGAGCATATTTACAACTCGTGAAGACTTTAAATCTTACCATGCCTCTACCGGTGAAGTTTGCGATTATACAGACATGCGTACAACCATGCTATCGGATGTAGCAACAGAAGATATTAATTGGATAGATATGCCAGAAATAGAGTTAGACAGCTCCTGGTTGGATTTCGACGGGATAATTGAAAGCATCAGCAATTTCTTCAGCGGCATCTTCGATTCGGATAGTGAAATAGACCTGGATTGGGATGATTAAGCTGCCGGATAAGTAAAAACTTATTAGTTAAAAAGTAAAAATAATTCGGTTACCTTGCCGCATTAGTGTTAACTATTTGCTCCATTTACACCGTATGTTTAAAAACTGCCTTTCTTTTTGCCTGATGGCCTGCGCACAAGTTTTGTTTGCGCAGGACGATGTAGCCAATGCCAAATGGCCGGCAGAACCGCCTGCCATAGATGGTTTGACCAACGACTGGAAGAAGCCATTTAACCTTTACGATGGAGCTACAGGTGTATTGTTTGCCATAGCCAACGATAGCAATACGCTGTATTTGTGCATTACCGCTAACGATGAAACCAAGGCAGCCAAAATGATGCGCACTGGTTGGCAGCTTTCGCTAAGCAGTAAAGAGAAAAACAAAAAGTTTAGTGCCGATATTAATTTCCCGGTGATGCATGCACCGGAGGGAGATGGGCAAAGCCCGGGCTATGGCAGGCGCAACTTTGCTACACTGGTTAACTCGTATAAAATGCAGTTTAACAGCGTGCAGGCCAACGGGTTTAAAACCCAGAGCGGCATAGTACAAATTGGGGGCACAGCCACTGTGCGCATTCAGGCCGGGCTGGATAGCATACAAGGTTTGGTGTATGAAATTGCTATACCGCTAAGCGAACTGGTGGATCCGAAATTAATTCAGATGAACGAACAATTCCTGCTGACCATCAACGTTAATGGTGTGCAGGTAAAACCTAACCCTGCCGATAATTCGGGTGCAGGGTGGGGTAACTCGCAAGTGGACATGACACAAAATAACCCAGGCAGGTTTGCCAACCCCGGTGTGGTAGACAGAAACGGGCAGGGAATGATGGACGACAACCAAAATGCCGGCAATACATATCGCGCAGCCGGCAGCGAAAAAACAACGGTAAAACAGAAATTTAAATTGGCCGGCAAATAGTATTAATAAAGTTTAAAAACCATACACTTACATACATGCGTATTCTACCCGGTATTTTATTGCTCTCTCTAGTATTTGTAACCGCCTGTAAAAAAGAACACCCGGCTTTTTCGGGAGCTAAAGTGCTTTCGGCAACCAACCTGAGAGCCGGTTTTGTAGATACATATACTTACAACGGCGATAACAACATAGCCATTATAACGAACAACTCGGGCGACCATACCACCTTTACATATAAGGGCGATACAGTAATAATGGAGTCGCTGATAAATGGTACGGTAGTGGCCAGCGCCACCGTGTATCTGCTAAGAGGAGATGCGTATGCCGATACTTCGTATGGCTTGTACCAGTCACAAAACAGCAGTGCCAAATATACCTACGATGGTAACGGGCAGCTTACGCGGCAAGAGAACTATGCCTATGGCTCGGTAACGTCAACATCGGCAATTACCCTTACCAATAAAAACGCAACTACGACTATTAATGATAACATTACTGCCGGCACACAAACGAGGTATGATTATGCATATAACACTACCTTAAATACTATAGGCAACCAGAATTTCGGAAAGGGTTTTCTTGGTGTAGGTAACCTGTATTTGCCGACAACAAGGGTTCAGTTAAACCAGAATGGCGATACGCTGGGTATTGTGAATTACAGGTATGGGTTAGACGATAACTCGCGCGTGGCGCTTATGACCAGCTACGACAGGAACGGGGCGCTGGTAGATTCGATAGCATACGCTTACTAGCCAGAATTTCATATAAAATAGAAAAGGCATCCCAGTATTGCAGGATGCCTTTTCTGTTTAATAACATTACTTAATCAACCTAAGCGGCTGAAGTAGGTAACAAATTTCATTACCTCGCTAAGATTGGTCACTTTAATTTTACCCATCATAAACATCATTTGCGGGTTGCCACGGCCAAGTTCCAGATCTTCATAATCGCTGGCTTTAGCTGTGATTACACAGGTGGCATCGCCATTAAGGCCATCGGTTACTTCTACTTTCTGATTTTTTAATACGGCAGTAAAGTCGCCACCGGTAGGTCCGTCTAATTTAAAGTGAAACACCGAAGAAGAATCGGCGGCTATCTTATCAGTTTTCAATCGTTGAGGGAGCGAATAAACAATCTCCCTAGCTGTTTGCGGAGTTGAAGCCATTTTACCATTTGTATTTAGTGAAGAAATATTATCGGAGTTTGTGGTTGAATCTGCCACAGCAGGTTTGGGCTTAGCAACTTTGGCGGTATCCTGCCCGGAAGCTTTCATGCTTTTATAAGCGCTCTCGTAGCTTACGCCATCTATCACAACTTTAGAGATTATCTCTTTCATTATCTCGGTAGTGCCACCTACTATGGTGCCTACACGCGCATCGCGGTAGGCGCGTTCAATAGGGTATTCTGCCATGTAGCCATAGCCGCCAAACATTTGCAGGCACTCATCGGCTACAGTTTTGCCAAGCTCTGTTGCTTTCATTTTGGCCATGCTGCATTCTTTTACAGCAAATATGCCCCGCTGAAAGAGGTCGCAGCAGTAGTAAACAAAGCGCTTGGTTATTTCTATCTCGGTAGCCAGTTCGGCCATGCGGTGCCGCAGTACCTGGTATTTGGCAATAGGTTTACCAAAAGCAGAGCGCTCATGCATATATTTAAGGGTATATTCCATAGCGCGCTCGCAACCGGCTATACCGAGTATACCGCCTACCAACCGCTCTAACTGAAAGCTCTCCATAATATAAAAAAAGCCCCTGCCCTCCTCGCCTACCAGGTTGCTAATCGGCACCTTTACATTATCAAAAAACAGTTCACCGGTATCGGAGCATTTCCAGCCCATCTTCTTTAGCTTGTTGGTAGTAAAACCGGGAGTACCCTGGTCTACCACAATAAGGCTGACACCGGCAAGCCCGGCGGCGGGGTCTGTTTTGCAGGCTACTGTTACAAAGTTGCCATACACCCCGTTGGTTATAAAAGTCTTGCTACCGTTAATTACATAATAATCGCCTTCGCGTTTAGCGGTGCAGCGCAGGTTAGCTACATCGCTGCCGGCACCCGGCTCGCTGATGGCTATACTGCCCACAAATTCGCCGGTTATAGATGGCTTGAGGTATTTCTCTTTCAGGTAATCGCTACCTGCTAATAATATATGGTTGGTAGCCATATACTGATGCACACTTACAGCGGCGGCATAACCGGCACAAGTATCGCGGGCCAGTTCTTCCAGATAAGCTACTGTATACCAGAAATCGTTGTTAGTGCCGCCCAGCTCTTCCGGAAAGTTGATACCCAGAAAACCCAGGTCGCCCATACGTTTGAAAACGCTGCGGGGTATCACTTCATCCTCTTCCCACTTATTGATATGGGGGGCAACTTCTTTCGATACGAAATCGCGCACCGACTGACGAAACAACTCGTGTTCCTGGTTAAAGTATTGTCCCATATAGCTGGTTGGTTATTACCGGTAAAGGCAACCTGTTAATCAATAGTAACATTAATGCCTCTTTCAGCGATGGCATCTTTCATAGGCTTAAGCAGTTTAAATGAACCATGCTTAACGGCATACTTGCCCTTGCTATGAATAATATACGAACACTGCTCGGCCTGCTCGGCAGAGTGCTTACACACATCTACCAGTGCTTCGATAACCCACTCAAAGGTGTTGTGGTCATCGTTATGAATAATTAGCCTGTGAAGTTGAAGGGTGCTTTCGCCCATGTCAATATCGGGCTGTAGCAAAGTGGAGTGCAAAACGCTCATATACCTAATTTAAAAGTCTACGAATGTAGGGTGCAGATTCCATTATTCAAACAAATGTTTGAAATTATTACGGATTTGTGCGTATTGCGAAAAAAGGGTTAATTTCTTCGCCTGGCTCCAGCATCATAACTCCCTCTCTATCAGCAAATTCCACCTGTTTGCCAGCAGTGCCGGCGCAACCCAGCCAGGGTTCGATGCACACATAGGGGGCATTCACTTTTGCCCAAAGGCCCAGATAGTTAAAACCGTGAAAATCGACGGTTAAAGTATGCTGATGGTTGCGGCTTTTTATAGTGGCCGTGCGCGATTTGAGGTCTTTAAAAATAAGGGCATCGTCTTTAAACAGGTCGGGCTGTAATTGAATGCTGTCAGCATTGTTCAACACAGGGCCGGTGCGGCCATCGAAGAAGCCATCGCCATCTATAAAGTGGCGGGGTGAGTTCTCTACCTGCTCAAACTGAATAGAGTAATCGCTGTAGGCCTCGTTCTCATGACCTTTTAGCCCAAACGGTACGGCAAAGGCCGGGTGGCCTCCTAACTGAAAGTACATTGGCTTATCGTCTTTATTACGCACCTCGTACGATACCAGTAACTCATTCGCCTTTAGCCGGTAGCCGATTAAGAACTCAAACTGGTAAGGGTAGAGCTTGATGGTCTCTTCATTATTACTGATAGAGAAGACCATCTTTTCCTGACTAAGCTCCAGCAGCTTAAAGTTCATTTTGCGGGCAAACCCGTGCTTCTCCATCGGGTATTTTACGCCGTCAATCACTATCTCATCATCCACACTGCGGCCTACCGTAGGGAACAACACCGGTGCGTGCCAGGGCCAAAAGGCTTCATCGGCCTGCCACAGGTGCTCTACGCCGGTTTTCTTATCGAAGATAGATGTGAGCTCGGCGCCATACTCGCGCACCTTTACGCGTAAAAAGTCGTTTTCTATTTGATGCATATGAATGCATATATACAAAATACAGCAGCATCTGCCTCCATTTCTACTTAACTCTTTTCTGCTACTTTTAGCCCATGACCAAGCTGGCAGAGTATATCCCTTTTGTGCTGTATGTAGTAATGATAGTTGGCTTTTTTGCGTACGTAGTACGCCGCAAGCTAAACCCCGAAAAGAACCTGTTTGTGACGGGGGAACCGGTTAGACTTAACAAACGAATTGAGCTGGAAGTTTTACTAAGCCGTGAAGAGTTTATAGAAACCAACGTGCAGGTAACTGCCAAATCGCGTCAACTGTGGATTGTGATTTACACCTTCATTTTTATTGCTGTGATGACCACCGCACTTACAAGCGCATTGGATAAAAACAACCTGCAGGCATCGTGGCTGATGTTTATTGCACCGGTAGCTATTTTTGTAGTGCTGGTGGTGCTGGTGCCCAACTATTTTCAGAAGCGAAATTTTGGAAAGATGTATGATAGCAGCCCTATAGTAAAGGAGCCGATTAAATATATACTGGATGCTGAAAGGGGCGAGTTGCTATCATCGGTAGCCAATACCGATTTTAGCTGGGAGATGGTAAGCGATGTGATAGAAACCAAAGATTATGTGCTGATTTATATAGGTGAAGGCGCCGCCTTGTTTTTAGCTAAAAACAAATTTGCACCCGGCGACCTGGATATTTTGCTGCAGTTTTTGGATTCAAATTTCAGGGTGAGGAAGAGGGGAGTTTAGCATTTTATTGCACCGGTAGTTTCAAATTAGGGATATTATTAAAAAATGCCTCGGTAACCCACGGGCTTACAAATACCTGGCGGAAGTTTTCCATTTTGTAGTTACCGAAATCGCCGTTGCGTGAGGCTTGTTTTACAAAGCCCTTTACCAAGCGGCCGTTATTAAATACACCGCAGTAGCGATCGCCCGCTTTGGTCATCATTTCGCCATAGCCGGTTTGCTGTTTGTTCTGTATCTCGCCAAAGTAAAACTCCCCGCTTTTCTCTTTGCGGCTACTGATGCCGGCTAACAATTTACCATGCACAAATGACCCTACCTGGTAGCCGCTATCGGCATATTGTAAGTATCCAGCGCCCTGCAGGTCGAGGTTGCTGAACCCGCCGCAGTATTCAAACTCTGTAGAGCGCACCAATTGCACGCCGGAAATAAACTGACCGCTGCGGAATAAGCCTTTGTAAATATTGCCATTTTTAGCCATCAACCCCTCACCTTCCGGTTCGCCTTTTTTGCGCTCGCCTTTGTACTTAATTTCTGCCGTGGCCGTTTTTTTGTCGGTAAAGGCATCGGCGCTATCCTGCATTAATTGTAAGCGCAGCATTAGCATGCTATCGGCCATAGACTGGCTACGTGCCATGATAGAATCGCGCAGGGGCATCAGGTAATCTTTCAGCGATGTGTTTTC
>DATGWP010000207.1:0-57473 GCA_035299425.1 Chitinophagales bacterium | reverse complement strand
TTTGCATTGGGAGTTCGGGTAGAGCATCCACAAACTTTGATTGATTCCATACAATATCATTGTCCAACAAGAGGTGAATATTTGCCACCTGCATCTTACAGTTTAGTTCAACAGGTAAATGGCAAAGGGGTGTTTTCTTTTTGCATGTGCCCCGGTGGGGTTATAGCACCGTGCTCAACCAGTGCGGGCGAGACCGTAGTAAACGGCTGGAGCAGCAGTGCCCGCAATGGCCCCTTTGCTAATAGCGGTATGGTAGTATCGGTAGATGCCGAGAATTGGAAGCACCTTGCCCAGCACGGCCCGCTGGCTGCGCTCGAGTTTCAAAAGCAGGTAGAGCAAAAGGCCTTTGCCGCCACCGGCAGTATACAGGCACCGGCACAGCGCATGGAAGATTTTATACAGAACAAGACATCGAAGGACCTGCCGCGCACATCGTACCTTCCGGGTATTATATCTGCCGAGTTAAAACAAGTGCTGCCTTCTTTTATTACCCAAAGCCTGCGCGAAGCGCTGGTAGATTTTGGAAAGAAAATGCCGCCGCGCTTTGGCGGTAAAGGCTACCGCACCAACGAGGCCGTGTTAGTGGGTGTAGAAAGCCGCACCAGCAGCCCTGTGCGCATACCGCGCGATAAAGAAACATTCCGCCACCCGCAGATAGCCAACCTGTTCCCCTGCGGTGAAGGTGCCGGTTATGCTGGTGGTATAGTAAGCGCTGCTATGGATGGTATGGCGTGTGCTAATGCGGTGTAGTATCTCCGGTTTTTACATCCGCCGCGGCTAGTTTGTTTCCTAAAATTAAGCTTACCGGTGTATCTATCTTTATAGTGTCAGTTTGGCAATAGCAAGTAAACGACTGGATAATCAGTAAAAAGAAAGCAACGAATGTTCTAATCATAATATTCTATTCAACTCTTATTGGTTAATGAAAGAGCTTCATTAATTTTTTGGGTTGGTTTTAGCTTTCCCACTCTGAAATCAACAACATCTCTGCGAATCTGGTTAAAGAAAAAGGTTAGCTGCACCATTACCCCATCACAATCATTTATTTCTAAACCGGTAATTATAAATCCGGCACGTAACAAAGGAATAATAGCACTGTTGTTAGTGGCTGCGTGTTTCGAACAAGCTTTCTGAAAACCTTTTTCCTTTAAAACGCCCAGCACTGCAGCTATTGCTTTTGTCCCTACGCTTTTACCCCTATGCTCTTTTAATACGCCTGCATTACCCAGGTAAAACGTTTCATAATCGGTCTGGTTGCCATACAACCAACCTACTTTTTCTTCTCCATGTAATATGTAGTAATTAATTTGAAACGCGCTGTGAAGATTTTTAGACAACTCCTTTTGCAGGCCTTTTTCTTTTTCTGAAAGCACCTTCTCCAGGTCTAAGCCATACTCATTTTCATATATTTCCGCAAAACGCTCCAGCACAAAATTGTGAAACGCGCTATCGTAAACGGCAGGCTGCAGGTAATAAGTATCAAAAAGATGGATGTTCATGCCGCATTTTTTGTGGCTAAATAAAAGTTGAAATACCTCACCCCTTCTTCCAATCTACCTTCTCGGCCACTACAGCTTTTAACTGCTCCAGAGATACACGCTCTTGCTTCATGCTATCACGCCCGCGCATAGTAACCTTCTATGCCATTTTTAATCTCCTAAGGGGTCATGGCCATATAGTGTCAATGCAATCTTAATTACCGAGAATCCAATGAAAAGTGAAAGCACGAAAAGAAACAAATTCAGAAAAATTTCATTAGAAAAAAAATTGTTCAACTTCTTCTCAAACAGCAGATATAGCAGCACATGAATATAAAACAGGGCATGTAAAGAGATAAATATAAGGCCAGGGTCATGTTTCCGAATATAAAAAACCTCTGGCAAATATGTGCTTTTATGTTGTTCGAGGTGTTTCCGCAACTCGGGGCGGAACAACCAGCAACTATTGATAAG
Organism: Chitinophagales bacterium; assembly: GCA_035299425.1. Taxonomy (GTDB): domain Bacteria; phylum Bacteroidota; class Bacteroidia; order Chitinophagales; family LD1; genus Bog-950. The sequence goes on along the minus strand of DATGWP010000207.1, from coordinate 55,521 downwards.
CAGGAGTTTTTAACCTGGCAGCGCTACCTCAACCCCTTCTTCCAATCTACCTTCTCGGCCACAACGGCTTTAAGCTGGTCGATAGATATACGCTCCTGTTTCATGCTATCGCGTTCGCGCAGGGTAACAGTATTGTCTTCAAGGGTCTGGTGGTCTACAGTAATGCAGAAAGGCGTACCGATGGCATCCATACGGCGGTAGCGTTTACCTATAGCATCTTTCTCTTCATAGAAACATTTGTAGTCCCACTTAAGGTCATCAAATATCTCTCGTGCTTTCTCCGGCAGGCCGTCTTTTTTCGTCAGTGGGAAAATCGCAATTTTAATAGGTGCTAAAAACGGTGGCAAAGCCAGCACAACGCGCTCGCTGCCATCTTCCAGCTTCTCATTCTTAAACCCATTGCAGATAAGCGCCAGGAAGGTACGGTTCAACCCTACCGAAGTTTCTACCACGTAAGGCACATAGCTCTCGTTTGTCTCCGGGTCGAAGTATTGCAGCTTCTTGCCTGAGTGTTTCTCGTGTTGTTTCAAGTCGAAATCGGTGCGGCTGTGTATACCTTCAATCTCTTTAAACCCAAATGGGAAATTGAACTGGATATCTACGGCTGCATTGGCGTAGTGGGCTAGTTTAAGGTGGTCGAAATACTTAAGGTTCTCTTGTGCAAAGCCCAGCGACTGGTGCCATTTCATACGCGCTTCTTTCCACTGGTTATACCATTCCATTTCGGTGCCGGGGCGTACAAAAAACTGCATCTCCATTTGCTCAAACTCGCGGGTACGGAAAATAAACTGGCGCGCCACTATCTCATTACGGAAAGCCTTACCTATTTGCGCAATACCAAACGGAATTTTTTTGCGCGATGTTTTCTGCACGTTCAAAAAGTTGACGAAGATACCTTGTGCTGTTTCGGGGCGCAGGTAAATGGTGCTGCTGTCATCGGCCAGTGAGCCTACCTCGGTGCTGAACATGAGGTTAAACTGGCGCACTTCGGTCCAGTTTTTACTGCCCGATACTTCGCAGGCAATCTCCAGGTCTACTATTATCTGCTTTAATTCTTCCAGGTTATTAGCTTCCAGTGCATCTTTAAAACGTGTTTCAACGGCAGTCAGTTTTTCTTTTACACGCAGCACGTTAGGGTTAGTAGCCAGAAATTTCTCACGGTCAAAAGCATCACCGAATTTCTTCAGCGCTTTCTCGGCTTCCTTCTCAATTTTCTCTTCCATTTTGCCCATGGCATCCTCTATCAGCACATCCGCGCGGTAGCGTTTCTTGCTGTCCTTATTATCTATCAGCGGGTCCATAAAGGCATCTACGTGTCCGCTGGCCTTCCAAGTTTTTGGGTGCATAAAAATGGCGGCATCCAGGCCCACTATATTCTCATGCAGCTGGGTCATGGCTTTCCACCAGTATTGCTGCAGGTTGTTTTTTAACTCTATACCGTAAGGGGCATAATCGTATACGGCGCTCAGGCCATCATAAATCTCCGACGATGGGAATATGAAGCCATACTCCTTGCAATGCGAAATAATCTGCTGAAAAACGCTCGCCTTATCGGCCGGCGCACTTGGTGTGTTCTCTTTACTCATGCGGCGAAAATACAAGACAATAAACGCTAGGCAAGGGGAATGAGGGAAAAATACAATGTCGCAAGAGGCTCGGAGCAAATACAGGAGAAATACTGGTGGCATGACTAAACCGGGGTTAAGCCAGGCAAGTCAGGCTATCAATAATTAGTACTGGCAAATTTAGCTTGTAGGTTCTTCCCCTTTAGGGTAAGATGCCGCAGGCAGATGGGGTTTTACGCCTTCTCCACCTTCAGCATCACCCCATTCTTCGGCCTTAGCGTTACCAGTGGCTGTAGCTCCAGCTCAAACCCCGGGGCAAGAGTAAAATTGTAGTGGGTGCATACTTTAGCCAGTATAATCTGCATTTCCATCATAGCAAAGTTATTGCCTATGCAAAAACGCTGCCCGCCGCCAAAAGGGAACCAGGCATAGCGGTGTATACTTTTAATGTTTTCGGGCGAAAAGCGCTCGGGCTTAAACGCCAGGGGCTCGGGCCAGTATTTTTCAAACCGGTGCACTGCATAGGGCGACATAGCTATGCTATCCCCCTTTTTTACCCGGTAGCCGCCTACCACATCCTCTTTAGCTGCATCGCGGGTTATTCCCCAAACAGGAGGGTACAGGCGCATGCCTTCTTTTATTACCATAGTGGTATATTCCAGCTTCATCAGGTTTTCGTAGGTCATTTCGCCGGTGCCAATGGTGCGGTTAACTTCGTCTACCACCTTCTGCTTAATTTCGGGGTGCTGCGCCAGCAGGTATAGTGTAAATGCCAGGGCATTGGCAGTAGTTTCGTGCCCGGCCAAAAAAATGGTTATCAGTTCGTCGCGTAGCTGGGCATCGGTCATACGCTCACGCGTATCGGCATCTTCTACTTCCATTAGCATGGTCAGCAGGTCGTTATAGGTTTCTTTACTGTTGCGGCGCTCTTCTATTATTTTAAAAATAGTTTCGTCCAGTATGGCGCGGCTGCGTTTCATGCCCAGGTTAAGGGGCGTGGGTATCCATTTGGGCAGCCTTATAATTTTCATCATGCCCTCCATTACCTTGTGCAGGGCATCGCTGATGGTTTTAAAATCACCCTTTACCTCGGTGCTCATCAGTGTTTGGCTTACAATATCGAGGGTTACATGGGTCATTTGAGTATGCATATCCAATACCTGCCCGCTGCGTGATGCCATGCTGCTTATCAGTTTGTCGGTGCTTTCGCTTATTTTTTGCACAAAGCCCTGCAGGCGCTGCTTATGAAACATAGGCTGTATCAGCCGGCGCTGCTTAAGCCAAAACTCTCCCTCGCTGGTTACCAGGCCATTGCCCAGCAAAAAACGGAGGTTTTTATTGTCGCGCCCTTTTATATAGATATCGGGGTTGAGAAAAACACGCTCTATATAATCGGGGTCCGATAGGTTAACATAGTGATAGGGCCCCACCATAGCACGCGAAATACCGCCGTATTTGCGTATGCTGCGCTGAAAATAGCCTAATACATCTTTGCGGAGGTTAGCCTCTTTATTCCATAATAAATTGGTAGTAGGACCCGGGGGAAATTTAGCCTGTGTGCTCATAATTAAACTAATATAGGTTGTTACGTGTCATAACACTGACGTTATACAAATAAACTTATTGTTTGCCTCCAAATTGTATTTTGGCAAGCGATTTGAAAACCGAAACAAAACCACTGTTATGAAGAGAATCTTATTGTCGACCGCAATTATGCTTATGGCCATATTTACAAATGCCCAGGCTACCGATTTTGAATATGAAAAGACGCTGCTGAAAAATGTAAAAGCCACCATCAAAGTGCTTAACAATGGGGAGCTGTTTGTAATAGTGCCCGATAACAATGAGAACATGCGGTATATAAGCCAGCAACTGCCTGAGGAGTTTAAAAAAGACGGCCTGAAGGTAAAGTTTACCGGATGGGAAGGCAAAATACCACCCAATGTGCGTATGATGGGCAAACCGCTAAAGCTAAAGAGTATTTGTGTTACAAAAGCAGAACAGAAGAAACATAAGCTGAAAAAGGCGAAATACACTTTCTAAATTTTACACAACTCTGACTATCATATTTGGAAGTCTAACTTCATACGTCGTAATTCGCACCTCTTACTTTACACTATGTCAATAAAAGTATCCGGCCTTACTAAACTATACGGCGCTCAAAAGGCGGTAGATGAAATTTCGTTTGAGGTTAACAAAGGTGAGGTACTGGGCTTTCTGGGCCCTAACGGTGCCGGCAAAAGCACCACTATGAAAATTCTGACCTGCTTTATCCCGCAAACATCGGGCACTGCTACCGTATGCGGGTACGATACCTCTGCCGCACCGCTGGAGGTAACCAAGCACATTGGCTATCTTCCGGAGAATAACCCCCTGTATTACGATATGTATGTGCGCGAGTACCTGGAGTTTGTGGCCGGCCTGCACAAGCTTGGCAAAATAACCAACCAGCGTATAGATGAAATGATAGAGGTAACCGGCTTAACTGCCGAGCGCAAAAAGAAGGTAGGTCAATTATCTAAGGGTTACAAGCAACGGGTAGGTATAGCACAGGCTATGTTACACAACCCCGAAGTGCTGATACTGGATGAGCCAACCTCTGGCCTCGACCCTAACCAGCTGGTAGAAATCCGCTCGCTGATTAAGCAACTGGGCAAAGACAAAACGGTGATTTTTTCCTCGCATATTATGCAGGAAGTGCAGGCTGTAGCCGATAGGGTAGTCATCATCAATAAAGGCAAGATAGTAGCCAACGACTCTACCGAGAGCCTGCAGAGCAAGATTAGCAACGAGATAATAGTAACTGCCGAGTTTAAGCAAACTGTTGACCGCGGACTGCTGGGCATGATAAAAGGTGTAAAGAGCTACGAGCAATTGAAAGATGGTAAATGGAATTTCAGGGCTGAAGGCCAGAAAGACCTGCGCGAAGACATCTTTAACTTTGCCAAAGAGAAAAACCTGACACTGTTGCACCTTAACAAAGAAGAATACAGCCTGGAAGATGTGTTTAAACAACTTACCAAGTAAGGAAACCTGCTGTATGAAAAAACATTTGTTATTACTCCACCTGCTTGTTTGCTTTTTCCTGTTCTCACAAACCTACGCCCAATCATCTTTTCAAAATATAGTGGTTGGCAATATTGGTAACCCCAATGAGCCTTCCATCGCTATATCGCCTACCGACACCAATAATATACTGGTAGGCACCAATACCGATAAGATTTTTTCTTCGCTGGATGGCGGCAGAACCTGGCTGCAAAGGCAGGCCACTTCGGCATTTGGTGTTTTTGGCGACCCATGTATTATTGCTGATAGCAGCGGCAGTTTTTACTATTTCCACCTGGCACGCAATAGCCAGATATCTAACTGGCCAATGTATGCCGATAGAATTGTTTGCCAGCGCACAAATAACGGCGGCGGTAGCTGGCAGGTAGATTCCTACACCGGCAACAACGTAGGGCGCATGCAGGATAAAGAGTGGGCCGCACTGGATATGAAGAACGATATTCTGTATGTTACCTGGACCCAGTTTGATGAGTATGGCAGTGCCGATGCTCAAGATTCTTCAACTATCTACTTTTCTAAATCTGACGATGGCGGTAATACATGGAGCAACGCTACTTTGCTAACTGCCATCAGCGGCGATTGTTTGGATAGCGACAATACTATTGAAGGAGCTATGCCAGCCGTAGGGGTTAATGGTGAAGTTTATGTAACCTGGGCCTTCGATGAGAAAATCTATTTCAATAAATCGCTTAACGGTGGCAGCACATGGTCGGCCAACGAGCAGGTAATAGCCAATCAGCCGGAGGGATGGGATTATGAGGTAGATGGGCTAAGCCGTTGCAACGGCCTGCCGGTAATTATGTGCGATTTAAGCACCGGCCCATACCGCGGCACGGTTTACATTAACTGGACAGATAAGCGAAACGGACTGAACGATGCCGATGTGTACATAGCCAAATCAATAGATGGTGGCGATACCTGGAGCGCACCCATTAGAGTGAACGATGATGCACCGGGCAAGGATAATTTCTTTTCGTGGATGACGATTGACCAGAGTAACGGCGATATATATGTAGTGTTTAACGATAGAAGAAACTACAACTCGGATAGTACGGATGTTTATATGGCAAGGTCTACCGATGGAGGTGCCACCTTTATTAACTACCGCGTAAACCAATATGCCTTTAACCCGTCGCAGGGAGTATTTCATGGAGATTATAACAACGTTTCCGCCGTTAACGGCTGCGTTCGTCCCATCTGGACCCGTCAGGACAACGGCGGTACGAGTGTAGTAACGGCACTGGTTAATTTTCCGCAGACCATCTCAGCTGTAAAGAATGTCTCTTCTGATTTTAAATGGCGGCTGGTTAGCAGCAATCCAACTAAAGGTAACTGCATAGTGGCTGTCGAAGATGTTACAGGTAATGCCTCGGTAGAAATACTGGATGCTACGGGCAGGCTTTTGTGTTCACGCAATGCCGTTCAGTCGGGCGATTTTGTAAAGCTCAATTTAGCAGCGTTTGCTCCGGCTTCGGGGGTTTATTTTATCAGGTGTGCAGATGAAGCCGGGATCCATACCTTTAAGGTTTTGTTACAATAAAATAAAAATGACACGCCGCTGACTTTTAGCCCTTAACTATTCCTTTATTTTAGCGCCGCATGTTTGCCATTTTCAAAAAAGAAATCCAGCAGTTTTTTAGCTCCCTGATAGGCTATATAGCCATCATCGTTTTTCTATTGGTGCTGGGTTTGTTCATGTTCATTTTTCCCGATACCAGCATACTGGAGTTTGGCTACGCCACCCTCGATTCATTTTTCAGCATAGCGCCCTACATTTTCATTTTCCTTATTCCGGCTATTACTATGCGCTCGTTTGCCGAGGAAATCAATACCGGCACTATCGAGCTACTCAGCACCCGCCCGGTTACCGAGCTGCAGATAATACTGGGTAAATACTCTGCCGCTGTGCTGCTGGTGTTTATAGCCATAGTGCCTACGTTTATTTACTTCTTTACACTTTATATGCTGGCCTCACCGGTAGGCAATGTAGATGTGGGGGGTATACTTGGCTCTTACTTCGGCTTGTTCTTTCTGGGTGCCGTGTTTGTGTCTATCGGCATCTTCTGTTCTTCGGTTACCTCTAACCAGATTGTAGCCTTTATTGTAGGCGTGTTCCTCTGTTTCTTTATTTATCTGGCTTTCGGCTACCTGTCGCAGTTTGGTGTTTTTATAGGTAAAAACGACTACCTGGTAGAGTCACTAGGCCTTAGCGCACACTACGATTCTATGGGCAAGGGGGTGATAGATAGCCGCGATGTAGTATATTTTGTGAGCCTTATCGCCATGTTCATTCTGTTCACCCGTACCGCATTAAGCAGCAGGAGATGGTAAAATTCAAATCACATATTACCAACCGCCGCGATGCCATCATTCTACTGGTGCTGGTGTTCTCTATCCTGTTATTGGTTAACGTGGTATCGCGTTATTTCTATTTCCGCTGGGACTTAACCGCCGAAAAGCGCTACTCTATTTCGGCCCCATCTAAAGCAATGGTGAAGAACCTGAAGGATGTAGTAACCGTGAAGGTATACCTGGATGGCGATTTGAATGCCGGCTTTACCCGCCTTAAAGAATCTACCCGCAACCTGCTGAACGAACTGCGCGCCTATGGGGGCAAAAACATAGAGTTTGAGTTTATAGACCCTATGTCGATAGCCAACCTGGATGAGCGCAAAGCGCTGATGAGCGACCTGATAGAGCGCGGACTTAAGCCAACCAACCTTACTACCAAAAGCCAGGCGGGTAGCAACCAGCAGCTAATCTTCCCCGGTGCTATTGTAACCTTTGCAGGCCGCGAAATGGCCGTACAGTTGCTCGAAAATCAAATCGGTTATTCGCCGCAGCAGATACTCAACAACTCAGAGGTGTTGTTAGAATACAAGTTCTCTAACGCCATTCAAAAGTTAACGCAATATCGTCCGCCACAGGTAGCATTTATACACGGTAACGGCGAGTTGGATATGCTGGAAACTGCCGATATACGCCAAACGCTTATCTCGCTCGAATACCAGGTTAAGGACCTCCATATCGATAGCGGTTATAATATCCCGGGCAGGTTCGATGCTGTTATTATTGCCAAGCCGCGTACGCCATTTACCGGTATGCAGCAATATAAAATAGACCAGTACATTATGCGCGGCGGCAAAGTATTGTGGCTGGCAGATGGCACCGGTGCATCGCTGGATAGTTTAAAACTGAGTCCTACCGGTCAGTTTGTACAAGCCAGTGACCTGGGTATAGAAGAAATGCTGTTCACTTATGGTGCCCGCATCAACAACGATGTGGTGCAGGACATAAACCTGAACAACCCGATACCACTGATAGTAGGCCAGATGGGTAATGCCCCACAGACAGAATTATTCCCGTGGTATTATTTCCCGCTGTTGGTGTCGGATAATAACCACGCTATTGTCCGCAACCTGGACCCTGTGGCCAGCTTCTTCGCCAGCACAGTAGATACTATCCGCAATAAGGGAGTAGAGAAAACTATTTTACTGCACACCACCGAAAATGCCAAAGCGCAATTGGCACCAACCCGTGTTCACTTTGGCATACTACAGAGCAAGCCAAACCCTGCTTATTACAACCAGCCTAACCTGCCGGTAGCTGTATTGTTAGAGGGTGAATTTGAAAGCGCTTTCCGCAACCGTATAGCTCCCGAAATGCTGGCCGCCTTTGATACTGTAGAGGCGCTTAAGCCAATAGAAAAAAGCAAGCGCAACAAGATGATTGTAATAGGCGATGGCGATATTATCCGCAACGAAGTACGCAGCGATAGCAATGCTTACCCGCTGGGCTATTACATCTATACCAAACAGCAATTCGCCAATAAGTCGTTTATACTTAACTGTATCGAATACCTGATAGATGATAGCGGCATACTGCAAACACGTAACAAAGAAGTAAAGATGCGTATGCTTAACACCGTAAAGGTGAACGATGAAAAGCTAAAGTGGCAGCTAATTAATATAGCCCTGCCTATTTCGCTGATTGTGGTTTTAGGTGTAGCTTTTGGTTTCTATCGCCATAAGAAATACGCTTTGTAAATGCCCTTTTCGCAAGCCCGACGTGGCCACACCTTCTTTATGGTAGTTGTATTTGCCTGCCTGGGTGTAACCACCGAAGTTGTTTTCACCGCCATTTCTGATTTTATAAATAATGACCCGCTGTGCGGAAAATCGAAATGGGCACTGGCCGGCAGCAGCTACGTTTGGATGATACTCGTCTACGGCCTTATACCCATTATAGGCCACTATGTGCACGATCGGGTACGCTACCGCCCTATCTGGCAGCGCCTGTTGCTATATGTTGGGTTTGTTTACAGTATTGAATTTACCAGCGGTTTGCTGCTACGTACTATTACCGGCCATTGCCCCTGGGAGTATACCACCGGCTGGCACATTATGGGCCTCATTCGCCTCGATTACCTGCCGGCCTGGCTATTCTTCTGCTTTATGATAGAGCAACTGTATATCTTTATAAATAAGCGCGTAGTGCAATAGAGGCTGTTTGTATTCTTCTGTTCTCTTGTGCATTTTCCTCTAATAGCAGCCATTACCCCAGCCTTGTATTTCCCTTTCTATGTGCCTATGTGGTTAAAAAATTGTATTCTGCATTTAGGGGCGCTAATTATTTTTTTTTCACCGCCTCTCCATTAAGTTTGCGCCTCTGTATTTTGCATTTAATCTCATTACTCAATTCTAACTACTCAATACTATCATGGCAATTTCTCAATTCAATTTCCCCACTACCATCCGCTTTGGCGCTGGTGTTGTAGCCGAGTTACCCGATTATTTAAAAAAGAATGGCATCAGCCGTCCGCTGGTAGTTACCGACCCTAACGTAGCCCAGCTTGGCTTTTTCAAAAACATAGTAGATGACCTGAAGGCTAAAGGCTTTGCGGTAGAGGTGTTCAGCAACATTCACAAAAACCCGGTTAAGAGCGATGTATACGCCGGTACCGATGCTTACGATAACCACAAAGGAGATTGCATAGTAGGTATTGGCGGCGGAGCAGGCCTTGATGTAGCCCGTGCTATACTACTGCGTATAGAGCACCGCGAAGACCTGTTTAAATACGATGACCTGATAGGCGGCGACGTGTATGTAACCAATGGGGTACCTCACTTTGTAACCATACCTACCACAGCCGGCACCGGTAGCGAGGTGGGCCGCAGCGCTATTATTGCCGACGATGTAACACACCAAAAGAAGATACTTTTCTCACCTAAGCTGTTGGCTAAAATTGTATTTGCCGACCCTATGCTGACTATGGAGCTGCCCGGTTTTATTACCGCTGCTACCGGTATGGATGCGCTTACACATAATATGGAGGCTTTCCTGGCTAAGAATTATCACCCTATCTGCGATGGTATTGCACTGGAAGGTATCCGGCTGATATCTCTTTCGCTGGAAAAAGCCGTAAAGAACCCGGATGTAGAAAGCCGCAGCAATATGCTGTTAGCCAGTATGATGGGCGCTATTGCCTTCCAAAAGGGTTTAGGTGTAGTACACTCACTGGCGCACCCTATGTCGAGCCTGCTGGATACACACCACGGACTTGCCAACGCGGTCAACATACCTTACGGTATGAAGTTCAACATTGCAGGCTTTGAAGATAAATTCCGCCGCATAGCCCGTACCTTGGAATTGAAAGACGAAACCGGTAACGGTGTAGTTAATTACCTGTTCGATTTAAATTCAAGAATCAACATACCGCATAAGCTACGCGAAGTAGGTGTGAAAGAAGAGCACCTGGAGGAGTTGTCTGACTTAGCCTTTGCCGACTTTGCACACCCTAACAACCCTAAACCGGTTAGCCGCGCCGATTTCCGCGCACTATACGGTGAGGCTTTGTAATGGCTGTTTTATCCCCTCTTGAGAGGTGTCAGCCGCAGGCTGACGGGGTGTGTTGCATTTGGTTTTATCTAAATACTCAATACTAGCTACTAACTACTATCACATGAAAATAGGCCTAACTTTTACCGAATCGCGCTGGGAAAACTACCCGGTATGGATAAAGGGCAACGACCCTAATATCGAGATTGTTGAATTGCACTGGGAGAAGCACGAGCTGGAAGAAGTATGGGACCTGGTAGAAGACTGCGATGGAATTGTGCTGACCGGCGGCGTGGATATTCACCCGCGTTTTTATGAAAGCGAACAACTGGAATTCCCTAACGGCGATGGAAAGTTTAACGAGGAGCGCGATGAGTTTGAAATGCACGTATTTGAAACGGCCCTTAACTTCAACCTGCCGGTGCTGGCAATCTGCCGGGGACTGCAACTGGTAAACGTAGCCCTTGGCGGAGATTTAATACAAGACCTGGAAGCGGCCGGCAAAAAGAATCACCGCCGCATGAATGATGTGGACGATGAGCATACTATATCTATTACCGATGGTTCAATATTAAAAGAAGTAGTGGGCAGCAACACTGGCACCATTAATGGCGCACACCACCAGGCTATCGGCAAGTTAAGCGATGAACTGATGGCCACCGCTATCAGCCCCGATGGTGTAATAGAAGCTATAGAGTGGAAAGATAAAACCGACGAGCCATGGATGGTAGCCGTACAATGGCATCCGGAGCGCATGAAGGATAAAGAAACAAATGCAACCTCTAAGAATATCCGCGAGGCATTTCTGAATGCATCGAAACGGGGATAGCTGACAAGCGGGCTACAGAATGAATATCGATAAAACTGTCAGTGTTAGCAGCTGCGAAAAGCAGAGTATGTTTTTGAAATCAACCCTAAGAAATGAAACAAGTTATTGTTCTATCTCCCGCCACAGTGGCAAATATTGTTTGTGGTTTCGATGTATTAGGGTTGGCACTAAACGAGCCCAGCGATAAACTCGTTATGCGGCTGCTACCTGAAAGGCGAATAAGCATAGTAAACAAAGACAGCTACAATCTGCCTACCGAGCCGGAGAAAAATGTATTTGGCGGTGCCTTGCTGGCCATGCTAAAAGAAATAGATGAAGAGGTGGGTTTTGAAATTGAGAGCACCAAAATGATAATGCCCGGCAGTGGTATAGGCAGCAGTGCGGCAAGTGCCGCCGGCGCAGTAGTAGGCGCCAATTACTTGCTGGGTAACCGTTTTACAAAGTTACAACTGGTAAACTTTGCCACGTATGGCGAGCAGGTAGCCTCCGGCTCGCGACACGCCGATAACATTGCACCCTGCATTTACGGCGGTGTTACACTAATCCGCAGCAGCGACCCACTGGATATAATACCGCTTAATTTTCCGCCCTTATATGTAACAGTTATTCATCCACAAATAGAAGTAAAAACATCAGACGCGCGACAAATACTAAAGAAGCAGATACTACTGAAAGATGCTATTACCCAATGGGCTAACGTAGCCGGATTAGTAACCGGTTTTATGAAACAGGATTACGATTTAATAGGCCGCTCGCTGGTAGATGTTTTAATTGAACCGGTGCGCAGCATGCTTATTCCCGGCTTTGATGAATTGAAAAGACAAAGCAAAGAAGCCGGCGCTTTGGGCGGTGGTATATCCGGCTCTGGCCCATCGGTGTTTATGCTAAGCAAAGATGAAGCAACTGCCAAAAGCGTTGAGCAAGCCATGCGCCATGTGTATGAAAAAATTGGGGTTGATTACCACACCCACGTGACTACCGTTAATAGTGAAGGCGTAAAAGTGCCAGAAGGCTTGTAGTTATTCTTCTCAATCATCCATTCTTCCAACATTCCATTTCAAAGATGTTATACCACAGCACCAATAAGCAATCGCCGATAGTAAACTTCCGCGATGCAACTATACAGGGACAAGCGCCCGACAAAGGCCTGTACTTTCCCGAAAGCATTCCGGTATTATCAAAAGAGTTTCTGCAATCCTTCAAAACAAAGTCGAAGGCGCAGGTTGCGTTTGAAGTTATTCGTCCGTATGTGGATGATGTAATTGAAGAACAGGATTTGTTTGAGATATGCAAACACACTGTCAATTTCGATTTCCCACTGGTTAAGGTCACGGAGAATATTGCTTCGCTTGAATTATTTCATGGGCCCACACTGGCATTTAAAGATGTAGGCGCGCGGTTCATGAGCCGTTGCCTCGGTTACTTCTCTAAAACCGATAGCCGTAAAGTAACTGTGCTGGTAGCCACCAGCGGAGATACCGGCAGTGCAGTGGCCAACGGTTTTCTTGGCGTTGATGGTATAGAGGTGGTCATCCTTTATCCTTCAGGTAAAGTGAGTAAAATTCAGGAACTGCAACTAACCACCCTCGGGCAAAACATTACAGCGCTTGAAGTAAACGGCACTTTTGATGATTGCCAGGCCATGGTTAAGCAGGCCTTTACGGATACAGAATTAAACAGCAAGCTGTTTCTTACATCAGCCAACTCTATAAACGTAGCGCGCTGGCTGCCGCAGCAGTTTTACTATTTCTATGCGCTGCAGCAATGGCAGGATGAAGAGCCGCCGGTGATATGTGTGCCCAGCGGCAATTTCGGAAACATTTGCGCAGGCTTACTCGCAGCCATATCCGGTTTACCGGTTAAGCATTTTGTAGCGGCCTGCAACAGCAACGATGAGTTTACCCAATACCTGGAAACCGGTGCGCTTACTCCTAAGCCAGCCGTAGCCACTATCTCCAACGCTATGGATGTAGGCAACCCAAGCAACTTTGTGCGCATACTTGAACTATTCAGCAACGACTACCAGCGTATTAAAGATTTTATCAGCAGCTATTCTATCAACGATGAAGAAACAGCCGCAACAATCGCGCGCGTTTACAAAGAGCATAACTATATACTTGACCCACACGGCGCTGTTGCATTTGCAGCACTTGAAAAATATCTACCAGCTAACTCCAAAGGGTTTATACTTGAAACCGCACACCCGGTTAAGTTCGGTGATGTGGTAGAAAAGGCAACCGGCAAGCATCTGGAGTTTCCCGAAAGCATGAAGTATCTGCTTACGCAGCGAAAGAAGAGTGTTTCGATAGAGGCGAAGTATGAGGGGTTGAAAGAATACCTAATCAACTGATTTCTCTACAATAATCTTCCCGCGCTCTTCATAGTGCTCGTTGCGGTAAATTTTTACCAGTAGTATAAAGTACGATATAAGCAACGGCCCGAAAATGATACCTACAATACCAAAAAGCGGCAGGCCTATCAGCACTCCAAAGAAGGTTACTAGCGGGTGAATATCGCCCAGCTTTTTCTGCATCATAAACCGCAACACGTTATCTATATTGGTAATAATTAGTGCCCCATAACCGGCCAGGGCCAATCCTTGCCAATGTTTTCCATTGGCATACAAAATGATGGCCAGCGGCACCCAAACAATTGTGGTACCCACCACTGGTAGCATACTCATCAGGCCGGTAACCACTGCCCAAAACATCGGCTCATCTACTCCAAATATCAGATAGCCTATATAAGCTGTAATAGCCTGTAGCACAGCCAGCACCGGTATGCCAATTGCGTTAGATACTGTTTGTATTCTTAACTCAGTAAGCAAAAGGTGATTGTTCTCTGGTGTAAAAGGCAGATTGTCGCGCACAAAGCTTTCGAACTTACGGGCATTAGCCAACATAAAATAGAGTACAAAATACAGGATGAAGATATCTACCACAGCACCCACCGTAGCCGACAAAAAGCCAGGTATTACATTGGCCGCAAGAGAGGTCAGTTTACCTACGGTTTCCGGCGATAGCAGATCTACACCAAAGTATTGCTGTGCAGTGCCGTTCCAGCGCTGAGCCAGTAGCAATATATCTTCATAGTGGCTTATCAGGTAACTTATTTTTCCCGAAAGCATCAGGGATATTAGAATGATTGGGAGTACCAACACTACAAATGAGGCAAACATCAACATTATTATAGCCAGTGCTTTAGGCCATTTGCGCTTTGGTTTTTCTGTAAGGTAAAACAAAGGCCGGCGCAGCAATACATAAAACACCACTGAACCTAAAAAAGCATTAGCGAACCCCCACAACAGCCAAAACAAAAAGCCGCCAAGCGCAAAAAGGGCTATTAAAAAGATGGTCTGTTTTAGTTTGTCGTTATCCAGGTGCATGGTGTAACAATATTAAGTAATTGCCTGTTGGTGAGCCAACTAAAATTACTGGCATGGAATCTGCCTTAAATCATCTGATAAACCACAACAAATGAAAAAGATCTTTCAAATAACGGCCTTCGCATTTATAATGCTTACAGGAATGTTTAGCAATGCTCAGGTATCGGTTAACGTAAACATTGGCGCCCAACCCGTTTGGGGCCCTGTAGGGTACGATTATGCACGGTACTATTATATGCCTGAATACGACATCTATTACGATGTGCCAGCGCGGAGGTATGTATATTTAGATGGCAACAAATGGCTCTTTGCCGCTGCTTTACCACCTCGATATGCCAACGTAAATGTTTACAACACTTATAAAGTAGTGTTAACTGAGCCAAGAGCGTATATGTACCACAAAGACCATAAAGTGAAATACGTAAAGTATAAAGGGGAAGGAGGGCAAGTGATAATTAAAAATAGTAATGAACCTAAATATTATGTGGTAAAAGGCCACCCACACTATGCGCCACCCGGTCAGGTAAAGAAATCAGTAAAGGTTAGCAACACCTCGCAACCGCGCAGTTACAGCAAGAGTTCCGGAAATGCCCCGTCGCAAAAAAGCCACGGTAACGGCGGAGGAAATAAAGGTGACGGCAAGCACGGAGGTGGTAAGGGAAAAGGGCATTAAAATAATACAAAAAGTACGCAGGCACTACGCTAAGATCCTTTTAGCGTAGTGCCTGTTTTTCATGTACAAAAGGCCTGCAATAATGGTTGCTGCGAAAATCACGCAATAAAAAAGGGTTTTGTGTGTTTATATTATAGACCCATAACTTCCTTATGGTTATCCATTGAAAATTATTAAACCGGTGTTTATGTATTACACACATTACTTTACCCACACCGGTTTCCATGAAAGCCCCACTACTTTTTCCTTTGTGTATTATTTCCGTTTTGGTAATGAATTCATGCGGCCTTGTAAATAACCTGGCAAATAACTCCGGTGATAGTAATTTTTCCAGTGCTCCCTACGATGTTATTATAGTACTCGGGGTACCTTTTGATAGTGGTAAAGTAAACCCGATTTACAAAGCACGTATGCTGTGGGCGCAATATCTGTTTGATAGGAAGATTGCGAGAAACATAATTTTTTCGGGTGGGGCCGTGCATACCCCTTACATAGAAGGTCAGTCTATGAAGATAATGGCAGACTCTATGGGTATACCATCTGCCAACACTTTTGTAGAAAGCCGAGCAGAGCATAGTTCAGAGAATGTTGACTATGGCATACAGCTGGCTCGGCAGCTTGGGTTTAAAAAAATCGCCATAGCTACCGACCCTTTTCAGTCTCATTTTATTCGACGGTTTTTAGAAAAATGCCGCAACAATGTGGCGCTCATCCCATTCCCCCTGCAGATGATGCCTTTGTATCAAAAAGATAAGGTACCGCAGATAAACGCGAGTGAAGCCTATGTAAAAGATTTTGTACCGCTAGATAAGCGCGAAACCGCACAGGGCAACTAATTGTATTATTAAATTGTTGCCCTACCTTTGTCCTATGCATTTACTGTTTTTACATAGCGGCAAAAGCTATTTGCCATTTGCCTTGTTTTATCTAATGTTTTTTTTCTGCCCGTCGTGCAAAACGGACCCACAAGCTACTATCAGCATGCATAACTGTAATACAGCCGCTACAACACACGATACCATCGTGCTTTTAGTAATGGGACAATCAAATGCTGCCAATTATGGAGATGCGAGGTATACTACGCATTGCGATAACACCTTCAATTTTTATGCGGGCAACCTTTATCCGCTGAGCGACCCGCTTAAAGGCAGTGACGGAGATGGTGGTAGCGTATGGGGCCGGCTGGCCGATAAATTGATTGAAAGTAATTTTGCAAAAACGATAATTGTAGCCCCTTGCGCTGTGGGTGGAACAAGAATAGAACAATGGATACCCGGCGGAAACCTGCATTACCTGCTGCAGCAAACTATACATCATTTGGATAGCGCCGGTGTTAAACCCACCCATGTATTATGGCACCAGGGCGAGAGTAACCATGTAGCGTATAGTGGTGGATTAATCGGGGAACAGAATGCTGCTAATTATACTTCCAGTTTTCATATGCTGGTAACTTATCTGCGTGCACAAGGAATAACAGCACCGGTTTATCCTGTAATTGCTACCCGCTGTGGAGGCTCGGTGGATGCATTGTTGCAAAACGCGCAACACAGCCTGGCTGATGATTCGCTACAAATATTTAGCGGTCCTAACACCGATATACTTGGCAGTGAGTACCGGTACGATAACTGCCATTTTAATGAGGCAGGGTTAAACAAGCACGCCGAAATGTGGGCTGGCATTTTGATTCAATAACAGATGCTGTAGAGTACACTGGCCAATGTCATTTTATTACGCCCAGTTCTTTCCCTACTTTGGTAAATGCCTCAATGCACTTATCTAAATGTTCTACTTCATGTCCCGCGCTTACCTGCACACGTATGCGGGCTTTGCCTTTGGCCACCACCGGGTAGAAGAAACCAATAACATATATACCTTCCTCTAACAATCGGCTGGCAAAGTTTTGTGCCAGCACAGCATCGTATAGCATAACCGGTGTAATAGGATGCACGCCTGGCTTAATATCAAAACCGGCAGCAGTCATTTTTTCGCGGAAGTATTTGGTGTTGCTCTCCAGCTTATCGCGCAGGTCGGTGGTTTCGCTTAGCATATCCAACACAGCTATAGAGGCGCCTACTATGGCTGGCATTACCGTATTACTGAACAAATAAGGACGCGAGCGCTGGCGCAGCAATTCAATCACTTCCTTTTTACCCGATGTAAAACCACCGCTGGCTCCGCCAAGGGCTTTGCCCAATGTACCGGTAATGATATCTATCTTGCCATGCACCCCGCAATACTCTGGTGTGCCGCGCCCTGTTTTACCAATAAAGCCGCTGGCATGGCATTCATCCACCATTATCATGGCGCTATACTTGTCGGCCAGTTCTACAATTTTATCCAGTTGCGCAATCGTACCATCCATGCTAAATACACCATCAGTAACTATAATGCGCGAGCGGTTTTTCTGGGTAGCTATCAATTGCTGCTCCAAATCGGCCATGTCGTTATTCTTATAGCGGAAACGCTCTGCTTTGCACAGGCGCACACCATCTATAATAGATGCATGGTTTAACTCATCGCTAATAATGGCATCTTCTTCATTGAACAAAGGCTCGAATACACCACCGTTGGCGTCGAATGCCGCAGCATATAAGATGGTATCTTCAGTGCCCAGAAAATCAGAAATTTTCTGCTCCAGCTCTTTATGAATATCCTGCGTGCCGCAGATAAAACGTACACTACTCATGCCATAGCCGTGGGTATCAATAGCTTGTTTGGCCGCCTCAATTACTTTGGGGTGAGAGGATAAACCCAGATAATTGTTGGCACAGAAATTCAGCACTTCGCCACCTTTTTGGGTTTGTATAGCTGCCCCCTGGGGCGTGGTTATTATCCGCTCGGTTTTATACAGCCCATTGGCTTTTATTTCTTCTAAATCTTTTTGCAGGCGTTGTTGGATAGAGTACATTTCTTGTTGTTTTATTGGACGAAAAGCCCTCAAAAATAGATTTTTCGCCCTGATGATGCATATCATGGAGAAAAGGAACAGATACATTATCTTCGCACCTCGTAATTATGAAACCATATCAAACCTTACTTTATTACAAATACACCCGAATACCTGAGGCTGAGGAGTTTGCGAAGCAACACCTGGAATTTTGTGAGCGCCTGGGTGTGGTGGGCCGTATTATTGTAGCCGAAGAAGGACTTAACGGAACTATAAGCGGAACGGTGGTGCAGTGCAAAAAGTATATGGATACTGTTAAAAGCAATCCGCTTTTTGAGGGTATCGAGTTTAAGATAGATGAAGTGGATGCACCTACATTCGAGAGGTTGTATGTGCGTCTTAAACCTGAGATAGTACACAGCAGCCTCCGCGGTATCAAAAACGTTGACCCTAACGAAACCACAGGTATACACCTTAAGCCGCACCAGGTAGATGAAATGATAGAGCAGGATGATGTAGTGTTTGTAGATGTGCGCAGCAATTACGAGAGTGGCGTGGGCCATTTTAAGAATGCCCTGAAACTGGACATCGACAACTTCCGCGATTTTCCTGAGCAGTTGAAGCAGTTGGAACACTTAAAAGATAAGAAGGTAGTAACCTACTGCACCGGCGGTATTAAGTGCGAAAAGGCAAGCGGCTATCTGTTACAAAATGGCTTTAAAAATGTTTACCAGGTAGATGGCGGTGTAGTGAAATACGCCAAAGAAACCGGCGGCAAAAATTTTGAAGGCAAACTATACGTATTTGATAACCGGGTAACGGTAGATGTAAACTCTATTGCGCCATCTATAGTTTCTACCTGCAAAATATGCGGTACAAAAAGCGCCCACATGGTTAACTGTGCCAATGCAGAATGCAACGAGCACTTTGTATTGTGCGAAGAGTGTGGCTGGAAAATGGAAGGTTGCTGCAGCCAGGCCTGTATGACGGCAACAGCAAAACGTCCGTATGATGGCACCGGTTATTACCAGCGCGAGGCAAGCGTGGTTGGCAAAGATTAATCTCAAGAAAAGGCATCTACGTAATTAATACGCCACATCGCCCATTACTTCTCCATTATCGGGCCTTTTTTCTGTAAACTTTTTCTCGCTGTCTTTTACCGACTTTTCGGGGCATATTTCTCGGCCATTTATCATTTGCTTAGGTTCTGGCATTACCATAAGGCCCATAATCAAAGGCTGCTTTGCTATTACGCTATCAATTATTGTTAGCTGTGGTATAGTATCTTCCTTTACTATCACGTTAACTTCACCCACTGTAGCAATATCTATAGGCAAAGGCTTATTGTTTATAGCAGCCACAGTAATATCTGTAGCTCCTGTGGAGTCTGCTAACATAGTAACTGATGTAGTATCTGCCAGGTCTGTAATTACTTTATTAAATACGATGTTATCGCCGGTATCGCTTTTGCACACAAACAGCGATGAAAAAAAGATAAACAGCGCAACAGTAAAAATCTTCCTGATGTTGCTTTGCGCTGCCATATTTTGCAGGTTAATCTTCAGTTCGTAAGGAGAAAGTTGACCTGCCCTAAAACGCCCACAGGTTTTTTCGCCCTTCTTTTGTTCCAGATAGGCAATTACCTCTTCATCATTCATTTTCGAAAAGTCGACAACTACTTTAGAGCATACTTTGCAAAATGCACCTTGTTGCTCTGGTGTCATTTCACTCCACTTTTCGTTGCAGGGTTTTGGTATGGATATACGCATGGCTTTTGTTTACTAGCTAGATGCCGAAACAGCAAAAATGCATAATACCTCTGCCTATTGGTGGTAACAAAGGCAGTATAGTTTTTAGCGGGCGGTTAACTCTTTGCTAGGGTGCAGCATTTGCAATTACACTTATCTCCACCCTTGCATCTTTAGGCAGGCGCGAAACTTCCACAGTTTCGCGTGCCGGAAAATTGCCTGTAAAATAAGAAGCATACACTGCATTTACTTTTGCAAAATCATCCATTGTTTTTAAAAAAATGGTGGTTTTTACCACGTGGTCAAAGTTAGAATTGGCAGCCATCAGTATAGCTTCCAGGTTTTTCATTACTCTGTGAGTTTCAACCTCAATACCTTCAGTTACCATATTGCCTGTTTGGGGGTCTAAGGGTATTTGCCCCGAAACAAAAATTAAGTTGCCTGTTTTTACCGCCTGAGAGTACGGGCCAATAGCCGCAGGGGCCTGGTTGGTTTCAATTATATTTTTTTGCATAGAGAAGAAAAATTATTTTGCAATCGAAACTAATAATAAGGGTTAAAAGCCACAGCGTTTAATCCAGGTAGCTATGCAGATACTTATAACAGGTGAACCAAACAGAGCAGAGGAGTTAAAGGCCAGGCTGAGTAGCATTGCCGGACTTGAAATTGATTACAGTGATGGCGATGAGGATGAAGATTACCATGAATATGATTGTATTTTCGATTTAAATTTCGATGACGACCCCTCTAACCTGGAAATATATGCCACCCTGCGCGATACCCCTGTATTTGTAAACGCCGTTAAGCTTACACTTAACGAAGCTGCATTTGTAGCAGGTGAAAAAATAAAGTGCAAGCTGTTTGGTATTAATGCGCTGCCGGGTTTTATAAGTCAAAACAAGTGGGAGGTAAGCCTGCACAGAAAATTCCAAACACCCGACCTTACAGCCCTAATGGCTGGTTTTGGCATCGATTTTTTACCAATAGAAGACCGCGTAGGTATGATTAAGCCGCGTATTATTTTTATGATAATTAACGAGGCTTGTTACACCTTGCAGGAAGGAACTGCCACCATTGAAGATATTGACACGGCTATGAAACTGGGCACCAATTATCCCTTTGGCCCGTTAGAGTGGTGTGATAAAATTGGTATTACTTCAGTGTTTGAAACTCTGGCTGCATTATATGAGGATACTAAAGACGAACGCTACAAAATTTGTCCGTTGCTTAAAACAAAATATTTGCGAAACGAAACCTTTTACAAAATAGCCAAAGAAACAACCAAAACACAAAAAGGCACTGGCGATATAGGTGGCGAAGGTTGGATTGGATAAAAAATAATACGGAAGAGGCCCTTATTTGCTTATGAATAAACTACTGGTTTATACCGACCAATCATCAAACAGGCTCAAATACATTTTCGATTTGATACTTACCGATTTGCTCGGCCTTAAGTATGAGCTAACCCACGACAAAACTGTTTTTTCATCCAGTACCCTTCCCCGTTTTTCGTATTGCGCTAAACCGGTGGGCGATGAACTTTTTCTGCAAGCAGAGGCACTGTTGTTTGAAATTGCCAATCGACCTCAACCCATAAATTTTTGCGAATACAATAAAATCCGCGGATTTTATCCGGTTTCAGGCCCTTCGTGCATTCCTTTCGATATCTTTGCATCGGCTTTTTTCCTGGTTACCCGGTACGAAGAGTATTTCCCGGGCCATCGCGATAAGTACGACCGGTTTCGTCCCAGCACCAGCATGAATGCAAAAGGTGGGTACCTTGAGAAACCAATGGTAAATTATTATGCGCTGGAGCTTAAAAGAATACTCATCGAAAAATTTCCAGACCTGGTTATAACAAAAAAGCCCTTCGAGTATATACCTACTTTTGATGTAGATATGGCATACTCTTATTTAAATAAAGGGTTTGTGAAAAATGCCGGAGGTTTTTTCCGCTCACTGGTGCTGTCTGACTTTAAAGAAATGAGGGAGCGCTTTGATGTACTCCTGGGTCGCAAGCCAGACCCCTTCGATACGTTTGATTATTTGTTACGGGTATGCCGCGAAAACAACCTACGGAGTATTTTCTTTTTCCTTGTAGGCGATGAATCGCGATTAGATAAAAATATACCCTTTGATAATGAGGCCTTCCGAAGCCTTATAAAGTCTATTGCAAAGCAAACAAATGTAGGGGTTCATCTTTCTTACAAAAGCCATGTTTCTACCGGGCGGAGTCGTATGGAGATAGAGCGCCTTGAAAAAATTGTAAACCAGCCCGTGGTTCGCAACCGGTTTCACTATCTTCGGTTTAAATTTCCTGATACATTTAAAAGACTGGTAAATATTGGAATTAAGGAAGATTACTCTATGGGGTATGCCTCCCGTAATGGTTTTCGTGCCGGTATATGCACTCCGTTTTATTATTTCGATATACGCCAGAATACGGTGAGCGATCTTAAAATATTTCCTTTTGCATTTATGGACAGTACATTCGCCCATTATCAAAAAACAGATCCGGAAAGTGCCCTTAATGAAATACGTACCTTGATGCGTTATGTATATGAAACCGGCGGTCCGGTGTATGGTTTGTGGCATAATAGTTCCTTTACCGGCACCAAAGAGTGGAAAGGGTACGAACATGTTTTTGAAACGGTAGCCACAGAAGCTGCTGCCCTTATGCAGCAGCAATCATGAGTCGGATTAGCTTGTTAAAACGGAAAGAAATTGATACGCACAAATGGGATGCGCTTATAGATAGTTCTATTACCTCTTTGCCCTATGCTTACTCCTGGTATCTGGATGCCGTAGCAGAAGATTGGGAGGCCCTGGTTCTGGATGACTACAGAGCTGTTTTTCCTTTGCCATTTGTGCGCAAGCTTGGTTTCAAATGCCTGTACCAGCCTTACTATTGTCAGCAGTTAGGCGTTTTTAGCAGCGACGAAACAGATGCAACTGTACTAAATCTGTTTTTTGAAGAGTTACATCAATTTCCATACATCAACATCAACTTAAACCCCTCCGCAAAAATTGTTGCCGGCGATTTTTTATTCAAAAAAAAGAAGAATCTGTTGCTCCCCCTGGATAAAGATTATAGTGCTCTGCGCAAAAATTTTTCCGAAAACCACAGGCGTAATATTGCCAAGGCAGAAAAGGCGGGATTAATATTCTTGCGCGATGTAGAGCTTGACCATTTCCAGCAATTTTACCTACAGAACATAAACCGCAAAAAGGAAAACTTTAAAGTGGAGCATGAAGGTATTTTTAAAGCGGTAAGCAGCATCGTCAAGCGGCCGGGCAAGGGGCAGATTTTTGGGGTCTACAACACTTCCTTACGTGAACTAACTACCGCGGCATTAGTCATATTTCATCAAAACCGGGCAATAAACATTATTAATACATCCTCTACCGAAGGGAAAAAAAATGGGTCGGCCCACTTTTTGTTTAACAGTTTAATTCAGGAGGGTTCTCTCACTTCCCAATCCCTTATCCTGAACCACGATTATAGCAATGGGCTGATTCTTGATTTCGAAGGCTCTTCTGTGCCGGGTATAGCGCGTTTTTATCAGGGCTTTGGCGCCCAGGAGGAGATTTTTTACAATTATCACACCAGTTTTGTAAAAAAACTGAGTCATCGGTTTAGGAAGTCCTGAAAATGTAAGAAGGCAGGATGCTACACTTGACGCGATTTGTTGGAAATTTTGTCTTTTCCGCTAATTGTTAATAGGACACTGCACCAGCGGCTAATACGCAAATGTTGGAAAATGGATTTACCGGCATTTTAGCAAATAATTATTTTCACCCCGCTATGTATGCTGTAATAGACGTAGAAACAACAGGTGGAAGTCCCTCGGTTGACCGGGTGATAGAAATTGCCGTGTTTGTTTTTGATGGCAAACAGGTAATAAATTCATTTTCAAGCCTTTTGAATCCTAAAAGGCCCATAGACCCCTACGTGACCAAGCTAACCGGCATTAGCAACGAGATGGTAAAAGATGCCCCATCGTTTGAAGATATACACGAAAAAATACTGGAGCTAACGCACGAAAACATCTTTGTAGCGCACAATGTTAAGTTCGATTTTGGCATGATTCGGCAGGAGTTTAAGCGCCTGGGTATTGATTTTATACGCAAACAACTGGACACCGTAAACCTTTCGCGTAAAGTTATTCCGGGCTTTAACTCTTACAGCCTCGGTAACATTTGCGATAGCCTGGGCATTGAAATTACCGACCGCCACCGCGCCAGCGGCGACGCCGAGGCTACAGTAAAGTTGCTGCAGATTATTCTAGATAAGCAGACCTCGCAAAAGTATATTGAGATAGAACTGAACCACGGCATTGACCTTGATTTGTTGCCACCCTATCTATCGCGCGCCGAAATTGAAAAGCTGCCCGATGATGCCGGTGTATTTTACTATAAAGATGAAGTAGGCAAAATCCTCTATTTAGAAGGTGCCAAAAATATACGCAAGAAAGTAATTACCGAATTTTCTAAACCGGCCGATTCGCCTGAAAAGACGCGCATGTTTGAGTTAATGCGTAATATAGACTATGAGTTAACCGGCAATGAATTGACAGCCAAACTCCTCTCTTACCGCGAGCTGAAAAAGCACTTGCCCGAGTTTAACAAGAAGCCAAGGATACAAACCCCCACGCACGGCATTTACCTCGACCAGGAAGAACAGGGTTTCTTGCAGCTTAAAATCCACCCGCTCGATTGGGACCAGGGTGAGTTGGTTTTAAAGTTTCCCAGCAAGGCAGTAGCCAATAAAATACTGGGCAAAATTATAAAGGATAGTAACCTGCACAGTTGGTTTGCCCTGCGCTCTAAAATGAAAGACAAGGGTATTGTAGAAACCAAGGGCCTGCAAAACTACAACCTGCATATACAAAAAGCCATACGCACTTATCTGTATAAGCACCCTAATTTTTTCATTATTGCCGAAGGTATACACCCCGATGAGCACTCAGTGATATGGATAGAAAACAGCACCTACAAAGGGTTTGGCTATTTTAACCCGGAGCTTACGCCCAGCCTGCCCGACAACCTGAAAGAGGTGGTAAAGTATGATGAGGACGATGTAGAGGTGCAGAAGATTATCCGCTCACAGCTGCGCAAAATGAAAAGCTCTAAGATTATTTCGTACTAATGTTTTGGTATTGTCAAAGCTGCTTCTATCTTCGATTTACAATTAAGCAATATGATTCGCACTGCACATCACCATCATTTATCGTTCGCTCAGCGAGGGAAGTGATGCTTTTTGTGCAAGCAAAAGATAAACGGAAGCCCGCTGTGATTTTTCACAACGGGCTTTTTTAATGTATCTATATGACAGAGAAAAAACTTAGGATAGCTATCCAGAAATCGGGCCGGTTGAACGACGACTCGCTAAAGCTTATTAAAGACTGCGGCATATCTATAGATAACGGGTACGACCAGCTAAAGGTAACGGCGCGCAATTTCCCGCTGGAGATTTTCTTTCTCCGCAACTCGGATATACCCGAGTATATAGAGGACGGCGTGGCCGATATTGCCATTATAGGTGAGAACCTGCTGATAGAAAAGCCGCATAAAATAGATGTGATACAAAAGCTTGGCTTTAGCAAATGCAAAGTATCGCTGGCTATACCTAAGCACGAGAACTACACAGGCTTGGAATACTTTAATGGTAAAAAATTGGCCACCTCTTACCCGCATACCTTACAGCAGTTTTTAACTAAGAATAAATTGCAAGCCGACATACACGAGATTTCCGGGTCGGTTGAGATAGCGCCTAACATAGGTTTGGCCGATGGCATTTGCGATATAGTGAGCACCGGTTCTACACTTTTTAAAAATGGGTTGAAAGAAGTGGAGGTGATGTTTCAGTCGGAGGCGGTATTGATTACCGGGCAAAATCTATCGGCAGAAGCAAAGAACATTTTCGATAAATTTTTGTTCCGTATCAATTCAGTATTAGCCGCGCGCAACAATAAGTATGTGCTGCTGAATGCGCCTAACGATAAGCTACAGGAAATTATATCGCTGCTGCCCGGTATGAAAAGCCCTACCATTCTGCCATTGGCCGAGGAAGGCTGGAGCTCGGTGCACTCAGTGATAAGCGAAAACGAGTTTTGGGAAAAGATAGATGGATTGAAAAAACTTGGCGCACAGGGAATTTTAATTGTGCCTATTGAGAAAATGGTACTGTAAACGCAACTATAAAAGATAATGCAAACTATAAAATACTCTAAACTGAAAGATATGGAGGCGCTGCTACAGCGGCCCACCGCCGATTTTGCAGTGATAGAAAAACCGGTAGCGGAGATATTGCGCGACGTGAAGAAGAATGGTGATGCGGCATTACGTAAGTATTCACTGAAGTTTGACAAGGCTACCGTTAAAGACTTATTGGTAACCGTTGAAGAAATAAACGAAGCATCAGATACGCTTAATAAAGAATTAAAGCAGGCCATTAAAACCGCTTATACCAACATCAAAAAATTTCATAAAGCACAGCGCCTGCAAACTGAGGAGATAGAAACTACAAAAGGTGTAGTGTGCTGGCGCGAAGCACGGGCCATACAAAATGTTGGCCTGTATATACCCGGAGGTAGTGCACCTTTATTCTCAACCGTACTTATGCTGGCTACGCCGGCGCATATTGCGGGCTGCCAAAGAATTGTATTGTGCACGCCCCCCGATAAGCAAGGCAACATTCACCCGGCTATATTATTTGCAGCTAAACTGTGCGGTGTGCACGAGGTTTACAAAACCGGAGGAGCGCAGGCCATAGCGGCTATGGCTTATGGCACAAAAAGCATTGCTAAAACGGATAAAATATTTGGCCCCGGTAATCAGTATGTCACCGTTGCCAAGCAATTAGTACAGCAGCAAGGTGTAGCCATAGATATGCCGGCAGGCCCGTCAGAAGTAATGGTGGTGGGTGATGAAACCTGCGACCCGGCTTTTGTAGCTGCCGACCTGCTATCGCAGGCAGAGCACGGACCCGATTCGCAGGTTGTATTTATTGCATTGAACGAGTCGCTGATAAGCCGGGTGAAAAAAGAAGTAGCAGAGCAATTGAAAACCCTTCCGCGAAAGGATATTGCCACACAGGCGCTGGCTCATTCAAAAATAATCCTGGTAAAGAGCCACCAGGATGCATTGCACATTATAAATGAATACGCGCCTGAGCATTTGATTTTAGCAGTAAAGAATGAGTCGTTCTATATAAAAGGTGTGGTAAATGCCGGCTCTGTGTTTATAGGTAATTATACACCGGAGAGTGCCGGCGATTATGCCAGCGGCACTAACCACACATTACCTACCGGTGGCTATGCGCGCGTGTATGGCGGAGTATCGTTAGATGCTTTTGTGAAGAAGATAACCTACCAGAAAATTTCGGCAAAGGGAATTAAAAACATAGGTCCGGCAATAGAAACCATGGCTGCCGCCGAGCAACTACATGGGCATAAAAACGCAGTAAGCATTCGGTTAAAAAAATTAAACAGGAAATAGTGTTTGAAATAGAAAATTTAGTGCGCGATAATATCCGCAAACTTAAACCTTACAGCTCGGCCCGCGATGAGTTTAAAGGCGAGGCATCGGTATTTTTAGATGCTAACGAAAACAGCTTTGGCTCACCCATCGACCCGGAATTGGGTGCCTTTAACCGCTACCCCGACCCCTTGCAGAAAGAGGTGAAGGAAAAGCTAAGCATGATTAAAGGTGTGCCACCGGGCAATATCTTTTTGGGCAACGGCAGCGATGAAGCTATTGATTTACTCTTCCGCATTTTTTGCGAACCCAAAAAGAGCAGCGTAATTATTTGTCCGCCTACCTATGGTATGTATGAGGTATGCGCCGAAATAAGTGATGTAGCGATAAAGAAGGTAAACCTGCTGCCTAACTTTGAGCTAGACGTAGAAGGTATATTAGAGAATACCGATAGCGATACACGTTTGCTATTTATCTGTTCGCCCAATAACCCGACGGCTAATTCGTTTCACCCGGAGGATGTAGAACTCTTAATTCAAAAGTTTCCGGGCATAGTAGTAGTGGATGAAGCATACATTAATTATTCGCGCCAAAAATCGGCAATTCGCTACCTGACCGATTACGAGAATGTAGTTGTGCTGCAAACATTTTCAAAAGCTTGGGGATTGGCAGCTCTCCGTTTAGGGATGGCCTTCGCCTCCGGTCATATTGTTGATTACCTGAACAAAGTAAAACCGCCATACAATATTAATCTGGCCACACAGCAATTAGCCCTACAGGCATTGGATAATATTGAATGGGTGAACCAGCATATTCGCGAAACGGTTGCAGAGCGCAATAAACTGGAAACGGGGTTAAAGCAAAACATACTGGTAGAGAAAGTATATCCATCTGACGCCAACTTTATATTGGTAAAGGTGAAGGATGCCAAAGCCATCTATAATTATTTTGCAGCACAGGGTATTATTGTGCGCGACCGAAGTAAAATTACATTGTGCGAAGGTTGCTTACGCATTACCGTGGGTACGCCAACTGAAAATGAAGCATTATTACAAGCGCTAAATAAATTTGAGTTATGAAAAAGGTACTGTTTATAGACCGCGATGGCACATTGATACTTGAAACCGATGATTACCAGATTGAGAAATTTGAGAAGCTCACCTTTTACCCGCAGGTATTTTACTGGCTGGGCAAAATTGCCCGCGAACTGGATTACGAACTGGTAATGGTAACCAACCAGGATGGGCTGGGCACGGTTGGTTTCCCTGAAAAGGATTTTTGGGAAGTGCAGAATTTTATAGTAAAGACCTTTGAAAACGAAGGGATAAAATTTGAAGAGGTATTTATAGATAAATCGTACCCGCACGATAACCTGCCTACACGTAAACCGGGCACCGGTATGCTTACGCAATACTTCAGCGCCCACTACAACCTGGCCGACTCATTTGTAATAGGCGACCGTATAACCGATGTGCAACTGGCCAAGAACCTTGGCTGCAAATGTTTTTACCTGAACGATGGAAGGGGATTGGGCAGTGCTGAGATAAGTAATAGTCAGCAAGAACTAAAACCCTACATGGCTACCGAGTCGCGCCAGTGGGAAGATATATACAACTACCTGAAAGGCGGCCCACGCAAAGCAAGTCATTCGCGCAATACTAAAGAGACACAGATAAGTATTGAACTTAACTTAGACGGCACCGGCAAGGCAAACATCAGCACCGGTTTAAATTTTTTAAACCACATGCTGGAACAAATTGCACGGCACGGCAACGTAGACCTGGCTGTAAACGCCAAAGGCGATTTGCATATAGATGAGCACCACACTACAGAAGATACCGCTATTGCGTTGGGCGAAGCCTTTGCTTTGGCGCTAGGCGACAAAATGGGCATTGAGCGCTATGGCTATTGCCTGCCAATGGATGATGCTCTGGCACAGGTAGCAATCGATTTTGGAGGCAGAAACTGGATTGAATGGCAGGCTGAGTTTAAGCGCGAGAAAGTGGGCGATGTGCCTACCGAAATGTTCTTCCACTTTTTCAAATCATTCAGCGATGCCGCTAAGTGCAACCTGAACATAAAAGCAGAAGGCGATAACGAACATCATAAGATTGAAGCCATTTTTAAAGCATTTGCAAAGGCTATTAAAATGGCGGTAAAACGGGATCTTACTAATATGCAGCTACCAAGCACCAAAGGCGTGTTATGAAACTGGTGATAATAGATTACGGAGCAGGCAATGCACAGTCGGTAAAGTTTGCTTTTCAGCGCTTAGGCATTCACCCTGTTTTAAGTGGCGACAAAGAAGAAATTTTATCGGCTGATAAGGTGGTGCTGCCCGGTGTGGGCCACGCCAAACCGGCTATGGAAGTGTTGAAGAGTAAAGGCCTGGATATATTAATACCCAAATTGAAACAACCGGTGCTGGGCATTTGCCTTGGCATGCAACTCATGTGCCGCTATAGCGAAGAGGGCAATACCGATTGCCTGAATATACTGGATGCAGAAGTAAAACTGTTTGAACCCAAACTGAAGGTGCCGCATGTGGGCTGGAACCAAACCACTGGTGACTGGTTAAGCACCGGTAGCAATAGCTGGTATTATTTTGTGCATAGCTATTATGTACCTACGAATGAGTATACCACGCTTACCTGCGATTACATCAACGGTTTTTCTGCCGCTATACAAAAAAATAATTTTTATGCTGTGCAGTTTCATCCCGAAAAGAGTGGCAGCGCTGGCGAAGAACTTTTGAAAAACTTTATTGCTGCCTAATGGAGATAATCCCCGCCATAGATATTATAGACGGAAAGTGCGTACGCCTTACGCAGGGCGACTATGCGCAGAAGATAGTGTATAACGAAAACCCGGTAGAGGTAGCCAAACAATTTGAAACCGCGGGCCTGCGCCGCTTACACCTTGTTGACCTCGATGGCGCAAAGGCAAGCCACATAGTAAACCATAAAACGCTGGAAGCTATTTGTGCCAGTACAAACCTGCATGTTGATTTTGGCGGTGGTGTAAAAACAGATGCCGATATTGAGCTGGCTTTTAGCTGTGGCGCCAGGCAAATCACGGCGGGCAGCATTGCAGTGAAATCACGCGAAACAGTTTTACGCTGGATAGAAAAATACGGTGCCGATAAAATAATACTAGGTGCTGATGTAAAGGATGAAATGATTGCCGTATCGGGCTGGCAGGAAGACAGTGCAATAGGCTTGTTTGATTTTTTGCATGATTACACTGCGCAAGGCATACAGTATGTTATCTGCACAGACATAGCCAAAGATGGCATGTTGCAGGGCTCATCGGTAGAGTTGTATAAAAAGATTTTGCAGCGCTTCCCCTCCCTTAAATTAATAGCCAGTGGTGGTGTAACAAGTACAGAAGAATTAGAGATACTGAATGCTGCAGGTTTGCATGGTGCTATTATCGGCAAAGCTATTTACGAGGGCAAAATATTGTTGAACGAGCTTTCAAAATTCAACTGATGCTGGCCAAACGTATTATCCCCTGCCTGGATATTAAAGACGGCCGCACTGTAAAAGGTGTCAACTTCGAGAACCTGCGCGATGCCGGCGACCCGGTAGAATTAGCGAAGATATATGCAGCGGAAGGGGCAGATGAATTGGTGTTTTTAGACATTACCGCTACGCACGAAAAAAGAAAAACGCTGATTAAACTGGTAGAGCATGTAGCGGCTGCTATAAACATTCCGTTTACGGTAGGTGGCGGCATATCGTCGGTAGATGATGTGTATGCCTTGCTACAAAGCGGCGCAGATAAAGTTTCATTGAATTCGGCTGCTGTAAGAAATCACCAGCTGATATCTGATATAGCAGATAAGTTTGGCAGCCAGTGCCTTGTGTTGGCTATAGATGCCAAACGGGCCAATGGTGAATGGAAGGTATATTTAAACGGTGGGCGATTAGAAACCGAATTAAACCTGTTTGACTGGGCAAAAGAGGCAGAGCAAAGAGGGGCGGGTGAAATTCTATTTACCTCTATGAACCACGATGGCACCAAGAATGGTTTTGCCAACGAGGCTTTGCGGCAAATTTCTCAAACCATCAAGATACCGGTGATAGCATCCGGCGGTGCGGGTGCCATGGAACATTTCTACGATACATTTACAACCGGGCTGGCAGACGCAGCCTTAGCTGCAAGTATTTTTCACTTTAAAGAGATTGCCATTCGCCATTTGAAGAACTATTTACATCACAAAGATATCAGCGTACGATTATGATAATAGATTTTGCAAAAAGCGATGGTCTTGTGCCCGCTGTCATTCAGGATGCTCAAACCGGTAAGGTGTT
Source organism: Chitinophagales bacterium (assembly GCA_035299425.1). Lineage (GTDB taxonomy): Bacteria > Bacteroidota > Bacteroidia > Chitinophagales > LD1 > Bog-950. Next base: position 23,735 of record DATGWP010000207.1, on the reverse strand, counting down.
GATGCTTGGCTATATGAACCAGGAAGCTTTCAATAAAACAGAGAGCGAAAAGCGGGTTACGTTTTTCAGCCGCACTAAAAACAGGTTATGGACCAAAGGTGAAGAGAGCGGTAATTTTCTGAATGTAGTTTCTATTCAAAACGATTGCGATAATGATACACTGCTGATAAAGGTAAATCCGGTAGGCCCTGTATGCCACACCGGTGCAGATACATGCTGGGGCGAGGAAAATAAAAAAGATAGCCTGGCCTTTTTAGCAGAACTGGAGCAGACCATCGAGCAACGCAAAAACTCTCCTGACGCTACTTCATACACATCTTCGCTGTTTGCAAAGGGCATCAACAAAATGGCACAGAAGGTGGGAGAAGAAGCCGTGGAGTTAGTAATAGAATCCAAAGATGAGAACAACGAATTATTTCTGGGCGAAGCTGCCGACTTACTATTTCACTATATGATATTGTTACAAGCCAAGGGCTTCAAACTACAGGATGTAATTGCAACGCTGGAAGAAAGGAAAAAGTAGTTTGGACTACTCCTAAATACAAACAGCCAAGAGTAATTCCTGGCTGTTTGTACTTAAAGTCCCCTTTAGGGGATTTAGGGGTTTAATGGTGGCTGTGATCGCCGTGCTCGTGCACGTGGCCATGCTCAATTTCTACCTGGTGTGCTGCACGCACTTCTACAATCTCACCGCTGAACAAAAGTGGCTTACCTGCAAAAGGGTGGTTAAGGTCAACCGTAACCTTATCGTCCACTATATTTACTATACGGCCCTGAAAAGGGTTGCCGTGCTGATCCTGCAATGGAACGATGTTGCCTACAAACAACATTTCGTCTTGTACTGCACCATCCACAGCAAATACGTTCTTGTCAAGTTCAATAACCGCTTGCTCATCATACTCACCATAACCATCTTCTGCGCTAAGTTCAAAGTGGAATTGGTTGCCGGCAATCAGGCCTTCCAGGTTATTTTCAAATTTATCTAACACATTGCCGTGTCCGAATAAAAACGCAAATGGGCTTTCTTTATCAGCCGCATCTACCACTGGTCCATTGGGCTCGTTTCTTAATTCATACGTCAGTTTAACAACAGTATCTTTTGCTGCCTTCATTGTTTAATTGTTTTAAAATGGAAAAATACGTGAGAGGAGAGAAGATTTCAGCAATGAAAAGTCCGATACTCTTACGGGTTCAAAAATAAAATTATTCCTTTTACTTGTTTTTAGTTCAGGCTGCAAAGCTCTTCGCTTCTTTTCCACAATTTCTTTCCAAGTTCCTTGTCCAATGCCAGCAGCGAAGGCTTTTTCTCTTTCGACTTTGCAAAATACTTACCTGTTACACTTTTCACCTCGGGCGAGGTAGCCAGGTAAATAGAGGTTTTGGCACCGTCCTCAAGGCTAATACCCGCAACTTTGGTTACGAGCGACCAGAACAAAGATGAATACCAATTAGCATTTTTATTACCAATCTGTGTTTTAACTACGCCCGGGTGCAGGCTATTTACGGTCACATTGGTTCCGCTTAACCTATCGGCAAGTTCATTGGTAAACAGCACATTAGCAAGTTTACTTTGCTCATATGCCCTCATTATAAAGTAATTCTTATCCGCAGTAAACGATTCTAAATCTATTTTACCACGATAATGCGAATGTGATGCCACGTTGACTATTCGCGCATAATCCGACTTCTTAATTAAATCAAGCAATAGGTTCGTCAGCAAAAAGTAAGCAAAATGATTAGTGGCAATAGTAGTTTCCAGGCCATCTTCGGTTAAACCAAACTCAGCAAAGGTGCCGCCTGCGTTATTAATCAGCACATCTATTACACTTAGTTCCTTTCTAATATCTGCAGCTAACTGGCGAACAGATTTTTGAGAGGATAGGTTGGCTACAAAATACTTTACGTTGTTGTTTCCACTGGCGGTCTTTATCTCTTTTATCGCTTGTTCGCCTTTTTCTTTCGTGCGCGCTACAATGTAAACGTTAGCGCCTTGCTTAGCTATGCCAATAGAAGTTGCCATGCCAATGCCGGCGTTACCACCGGTTATAATTACATTCTTTCCTTTCATAAAATGGTGATGGTTTTGTCTTGGGGTGAGTTAAGTGTTCCTATAGCTTTTAAATGCAAACTATTAGCCGCAGCCAGCGCAATAAAATCCCGCTCCTTGCTTGGGTCAATAGCAATCAGCAATCCACCGCTGGTTTGCGGGTCGCATAAGGTCAACAGCGATTCGCTGCCTATTCCCTGTACTTTGCTTTCGTATGCTTTCCAGTTTCGCATGGTATTGTCAGCATAGACGAACTTAGCCGCCAAATCTTTTACACCGGGCAATAATTGTATCTCAGCATAATTTATCTCAGCAGACAACTTCGAGCCATCGCACATTTCTATCAGGTGGCCTAGTAGTCCAAAACCAGTAACATCGGTTAGCGCGTGCACATATTCGTGTTTGCCTAATTCTTCGCCAAAGCTGTTAAGCGTGCACATAGTATCTACAGCCGGCTGCATTCCATCTTCAGTTATCAAATCTCTTTTTAAAGCTGTAGCCAGCTTACCCGTCCCTAAAGGTTTAGTTAGAAAAAGTAAATCACCTGACTTTGCAGTTGAATTTTGTTTCAGATTTTTTACCGGTACCATACCGTTAACCGCCAGGCCAAAAAACGGCTCAGGTGCATCTATGGTATGTCCACCTGCCAGTGTAACACCCGCCTGTGCGCATACACTTTTTCCGCCTGCAATTATTTGTCGCGCTATCTCTGCGCTTATCTTCTCAGTAGGGAAACCAAGTATGGCAATAGCCAAAAAAGGCTTGCCGCCCATGGCATATACATCGCTAAGTGCATTGGCGGCAGCTATGCGGCCATAGGTAAATGCGTCGTTTACTATAGGTGTAAAAAAATCTACTGTGCTTATCAGCGCCATTCCATCACCCATATCATATACAGCAGCATCATCCTTTGTTTCATTACCTACCAATAATTTATCGGTGCTAAAGCCTTGTCCGGTATCTTTTAATATCTCTTCTAATACGGCCGGAGCTACTTTGCATCCGCAGCCACTACCGTGGCTATGTTGGGTTAGTTTAATTTGTTCCATCCTTTTTATTTTCCAGTGCCTTCAAAAACCGTTCACACATATCAAAGTCAAATTCCTCCTGGTTAATTTCGGTAAACACAAAAACCACTACATCCGTTTTTTCCAGTTCGGCAGCTAAATCTATCTCAGCGGCCTTCTTGCCTGTTTCATTGGTATTATGGTCTCTTACACCCTTCCCGTAAAAGATATATCCCAGGTTTTCACCTGCTGCAGCTGGCATTAAACCCGATTGGTGCAATGTAAACATATAACTGTCGCCAATCATAAGCATTTTAGCGGTTTGCATCTTACCCCGGGTTGTGTCAACCACATAATGCGGATAGGCCAATTCGGGTTGTGGAATTTCCGAAACAATATTCAGCAACTCATACATATCCGCATCGGTAAATCGCGGGTTGTTGGAAAGCTCTGTTGTATCTATATAGTACTGGTTAAAGTTATAGTGCCATTGCTGCTGCAGGTATCGGATAATTGTATCGGCACCAAGCCCGCCGGCATAAATACTCCAATGCGTTCCATACTTCGGAAATAAGGGGTACTTCGCCGTCTTTTTTATTTGCTGAAAATAAGAGTAGAGGTCAATGTAAGTAATATCGGTTTCCGTAAACGCCTTCTTTAGCAGTTCATAGTTGTTGGTTTTTTTTCGCCATATATAATGGTCGGGTATTGTTTCGATAGTATTGGAAGCTTTGCCGGGCAACATAACAAACAGGCACTTTTTGCCCATGCTATCCATTTTTTGCTGAAGCTGCCGGGCGCGTTGGCACCGGTGTAGTATAGAATCGTAGCCAATAACGTTCGCCCCGATATAGGCCTCTACATACTCTTTCCAGTAAAGTCCATCGTCTTTGCCAACCACCATATTACTATAAACATCGCGGTAAACTTTATAATGCCATTCGTTGGTGCCACGTATAAAGAACGTTCTATAGCCTATGGTGTTTTCAAGGTAGGCAGTAACAGTAGACTGATACTTTTCTTCAAGCCAGTCTTTAAAACTAAAAACCGGTAATTCTATTTTTTCAGTTTTACCGGCAAGCCATAGGTATTGTTCATCAATACGCGGATATTGAAATACAAACTGAACGGCAGGCGCCAGGATAACTGCGCATATTGTTGCTATAAATAATATTTTTATTGTCCGTGTAATCAAAACTTAAAATATATAAATGGATTAAACCCGGAAGTAACTACTACCCCCAGGCAAATAGCAAATAGTAAAATCGTAAGCACAAACCGCAAAGACACTTTTATTATATTTCCTTCTACGCTAAACATTCCCAATGTAATAGCGTTTATCGGACGAATAGCATTTATAAAAGAAAAGAAACCCGCCACAATAAGCATATATGTAAAACCATTAAGTAGGGATATACTGATAGTCATATTGCCGAATGAAAACATTTGCTTCAGCATATCCAGCGAATAAGTAATTGTATCGGCCCTGAAAAAAACCCAGCCTACCAGCACTATTAAAAATGTCAGCGGAATCTTGATTATGCGTGGCAGCGAAAAAGAAATCCTATCATGCAGGAATCTTTCGCTGGCTATAAAAAACCCATGATAGGCTCCCCAAATCACAAAGGTCCAGCTGGCGCCATGCCATAAGCCCGAAAGCAAAAACACAATCCACAAATTCAGATAAACCCTTCCGGCAGATGCCCTGTTGCCTCCAAGAGGAATATAAAGATACCGGCGCATCCAGTTACCCAACGTTATGTGCCAGCGTTTCCAGAACTCTGTAATGCTTTGCGAAACATAGGGCGAATTAAAATTTTCAGGAAAATCGAACCCTAGCATTTTTCCAATACCAATAGCCATATCCGAGTAACCGGAAAAGTCAAAATAAAGCTGGAAGGTATACGCAATAGCCCCCAGCCAGCAATCGGCCGATGTTAGTTGGTCAACCGGCGTTTTAAAAATCTGGTCGGCCACCAATCCCAGCGTATTGGCAATTAAAACTTTTCGCGCGAGTCCTATGCTAAAACGGAAAAACCCGGTCAGTATATAATCACTGTTCAATTTTTTCCTTCGGTCAACTATATCATCGGCTAGTACATTATAGGTAACAATAGGGCCGGCAATGAGATGCGAGAACAGAAAAATAAAAAGCATGTAGTCGCTGAACTTTTTTAGCGGTTTATGCTCTCCGCGAAAAATATCAACGGTGTAGCTTATTTCCTGAAAAACAAAAAATGAAATTCCTATTGGCAGCACTATCTTAGTCCAGGTAATTGGCGAAGCACCAAACTCTCCTAAAAGACTGTTTATGTTCTCAATAAAAAAGTTGAAGTATTTGAAATAAAACAGCATTCCAATATTCAGCACAATGGAAAGCAACAGGTAGATTTTTTTTGCTTTGCCTTCCGTGGTGTAAATCCGGTTACCCAGGTAATAGTCAATTACCAAAACAGTCAGCACCACCCCTATAAACTTTGGCGCACCCCAGGCATAAAAAAATACGCTGGCAATAAGTAGCCAGTAGTTTTTCAGTTTGTTAGGTATAATAAAGTAAACACCCAGCACCACCGGAAAGAAATAACAAAGAAATATTACACTGCTGAATACCATTTGGGTTAAACACTGCTTTGGTTGGTGGTACTTATTTTGTCGGCTTCTGTCAACAAGTGGTCTGCAATATGGCTAATATCATCACTTTGAAAAGCAAACCGGTAAACTTCTTTTGTTTCCTTCATGGCTATCCCTTTGTCGTAAGCCTTATCGTAATAGCGCAGCGCTATTTCGGTAGCCTTTTTCAAATCCTTCTCTTCTATGGCGGCTATGGCGTTTTTCCATTGTTCGTTGCCTAGCCGGCGTTCAATATTATTAAACGATGCCTTTAACTCCTCTGCTGAAAACGTTCCGTATTCTTCTATCAGCTTTTCTACACGTGTTTCAACCGGTAGTTCAATAGCAAATACCGGTGCAAGCCGCAGATGGTTCCAAAAATTCAGGTCAAGAAAAACCCTGCCTATAGTTTTACTCTCATCTTCTAACCACACCCTGCGGCTCGCATCAAATTTTTTTAATTCTTCTGCCAGCAGGTTTTCAAAGTGTTCGGTAGAGGGTTGTTTCTGCTGCCCCAGGGCACCAAAAGCAGAACCTTTATGATTGGCTAAAGCCTCAAGGTCTACCACCTGCTCGCCCATCTGCTTTAATTCTGCCAGTACTTTCGTTTTTCCGCTACCGGTGCGCCCACCTATTACTATGTAGTTGAATTTTTTAGCAAGCCCTTCCAGCACGTGATGGCGATAAGCCTTGTAACCACCTTTTAAAACATACACCTCGTATCCAAAAAGGTTAAGCAGCCATGCCATGCTACCACTGCGCATTCCTCCGCGCCAGCAATGCACAAATACTTTATTGTCTTTAAGTAGCGGCTGAACAAACCGAACAAATTCGCTCATCTTCTTTCCAACAATATCCAGCCCCAGCAGTATTGCTTCGTTCTTCCCTTGTTGTTTATAGCTGGTGCCTACTATTTTCCGCTCTTCGTTATTAAATAGCGGCAGACTGGTAGCATTAAGTATATGCCCGTAATTAAACTCACCCTCGCTGCGCACATCCAATACCAGGCGGCCTTTTGATTGCAATAGAAAATCATCTATAGAAAGCTGGTGAATCATGGGTTATTCAAAGATACGGTTTCACAAACCGGTATAAATTAAAATCGGCTTTGCCTGCCTGTAGGGTTATATCTGCTTTCAGTTTTTCACGGTCAAAGTTTTTCATGCGGTTGCGGGCTATAATGCGCAGTGCCTTTTCGGTTAGCAAGATAGCCTTTCTGCCTTCGTTGCCGCTTTGTTTAACTACCGATATACCGGCTATCAGCTCTTTCACACCTTTAGATTCTACGGCCACAGTTTTTAATACCGGTATATGCTCACGGCCGCTTATGTGCAATTGATGTTGCAGCGAGTTTACCAGGCTTTCGGCATCAGCACGGTCGGCCTTGTTTATTACAAAAAGGTCGGCTATTTCCATCAAGCCCGCTTTCATGGCCTGCACCGAATCGCCCGATTCGGGCACCAGCACTACAACCGTGGTGTCTGCCAGTCCGGCTATTTCTACCTCGCTTTGGCCTACCCCTACCGTTTCTATAAAAATATAATCAAACGGATAACTGCGCATTACTTCTACTACTTCAATAATTTTATCGCTAAGCCCGCCCAGTGAGCCGCGCGATGCCACCGAACGGATGAACAGGTTTTCGTTATTAAAATGTGCGCTCATGCGCAGGCGGTCGCCCAGCAACGCACCCAGGTTAAAGGGCGAGGAGGGGTCTACAAGCACCAATCCTATTTTCTTTCCTTCGCCCAATAAAATGCCAATAACGGCGTTTAGCAGCGTGCTTTTGCCGGCACCAGGCGGGCCTGTAAAACCGGTAACTGGTATATCATTAGGTGATAACTGCTCCAGCAGGGTTTCAAAACCTTCCGCCTCGTTTTCTACCAATGATATGGTGCGGGCCAGCGTTTTAAAATCGGTTATCAGATTTTTATCGGACAAGTGTTTTATGTTTATGCTTTAAAATTAAAATCCTTTTTCAAAGCTCATTCGTGCAAACTAAGCTTTCTATCAAAAACTATGTAAGTGAAAATAGCTTTCAGTGGCTGATAGTAGCCTGTTGTCTGTGCATTTTTATAGGTTTCGTTACATCGCGTGCCGTGGCCAGCATTGGTATGATAGCCCTTATTGTTGCCGCTCTGCTATACAACGGCCCCGTTGAAACCATCAAACAGTATTTAAAAAGAAAAGAACTATTGGTGCTGTTTCTTTTCTTCGGTATAGTTCTTTTTTCAGGATTATACTCAGCCGACAAAGCAGAATGGCTTACATGGGTCCGCATTAAACTGCCATTCATTGCCTTACCCCTTGCCTTTGCAGGCATCACCAGGTTATCGCGCGGAAAATTTATTGCCATCCTCTACGGCTTTGTGGCCATCATGCTTCTTAGTTCTGCTGTAGTCCTTTCCAACTATTACTTAAACTATGCAGAAATCAACGACTCCTTTTTACGCGGCCATGCCATACCCATCCCCTTTAAACATAGCCACATCAGCCATATACGGTTTACATTAATGATTGCCTTTGCCTTTTTCTGCTGTTGGTATATGGCCGAAAAGCAACTGCACCTGTTACATAAAAATGAGCGGTGGATGCTTTTCTTTTTTATGGTTTACTTTTTTGCAGCCTTGCATATACTATCGGTGCGCAGTAGCCTGCTGGCGCTATACGTAGGCGTGTTTGTATTGCTGGTGCGGCTTATTATTATAAAAAGAAGCCTTGCAATTGGAGTAATTAGTCTTGCGCTACTAACCGCCGCGCCCTACCTGGCAGTAAAGTATATACCCAGTTTTAAAAACAAGTATGAATACATGCGCTACGATTACTTTACCTACAGGAGTGGAGAAGTAAAAAATCTATCCGATGGTATCCGCGTAGTATCTATGAAAGGTTGTATTGAAATTGCTAAACAGAATTTGTGGCTGGGTGCCGGTGCCGGAGATTTGAAAACAGAGATGGCAAATTTTTACGCCAGCCACTATCCCGATCTGCCCGAAATAGACCGTAAGATGCCGCACAATCAGTTATTGTGGACTTTGGCAAGTACCGGCATTATAGGCCTGCTATTGTTTTTATTAGCATTCTTGTATCCTTTGATTGTAAACAGGCATTACACCAATTGGCTCATGCTCATCCTCCACCTTACTATCTTTTCCTCGTTTTTTACTGAAGCTACTTTTGAAGAACAGATAGGCGCAGGATTTTATCTTACCTTTCTGCTGGTATTAATGAACCAATTCCGCAATGAGTAAGCAGTTATCGGTAGTTATTATTGCTATGAACGAAGAGGAAAACATTGGCAAATGTATCCGCTCGGTCCATGCCATTGCCGATGAGGTTGTAGTAGTAGATTCATTCTCCGGCGACCGCACGGTTGAAGTTGCCGGACAAATGGGCGCGCGCGTATTGCAGCACAAATTTGAAGGGCACATTCAGCAAAAAAACTGGGCAAAAGAGCAGGCTGCCAAGGATTGGATATTATCACTTGATGCTGATGAAACATTGAGCCCTGAACTACTATTGGCCATTGCTCAATGGAAAAAAGAAAACAATACCACCGCACAACACTATCGCATTAACCGGCTAAATTTTTATTGCGGAAAGCCGGTAAAAACATGCGGTTGGTACCCCGATAGTAAAATACGCTTATGGAAAAAAGGAAGCGGGGAATGGCAGGGTATTAATCCCCACGATAAATTTACACCGAATGATCCAAGTGAAGTTGTCGCAGTAATGCTTGGTGACATTTTGCACGATACTTACCCAACCCGCGAGACCTTTTTATCGCAACGAGAGAAGTTTGCTACCATTAGCGCGCAGCATTTAAAAAACGAAAGCTTTTTGTTTCTCCTACTCAAACTCTTGTTTAGCCCACCGGTAAAGTTCATACGCACTTATTTTGTTGAGTTGGGTTTTACCGATGGAGTTACCGGCTTGTTTATTTGTTATCACCTTAGCCGGGAAGTTTTTTTGAAATATTACCGCGCTATTAAATTCAAATACGCATGAGGATTGGGTTTGATGCAAAACGGGCTTTAAACAATGGCTCGGGCCTTGGCAATTACTCGCGTAATTTGCTCAATGCACTTATGCGCGATTATACTGGCAATGATTACCTCTTGTTTGCATCAAAAACAAAAGAAGAGTTCCTGAACAGTTTAGATGGAAACTTTAAATTGATTTTCCCCGAAACAAAATTACAGCGCTCGGCTCATCCTATCTGGCGCACATTTAGTATCAAAAAGCAACTGCTTAAAAACAGGATTAGCGTATACCATGGCCTAAGTAATGAATTGCCCTATGGCATATCATATACCGGCATACCGACCGTAGTTACTATCCACGACCTTATCTTTCTGAAAGATAAAGAGCAGTACCCGTACTTGGACCGGATGATGTACAAGGCCAAAACGCAGTATGCCGCCAAAGTGGCTGATAAAATAATTGCTGTGAGTTCTGAAACAAAAAAAGACATTGTTGAGCTGTATGGGGTTGATGAAAAAAAAGTGTTTGTAATTCCGCCGCCCATAGCGGGAGAATTTCAAACAACGATTAATCAGGAAGAAAGAGCCAGCACAATTAAGAAATATAATTTGCCTGGAAAGTATCTGCTTCATGTAGGTTCTTTCTTTCCGCGTAAAAATCAGAAAGCAGTTGTAGAGGCATTCGATTTAGTAAAGAATAAGTTAGAAGAAGATTTGATCTTAGTGGGCGGTGCAGGTAATATGCTGGATGAAATAAACGCATTGATTTCTTCGAGGGGTTTGCAAGGCCGTGTAAAAATACTGACCGGTGTAAGTAACGAAGATATGCCTGCTATTTATCAGTCGGCCAGCTTGCTTGTATTTCCCGCTTTATACGAGGGCTTTGGTATGCCGGTAGCAGAGGCGCTATTTAGCAGATTACCGGTTATAACAACCGGTGGTGGCTCAATGGAAGAGGCAGGTGGCAAAAGCGCTATATACGTAGACCCGCTATCACCCGATGAAATAGCCAGGGCAATCTTAAAAATCTTAAGTGACTTTCAACTAAGGGAAAGTATGATAGAAACCGGATGGGCGCATGCCCAGACTATGACAGATAAAACTGTTGCTGGGAAAACAATGCAGGTTTACCAGTCCATCAGGTAGCAGCAAGCCTTCGTCTATACGGGTTGGCTATAAACCAGGTAAATAACAGCAGCAGCACCGCTATTGCAATGGTGCCTACACCTATAATAAGTGTATCATTATTAAAGGCAAACAATAGGCCCGCTCCTGCAATTAAGAACAAACGCGTAACCTCGGCATAGTCGGCCCAGTGCTGATTCTCCAGAAGCGCGCTGAAAATTGAAAAGCTAATTATAACACCCGTCAGGGCTAACAGATAAATGAAAACGTTGTGGGTTTGCTCGTAGTAGTTGACCGCTAAAAAGCCGCCAATGGCTATCAGCAAAAAATTGATAAACACATAAAACTTTTTCTCCGGTTGTGTGGTTATTGAAAGTATATATTCTTCCTCTGATTTTTGGTCTGCATAAATTTTCGACGGCTTACCAATTATCCATTTCATTTTTTGTTTCCATTGCGGCTCGGCTCTTACTGTTTTTAGAATAGAAACGTGGTGATGCACGCAGCTCCATGCAGGGTTTTGGTTGCGGAGGGGTTCGGTAATGCCATACTCTACTTCTTCCACTTCGGGCTCAAACGTGCCAAACATCTTATCCCAGATAATAAAAAAGGCACCGTAGTTCTTATCGATGTACTGCGGATTTTTGCCGTGGTGAACCCGGTGATGCGAAGGGGTTGACATAAAGGTTTCGAGAAACCCAAGTTTGTTTACCATGCGCGTATGCACCAAAAACTGCCAGATTAAACTTACGGCATATGCCGCTACAAACATTTGCCAGGGTATACCAAAAAATGCCAGCGGCATATAAAACACCCATGTGTAGATATTCTCCAGCGCGTTTTGGCGCAGGGCTACCCCATAGTTGTATTCACTGTTGCTATGGTGAGTAATGTGGCCTGCCCACATAATATTAACCTCGTGGCTAAACCGGTGCAGCCAGTACTGACAAAAATCTGCTACTACTAATACAAAAACATAGTTTAAAAGCACTAATGGATTAAACGGACTAAATGGGTTGTTCGCTTCTATCTCTCTCCATCCTAAAAATTTCTGTATAGAATAATGCTGCTGCACAAAAATAAAAGCGGTAAGAAATATCACCTTGCTCAATACATCTGTTAGCTGTTGCAACGATGCAATGCTTAAATTGATGATGAAAAATTCTGACGAGAAATAGTTTTTCTTCAGTAACCGGCTTAGCAAATACTCTACCACTACACCGGTTAAAAATACCGAGGCGATGATAATTCCCACTATCTGCGATATTTTATCGTTGGAGAAATCCATATCCTAAAAATAAAAAAGCCACCGCAATTGCGGTGGCTTTGTCTAAAGACTTCCGAAGTTTTTACAACTTCGGAAGTCTTGCCCGGCCGGGCCTTACAGCTTACGTTGTATTTCTATTTCTTCAAACACCTCAATCATATCGCCTTCTTTAATGTCCTGGTAGTCTTTCACCATTACACCGCACTCTAAGCCGCTAACCACTTCCTTGGCATCATCCTTAAAGCGTTTCAGGCCGGCTACGGTTCCGGTATGTATTACTATGCCATCGCGTATTACGCGCACCTTCGATTTGTTGAGTATGCGGCCTTCTTTTACAAAGCAACCCGCAATAGTACCCACCTTGCTTACAAAGATAGCGTTGCGCACCTCCAGCATACCAATCACCTTCTCTTCTATCTTCGGCTCAAGCAAGCCTTCCATAGCGCTCTTAATTTCTTCAATAGCGTTGTAGATGATAGAGTATAAGCGGATATCTACGCCTTCAGCCTCAGCAATCTTCTTCGCATTTTGCGATGGACGAACGTTAAAGCCTATTACGATAGCATCAGATGCGGTAGCTAACAATACATCCGACTCAGAGATGGCACCCACACCCTTGTGTATAATCTTAATCTGAATTTCTTCAGTTGAAAGTTTCAGCAATGAATCTGCAAGGGCCTCTACCGAACCATCCACATCGCCCTTCAGAATCAATCCAAGTTCCTTAAAGTTACCCAGTGCCAAACGGCGTCCGATTTCATCCAGTGTAATGTGTTTCTTGGTACGGATACCGGTTTCGCGTTCAATTTGTGCGCGCTTGGTAGCCAGTTCCTTAGCATCAGCCTCGTTATCAAATACCTTGAATTTTTCACCTGCTTGCGGCGCACCATTTAAACCCAGCACCTGCACTGGTACCGATGGGCCTGCTTCTTTCATCTTGGTACCTGTATGGTCAAACATGGCTTTAATTCTACCCATGTAAGGGCCGGCAACTATTATGCTGCCCATTTCAAGCGTACCATTTTGCACCAACAGGGTAGTAGTGTAACCACGGCCTTTGTCCAGCGTGGCTTCAATAACCGAACCGGTAGCCAAACGCTTAGGATTAGCTTTCAACTCAAGCAACTCAGCCTGTATCAAAATCTTTTCAAGCAATAGGTCAATATTCAATCCCTTCTTAGCCGAAATCTCCTGGCTTTGGTAAGGGCCGCCCCACTCTTCTACCAGTATATTCATACCCGATAGTTGCTCGCGAATTTTATCCGCATTGGCACCATCTTTATCAATCTTGTTGAAGGCAAAAATCATGGGTACACCTGCCGACTGCGCGTGGTTGATAGCTTCTTTTGTTTGAGGCATCACGGCATCATCCGCAGCAATTACTATCACCGCTATATCGGTAACCTTGGCACCCCGTGCACGCATAGCGGTAAACGCCTCGTGGCCCGGTGTATCCAGGAAAGATATTTTACGGCCATCCTGTGTAGTTACCTCGTAAGCACCAATGTGCTGGGTAATACCGCCGGCCTCTTTTGCCACCACGTTGGTTTTGCGGATATAATCCAGCAATGATGTTTTACCGTGGTCAACGTGACCCATGATTGTTACAATAGGGGCACGTGGTGTAAGGTCTTCCGGCTTATCCGGCTCTTCTTCTTTAAATGCGGTTTGGTCGGCAGCCGAAATAAATTCTACTTCAAAACCATGCTCGGCAGTAACCAGTTCTATTACAGTAGCATCAAGGCGCTGGTTGATAGAAACAATTACACCCAGCTGCATACAGGTAGAAATAATCTGCACAGGCGCCATGTTCATCAGGCTGGCCAACTCAGATACCGAAATAAACTCGGCTACCTGTAGCTTGTTGTTTTGCATGCCTTCCTGTTGTGCCTCCAGTTTTTCCTGTATCGCTTCACGCTTGCCCCTTCTCAGTTTAGAGCGGTCGCTCTTGCTGGTTTGGGCCTGTATCTTGGCCATCGTGGCCCTGATCTTATCCTCAATCTGCTTTTCGGTAATTTCAGGTGGCGCTGCACCTACTTCCGGTTTCTTAAAGCCTGTATTTCCTCCCACTCCATCGCGTTTGCGCTGGAAATTCTCAACTTTCTTATCGTAATACTGGTCGCCGCCAAGTGGTGCGCGTTCCTTCTTCTTTACCAGCTTGCGTTCGCGTGGCTTCTTGTCGCCCGAAACGGCAGCTTTATCATCCTTTTTCTTCGGCTTAGGGTCAAACTGCGACAGGTCAATTTTACCTACCTCTTTGGTGCCCTCCAGCGTTTGATACTTGGTTTCAATTTTAATTTCAGGCTCCGGTTCAGGCTTGTCCTTCTTTACCGGTTTTACTTCCTCTACTACCGGCTTTTGCTCCACCACGGGGGCTACTTCCTCTTCCTTCTTCTTTTTAGCGGTAGTCTTTTTGGTCTTGTCTTCAGGCTCAAGCTTCCCTACAATTTTCGGGCCTTCAAGAGTTGTCTTTTTAGCAACTATATGCTGCTCGTCCGGTTCCTTCTCCTTTACAACTTCCTTTTCTTTAATCTCCTCCTTCGGCTTTTCAGGTTCCTTCTCTTTTACAGGCTCCTTCTTCTCTTCCTTAGGGGCAGCATTGCTGGTTATCAGAATTTCCTTTTCTTCCTTTTCCTTTTTGTGCGTAGCAATATTGTCTTCCTTAGCCTCAATAGTTTCCTTCTTGGCTTTTTCAATATTGGCTGTGCTATCAGCCTGTTGCTTAATAGTCTTGTCAGCACCAAACTCCTTATCGAGTACAGCAATCATCTCCGCCGAGAGTTTCTCGTTCGGGTTACCCGTAAGTGCAAACTTCGCCTTCTTCAGCGCCTCCAGGATGTGGTCCTGCGACACGTTGTAGGTTGCCCCTGCTTTTGCTAATCGAATTGCTTTTGCTTCTGCCATGTATTGTTTTTAGTAAACTAGTAATCTCGTTTCTGGGCAATGCGCAACCGGCCACATTGCCAGTTACGCATTACTTATTTGCTTTTTGTTTGTTCCTCTTCATTGCCAACACTACTTCTGGTCACCTTCAAACTCGCTCGATAATATGCGGCGAATTTCTTTGATGGTTTCTTCTTCCAGGTCGGTACGGCGCACCAGCTCATCATCGCTCAGGTTCAGCACACTCTTAGCTGTATCGCAACCAATCTTCTTCAACTCATCTATCATCCAGTCTTCAATTTCATCTGCAAATTCGTCAAGGTCAATATCGTATTCCTCCTCATTGCCCTCTTCGTTTTCACGGTACACATCAATCTCAAAACCAACTAACCGGCTGGCAAGTTTAATATTTACACCGCGCTTACCTATTGCCAAAGAAACCTGGTCTGGTGCAAGGTAAACCGAAATACGCTTGGTTTCCTGGTTAATATCCAGCGAGGTTATCTTGGCCGGGGCCAGGGCACGCTGCACCATCAACGATAGGTTACCGGTATGGTTTATAATATCAATGTTCTCGTTCTTCAACTCACGCACTATACCGTGTATACGTGAACCCTTAACACCCACACAGGCTCCTACCGGGTCAATACGGTCGTCGAAGCTTTCTACTACCACCTTGGCTTTTTCGCCCGGTTCGCGTACTATGTTCTTTATCACTATCAGGCCGTCAAAAATTTCAGGCACCTCAGCTTCCATCAACTTCGCAAGGAAAGCGTTATCAGTTCTTGAAAGAATGATAAATGGTGTACCGTTGCGTAATTCTACTTTCTTCACTACAGCGCGAACTGCTTCACCTTTCTTAAAGAAATCAGTTTTAATCTGCTCCGATTTTGGCAACAAAAGCTCATTACCTTCTTCATCCAGCAACAAAATTTCTTTCTTCCACACCTGGTAAACCTCGGCAGAGATAATCTCGCCTATACGGTCTTTATACTTCTTAAATATCTCATCCTTCTCTAAATCACCCACGCGCGAAGCCAGGGTCTGGCGGGCAGCTAATACTGCACGGCGGCCAAAGCTCTCCAGGGTAATTTTTTCATAGGTTTCTTCACCAATATCAAAATCCTCTTCTATCTTCTGGGCATCAGTAATGCCAATTTGTGTGATGGGATTCTCAACTGCATCATCTTCCACAATCTCACGTCTATGCCATATTTCCAAATCGCCTTTATCGGTATTTACTATTATATCGAAGTTGTCTACATCTCCATACTTCTTACGAAGCAGCGTACGAAACACATCCTCGAGCACCTTCATCATAGTCGGGCGATCGATATTTTTCATTTGCTTGAACTCGCTGAACGAGTCAATCAGTTCTAAACTGTTCATGGTATTAAATTTTTGTTTTGAAGATTTATGGTTTTAGTTGAGAAAATGCTTAAAACTTAAATTGTAAAACGGCCTTCTTTATCTCGTCAAATCCTAATTCGTATTCTTTTGGTTCTTCGGGTTTGTCCTTGCTTTTGGCCTTCTGGCTTTTGCTCTTTTCTTCAGGCTCTTCGCGCAATTTAATTTTCTGGTCGCCTACCTCTACCAGGCGCCCTACTATCTGGGTGCCATCGTTTTTAACCACTTCCAGCATACTGCCCACGCGGCGCTTATACTGGCGGGGTACTTTCAGCGGATTGCTCATACCGGGGCTGCTCACCTCCAGTATGTAGTTTTCGGGCACCAGGCCACTACCATCCAGATTCTTCTCTAAAAATCTTGAGATATCGGCACACTCCGAAATGTGTATGCCCTGGTCGCTGTCTACATATACTTCTATCTGGCGGCCCATCGGAAATTTAATGTCTACCAGGTACAGGTTTTTCTCCTCCAGCAGGGGCTGTAGCCATTCCTCAATCTTCGTCTTTATTACTTCAAAATTCATGTCCTAAAAATAAGAGAGGGGACTCTCGTCCCCTCTACCTCTAATAATTCTGGCGCAAATATACTGTTATTATATAGATTTCCAAAACATAACTATTCCTTAGAAGTATTAGCGACCTTTTCTATATTAGTATAGCCTATGGTTAAAAAGATTTCTTCGGCAGAATACATCTATACTCTACAGTTTGACTATATTGAAACTTATTCACTTCTACGAGGAGCTGAATACGAGGCGTTTATGAGTAAAGATGATGAAGAGTTCAAAAATTTACATGAGCGAAAAAAGCGGGGGGCCATTTTAATACCCGGGGAAGAAAAGCGATACCTTGAATTATTTAAGCCAAAAGAAGACCCGGTGCTGATTAATGACAAAAATGAATTTCACTGGTCCAGCGAGAAGATTGGTTTTTTTAAACGATCAGAACCCCGTGCGCAAACACTAATAGAAATTTTGAATACAGAAATCGATGAGGTTCCGAAATGGAGGTGCCCTCCTGTGTTTAGAGATGCATTGGTTTTTTATGATGGCAACCAACAAATTGTGTCCGTTCTGAATATATGTTTTGGGTGTGAGAATTTAATGAATAAACCCTTAGGTTTTTTAATAGCAGATTCTAAGACCTACTCTTTATTAAGACAATTTTTGACAGACCTGGGCCATAAAATAGAACCCGCAAACTAACACTTGTTAGTTTCAAAACAATTCTTTAGTTTTGCTAACACTTGTTAGTTTATGGCAGCAACACAAACAACCAAAGAGAAAGTAAGGCAATCGGCGCAGCGGCTTTTCCGCGAGCGGGGCTATGCGGCCATTGGTATGCGTGAGCTGGCCAAAGAGGTTGGCATGAAGGCCCCCAGCCTGTACAACCATTACAAAAGTAAAGATGATTTGCTGCGCGAAATATGCTTTGATATGGCTCAGCAGTTTTTTACAGCCTATGATAATGCTGTTATTACCGAAGAGAAATTCCCACGCAAACTAAAAGCGGCTATCAAGGCGCATATAAATGTGATTGCGAACAATCTGGAGGCGTCGGAGGTTTTCTTTAACGAGTGGATGTTTCTGGAGCAGCCTAACCTGGGCAAATTCAAAAAGCTGCGCTTTGAATATGAAATGAAGTTCCGCGATATAATTGACAAAGGCATAAAAAAAGGAGACTTTAAAAAGATGAACTCTAAGTTGATTGCTTTCGCCATTTTTTCGGCGCTTAACGCTACCTATGAGTTATACCACTCCGATGAAAACTTATCGCAGGAGCAAATCGCAAACGATATTTCTGACTTATTATTAAAAGGACTTAAATTATAAACCATGTACGGAAGCACAAATCTTTCAGAAGAAGATGCAAAACGCATGAATACCACGGTAGAAGACCCCGAAAAACTCGAGGCCTTTGAATCGCGCATTGCCCGCGGCGAAAAAATTGAACCGCAGGACTGGATGCCGGTAGAATACCGCAAACAGCTAATACGTATGATTGAGCAGCACGCCCACTCAGAAATAGTGGGCGCATTGCCCGAGGGCACATGGATAACCCGTGCCCCTAATTTCCGCCGCAAGCTGGCGCTTATAGCCAAGGTGCAGGATGAAATAGGCCACGGCCAGTTGCTTTACTCGGCTGCCGAAACGCTGGGCAAAACCCGCGAGCAAATGCTGAACGATTTAATTAACGGTAAATCTAAATATAGCAACGTGTTTAATTACCCGGCCTACACATGGGCCGATATAGCCGTGATAGGCTTTTTGGTAGATGGTGCCGCCATAGTAAACCAGGTAATAAACAGCAAAGGCAGCTACGGCCCTTACTGCCGTGCGCTGGAGAGAATCTGCTACGAAGAGAGTTTCCATTTAAAGCAGGGCCACGATAATGTGGTTTACCTGGCTACCGGCACTAAGCACCAGCGTGCTATTTTGCAGGATGCTATCAACCGCTGGTACCGCCCGCTGTTGCACTTTTTCGGTCCTACCGATAAGCAAAGCGCCCACAGCGAAAAGCTGATGAAGTGGAAGATAAAACTGGCCAGCAACGATGATATGCGCAACCAGTTTCTCGATCAATACGTGCCTAAAATATGGGAGTTGGATATTACCTTCCCCGACCCTAATCTTAGAAAAAACAATGATGGCATCTGGGAGTTCAGCGACCCCGATTGGGATGAGTTTAAGCGCGTGATAAACGGCGATGGCCCTTGCAATGCCGAGCGTATTGCCGTGCGTAAGTTTGCCGAAGAGGCCGGCCGCTGGGTGCGCCAGGCCTTAATGAATCCTTCTGAAAAATACCAGGTTCCTTTAGCTTAAATAAAAACTATATGAGTTCGTTAGATCCGAGAGTAAACAGGCTTGATTTTAAAAAAATAACCGATGGTGAAACCCACACCAACAGCCATTTAATTACGTGGGAGGTTTTTCACCAGGATAAACGCGGTAAGCAGGTGATACACGTAGGCATTGTGCATGCACCAACACCCGATATGGCCCTTATACTGGCAAAAGAACAATACGCCCGCCGTGGTAAAACCACCAATTTGTGGGTTACCAAAACCAGCGATGTATACACCTTTGCCACTGAAGATGAGGACATTTTTGAAACCACACCTGAAAAGCATTTCCGCGACCCGGCCTATTACAAGGTGAGAGATAGAATTGAGAAATTTCAGAAACAGCAAAAGCAAACAGTATGAGTAACGCACTAAAGAATCTATTGTATAAAATGGCTGACGATGCGCTTGTTATCGGCCACCGTAACAGCGAATGGACCGGAATAGGCCCTATGCTGGAAGAAGACCTTGCCTTCAGCAGTATGGCACAGGATAAAATTGGCCATGCACAGGCCCTTTATAGTATATTAAATACCCTGTTCGGCGAAGCCGACCCCGATACACTGGCGTTTAAGCGACAGGAAAAAGATTTCAAAAGCTGCCAGTTTGTTGAGTTGCCTATTGGCGAGTATGACTTTAGCATTGTGCGCCAGTTTCTGTTCGACCATGCCGAGCTACTGCGCTACGATATGCTTACCCAATCATCGTTTCAGCCATTGGCACAGCTTGCCAAAAAGGTAAAAGGAGAAATTAAATACCATGTAATGCATGGCGATACGTTTGTAAAACAACTGGGTAACGGCAGCGAGGAGAGCAAAGCGCGCATGCAATCGGCGCTTAACTACGCATGGCCGTATGCACTTGGCATATTTGAAAAGGATGAAACCGATGCCGAACTGATAAGCGAAGGAGTTTTTGCCGGCGAAGATGAATTGAAGACCCGTTGGCTGCAAAAAGTAACACCAGTGATAGAAGCTGCGGGCCTTAAGGTTCCTGCTACCGACGAAACCAAAATAGTGTATGGTGGCAGAAAAGGTTTTCACTCTGAGTATTTAAAACAAATGCTGGAGGAAATGACCGAAGTAACCCGCACAGACATCGATGCAGAGTGGTAGGTTGTGCAATTTGACCCGGTGGGATTTTGATAATTAGCAGCATGGAAACATTGATACAGGAAATTACAGAAGAGCAAATTTGGTCGGCACTGGAAAACGTGAAAGACCCTGAGATTCCTGTGCTTACCGTTGTAGATATGGGTATGATTACCGGCATTGCTATTACCGATAATTCGGTTGTAATTACCATGACCCCTACTTTTGTTGGCTGCCCGGCCATACATGTTATTAAGCAATCAATTTACGACGAGGTAAAAAAACTGGGATTTGATAGCGTGGAGGTGAAAGTGGATTTTGAAACCAAATGGACCAGCGACCGCATGAAAGACGGCGCAAAAGAAAAACTGGAAAAATTTGGCCTTGCCCCACCTGTAGTGCTTAATGATGACGAATTGACCGAAGAGCAGCTTAACCGGGTACGCTGCCCGCACTGCCATAGCACCGATACCACTTTGCGCTCGGCTTTTGGCTCTACACTTTGCCGTGCCATTCGTTTTTGCTTTAATTGCAAACAGGGATTCGAACAATTTAAACCTGTTTAATAATGAAATACACTCTTACGCTTATCTGTGCACTGTTTATCTATGGTTTTACGGCGGGTCAATCTGCTTCCTCAATTAAGCAAGTGCAGTGGCTGGAAGGTTCATGGAAAATGGAAAAGGGGCCGGCAACAGAAACATGGAACTATGTAAATGATACCACCTTTGCAGCTATCAGCACCCATTCTGATGATGATGGCGAAGCTATAGTAGATGAAATGATAAGGATTGTTCTTCGCGGTTCTTCATTCTACTACATTCCATTGGTGCCCGACCAAAACAAGGGCAAAGAGGTAGAGTTTAAAATAACATCCTTTACACAAAATTCATTTGTGGCCGAAAACAAGGCACACGATTTTCCTCAGCGTATTGTCTACCAACTGAAAGACCCTAACCATCTTTATGCATATATAGAAGGGAATTCAAAGGGCAAAAGCAAAAAAGTAGAATTCAGTTTTGTAAAAAAGAAGTAGGCGTTTTTAGCCAGCTACCCCCTCCAATACTACTTCTTAATCAGTTCGATTGCGGTAGCACTTTTTTGTGTAATTCTGATTTGTTTCTATATTGAATTTAAATTTGGTTGATGAGGATACCCGCTACTCTCGTTTTTTTCCTGTTAATATTCCTATCTTTTGCACAGGCACAAGGTGAAACCGACGTGGACCAGCTAAACCAAAAGGCTGAGGCGCTATTAAACCAAAAACCCAAAGAAAGTATTGTAATTGCCGGCACGGCAAAAACAACGGCCGAAAATATGGGTTATAAAAAAGGGCAGGCCAAAGCAGTAGCCCTTATAGGTGTAGCCAATTATAAGATTGATGATTACAGTAAGGCCCGCATTTTTATTTCGCAGGCGGAGGCACTTAGTCAGCAAACCAATGATACTTCCTCGCTTGCCTTTTGTAAATATTGGCTGGCAAACCTTGAACTAAACCAGGGCCAATACGGCAAGGCCCTCGATTATTACCAGCATGCACTTATGTTGGCAGAAAAAATACGCGACAAAAAGAATATAGCCCGTGCCCTGGATGGCAAAGCCACCATTTATGAGGCTCTTGGCGAAAACGATAAAGCGCTGGAGCTTTACACCCAATCGCTGGAGGTGGCCAAAGAGGCTAATTTTAAAGAATGGTACGGCAACGTAACCTTCGAGTTGGCCAACCAGGATTATAAAAACGGTAAACTGGACGCCGCCCTGGCCAAATACAACGAAGCCCTGCAAATGTCGGAGGAGTCGGGCAACCTGAACAACAAAGCCAGTTGTCTGCAGCAAATTGCCTCGATATATTATGATAAGAACGACCCTAAAACGGCCATGAAGCATGTAACCCAGGCTATGGATATTTTTCAGGAAACGGGTTCTATGTCATCGTTCAGCCACAGCCGGCTGCTTATGTGCCTTATTTTACTAAGCGATAAGCAATACGATTTGGCTATCGATTTGGCTAAAATGTCTTTACAGGAAGGTAAAGACAAAGGAGAAACTGACCTGGAGAAAAGTTCTGCCGAGGCTCTTTATTACGCCTACCTATATAAGGGCGATAAAAGCAAAGCGCTGGATTATCACGTTAAGTTCCACGATTTATCCGAAGCTAACCATACCAAAGATCTGGCTAAAAAAATGACACAGCTTGAGCTACAGGCAAGTTTTGAAAAGGAGCGCGAAATAGCCAAAGCCATACAGGATAAAAAAGAGGCGCAGGCAAAAGCAGAAATAGACAAACAAAAGCTTATTAAGAAAGCATCTTTTATGGGCCTGGGGCTGCTGGCCATTATTGCGGCTTTGGCCGTATTTGCCTTTGTACAAAAACGGAATGATACACGACTGATAGCTGCCGAAAAGAAAAAATCTGACGACCTGTTGTTGAATATTTTACCTGCCGAGGTTGCCAACGAGTTAAAGGAAAGCGGGCAAAGCAAAGCCAAGAATTACGACATGGCCACGGTACTATTTGCTGATATAAAAAACTTTACCGGTGCTGCCGAAAAGCTAAGCCCCGATCAACTGGTATCTGAAATCGATTATTATTTTAAAAATTTCGATGAGATAGTTGGCAAATACAAAATTGAAAAGATAAAGACCATAGGCGATGCCTATTTATGCGTAGGCGGCCTCCCCAAGGCAGATATTGATAACGCCTATTACGTAATATGTGCCGCGCTCGAAATGCAGGAATTTGTAAAGCGCACAAAAGAGCAACGCGAAAAATCGGGCGGTGTATTCTTCGAAATACGTGTAGGTATCCATACCGGGCCTCTTATTGCGGGCATAGTAGGCCTGCGCAAATTTGCTTACGATATCTGGGGCGATACCGTTAACATTGCAGCGCGTATGGAGCAGCACGGAGAAGAAGGCAAGATTAATATATCGGGCACTACTTACGAGTTGGTAAAAGGCAAATTCAGTTGCACGCACCGCGGAAAAATAGAGGCCAAGAATAAAGGCCAGATAGATATGTATTTTGTAGATGGTATTGCTTAATTTTAATTTGAATATATCGCCATGCTTAAAACCCCTTTCCTTCCGGCTCTGTTTCTATCATTCATAGTTTCGGTTTCGCTGTTGGCACAAACCGGTAGCGATACCAAGGCCAAACAGCTGGAAGAAATGCGCAAGCTGAAACAGCAAATGATGGAGGAGCAAAAAACCATTCAGCAGCAGAGCGAATGGAATAACAAGTCATCGCAGCAGGAAATTAAAAAGCTCAACCAGGAAAATCAGCAGAAAAACTTTGAAATAGCCACTACCCGCCAGGAAGCTCAAAAAGCAAGAACAGAAGCTGCACGGGCCAAGACCGAGTTAGAAATTAAAATGCGCGAGTTGGCAGAAACCCAAACCAAAATCGACTCAGCTAAAAAACTATTGGGAGAAACCGAAGAACTACTAATGACTTCTGAAATGCGCAAC